>JAHEKG010000274.1 GCA_024638475.1 Rhodospirillales bacterium | reverse complement strand
CCGACTGATTCTTTCCTTAGCAAGGTACTCCTCTTGAGGCGGGACGGTTAGCGAACGTATTTCTCCTCGAGCCAGTATTCCGTGGAATAAGTGGCGTCTCCGCGCTGGAAGAAAATCGTGATGGGATCTTCGAGGTTGAGTTCGCCCTCGAAAAAGACCAGGTACTGGGCTCGAGAATCGGGTGCGCCGGCTATCAGGCTCGGCGTGGTGGGTGTGGGCTCGGCCGTCAAACTCAGCTTGGTGTCGGCCTGGACGAGGTAATAGTCCTTGGGTTTGAAGACGCTCGCGTACTGGCCGCTCGCGCCAACCCAGAAACCGTGAATGTTTTCCTGCAGCGTGTCTGCCTTCAAGCGTCCGTAGGCGTCTTCACCGACCACGCACTCGCCGAGCCCCGGTGGATTGATGTAGATAAAACTCACGAGGATGCCCGTCTTGCCGCCCGGGCCGCCGATGCCGACGTTGCTGATGCTGTCCTCGGCGAGCATGTCCTCCCAGGACAAGCACGGATGCTCCTCGGCCACCGCGGCGTTAACCAGCAGGGCCAGCGCCACGGCATTGACGACGCTGGATCTCACGACGCCCCGCCCTTGTCGGTATGCACCACGGCCAGTCGATAGCGCTCCTCTTTTCGCGCCCGTTTTTTCAGCAACAGCCAATGGGGGCAGGCCGCCTCATCCGCATAGATGCGTTCACAATCGTCGCAGCGAACGCACTCACTCTTGATGATCTTTCCGCCCCGGATTGCACCCCACTCGCAAGCCCGCTCGCAGATCTTGCATCCCTGGCATTCCTGCCAGCGCTTGATGCGAAACACGGTGAGGCTAGAGAGGACACCCAGGGCCGCACCCAACGGGCACAAGAAGCGGCAATACAGATTACGGACAAACACCGTGGCCAACAGCAGCATGGCGAGCAACGTCCACATGAGTGGTGTGCCTGACAACGTGAACATCCAAAAGGGTTCGATGTAGCGGTAAAAGGAATTGTCCCGGGTGATGATGAAATACAAAATGGCAAAGGCAAGGATGGCGTATTTGATATAGCCGGCGCGCCGTTCCAGCCAGGGCGGGGGCTCCACCCGCAGCCGTGACGGAATGATGCGGTCCATCAGTTGCGTCAATGCGCCAAAGGCACACACTCGCCCGCAATAAAAGCGCCCCCACAATACCGTCGATACGACGGCCAATAGACCCAGCACATACCAGCGAATACTGTATTCGAATTCGGGAAAATTCCAACCGACGACGCTCAGGATATCGACGACGGACACCATGTTGTTCTTGGCGAATCCGAGATACACCACGGCCACGGCCAGGGTGACGTATTTGAGGCGCTCACTCTTGGTGAAGAAGCTCCAAAACGCCAGCGCGAGAAAACCCGCCAGCGGCAACAAGCCAAGGGCTTCTTCCTGGAGTACTGCGGCTAGAGTAGGGCGGTCGTCTGCGGCCATGGCCGCATCCAGGTCCTCCAGCGACAGCCCGGCCGACGGTAGGGGTTCGGCCGGGGCGGCATCGTCCTGGGCGGCGACGCCGGTGAACCAGAGGCTCAAAATCACAGCCGCTGCCCAGACGAGTTGGCGAACGGGCATCAGCTACCGCCTTCGGCCAAGAATTGCCGAGCGATTCGTCGGCCGCTATTACGGATGCCGCGTGCCGCGCTGGCGATGGTGATGGTTGCGCTGGAGATCGCGTCGATATCGCGCCCAACCCGGAAGCGATCCAGGATGCTCTTGCCCTCGAATTGGGCGCTAAAGTCGTCGGTCTCGATGGAGAAATAGCCGTAGGGCTCGTCGTGTTCGATCAGCCTGATGCCGACGATCTCCCCGACCACCGTCATCCCAACCAGAAAATTGATGGGCGCCTTGTAGCCGCGTTCCAGTTTTTCGATGTCGGTCGTGTAATAGGCGAACCCGACCAGTGTCGGCTCCTCCCCCTGGTACACCCTGAAATGCGGGAGTTGCCCTTTGTTGGCCGCAAAGCTAGCGGCCTCCGGAAACAGGCCGCGCAGTTCGGCTTCGGTATCGGCGTCCAAGGGCGAGAGCGCACTGGTGCCTGCGATAGCGACGGAGATGAGTGCCGCCAGTGGCAGGAAACCCTTGAAACGTAAGCGAATCCGGGATGCGCTCCACCACCCTGTCTGCGTTTTCAAGAGTTATCGCCCGTCATGCATTTAGAGTACCATCGCCCGCCGATGGCCGGCCAATTTGTGCGCCATGAATGCCAATTCTTGAAAAACAGGGTAATAGGTGATTAAGACCGTGTGATTCAGCCAATCTAAAGTTGGCCGGGTCCATGGGTTTGTCAATTGGAGGGTGTCTGTATGCAAAATCTCGCCGCGCGCCTCGAGAATTCTTCGCTTGCCGGCTGGTTCGGGCTGTTGATGGTGTTTTTCGGCCTCGCCGTGGGGCATTCCGCTGTCGTGCTGCAGCGTCATCTCACCGGCGGTATTTCGCTGCTCGATTCCTCCATGTCCCTCGTACTTGGCGCCGCCGGTCTCGTGCTCCTCTGGATAGGTCTCAAACGCGACGAGAATCAGGCAACCATCCTGGGCTATCTGGCCGGCTCGCTAATCTGGGTGGGGATTTTCGAATGGACCTGGGAGTATTTCGGTCATTGGCTCGAATTGAAACCCGTGATGGATGACGGCATGGCGATTCTCATGCCGGGGCTGTTGATGATCCAGTCGACGTCGTTGCTCGTGATCGTGTTGTTATTCTTTCTGGGCGCGAACAAGGACACCCGCTGCCGCATGTTCATGTGGTTCCATCGCAACTTCAAGATGCGGCCGGGGCGCATGACGGCCGGCTACAAACGCCAGCATGCGAGAACCGCGGCGATCGAAACGGTGTTTCTGATCTGGTTCATCTATATTTGCGCCATTTTCATCAACGACCCGCGCCTCATCCGGTACGATTCCGTGGCGGCGATGGTCATTACCGTCGGCTTTGTCGTTTGGGGGGTCTATCTCGTTAACAAGCTGCGTAAAATTCGCGGGCTCGGTGCGGCGTTCCGTTACGCCATCCCGACGGCGCATATTCTCTGGTTACCGATTGAGGCCTTTTCGCGCTGGGGTTTATACCCGGAAGTCTGGGTAAAGCCGGTACAGTTTGCCGAGCTGATGACCTTGGTCTTTATTCTCTTCGTGATGGGTGCCACGGTGATGTTCAACACCCAAAAATTCACGGCGGCTGATCCGCAGCCGGCCTAGGAGCGCGCGCGGTGCTTGAACGTCGTCGGCTAGCCCGCATGTCCCAAAACCATTCGGTGGGGTGGTTTGCCGTCCCAGCAGCCGCCATCCTGTTCATTGCAGGTTGTGAGCCTGACGCGCCGCATGTGGGTGCAGCAACCCATGCCGACGACCCATGGACGGAATGTCAAGCCGCGCCTCGTCAGCAATGTGTGTTGGATCTCGCCGAGGCAGCTCTACAAGAAGTGGGCGACGATCATGACTGGATCGCGGCGGCTGTGGAAACCGCGTTGGCGATGCAGGTGTCGGGTCGAGATGACGGCGGCCTTGCCTTACTGCACCAGGCCCGGGATCGAGCCATGGCGGCGGAGGCGGTGACGGCGCAAGCCAAGTCGCTCGTCGACATCGGTAACGCGTTGGTTGCCCTTGGCGATATCGCCGCAGTTGAGCAGATCGTGATGTCCGGGGAAGAGTTACTGCTTGCCATCGAGGACGACAATACCCGCTGGGATTTGACCGGCAAGTTTGCCAGCTTGCGGGCCGGGATCGATGCCGCGAAGGCTGCCCTTGCGGTGACCGATAAGATGCCGTCGTCCGGCTACCTCTTGGCGTCGCACAAGGCCCGGACACTCAATGAAATCGCTACCCACCAGGCTGCTAACGGGCATTTCGACGCCGCCGTCGCCACTATCGCGCGCATCACCATGGGCTTGCCGTATTATCGATCGACGGCGCGATCGAAGGTCGCCGGCCTGGCACCCGCGGATCGTGGCGAGGCCATTGAAGCATTGTTGGCGGAAGCCGAGGTCATTGCGCGGGGGCAGGATGACGGTTATTTCATCGCCGGCGCGTTGAGAATGATCGGCACGTTTCACGTTAATCACGGCAACGACGCCCGGGCTCTGGCCTTGTTCGACGATGCGGCGGGGCATGCGCGGCAGGCGCGCAGTGCGCAGGAGCAAGCCCGGGCGCTCAGCCGGGTGGCAACGGCACTGTCCGACGGTAAGCAGTACGCACGGGCAGTGGAACTATTGCTTGTTGCGTTGACTATTGCCGAGACTGAGCCGGAGGCCTCGTTGCGGGCTTGGGCGCATTACGAAGTCGCCGGTTCGGCGGGCTTTGCCGGAGATTTCGAGTTGGCCTCGAAGGTGTTAACAACCATCCCGATGGACGCGGAGTTGGGCGGCAAGTCGATCAAACGCGCGGCGCAACGCGACGTTGCGTGGGGCTTGGCCCGGCACGGCAAGCTGCCGGAGGCCCTCGAGTCGTTGGGCAACCTGCCGCCGTCCCGGGAACGAGTGCAGGCCTTGGCGCGGATCGTCCGGATCATCCACGACCCGCAAATGGCGGCGTTACCGCGTTATCTTTGACGCGGTAAGATCAACGAAAGGGCAACACCATGCCGGGAATCTATTTCGAAGAGGCTCAGGTTGGCGCGGTGATAAAACATCGCCTAACCCGCACGGTGACGGAGGCCGACAACGTCCTTTTCTGCGCCCTGACTCACAACCATCAGCCGTTGCACCTAGATGAGGAATACGCGAAGAAAACCGAATTCGGGCA
>JAHEKG010000273.1 GCA_024638475.1 Rhodospirillales bacterium | reverse complement strand
CATGGAAGATGCCGGCCGTGCCAAGAAGGAAGGCGGCCTGCCCAGCAACTATCAGCCGGAGGTTTTGGACGCTTTTATCGACGATATGTCCCAACAGGTCAGTCGATCGCTCCAATTCTTCTTGGCTTCAGGTTCCGGCCGCGAGCAGCCCGACCAAATCTTAGTATGCGGGGGCTGCGCTAACATCGCGGGTGTCGCCGAGGTGATCGGTAGCCGCGTCGGTATTCCGACTGGAATCGGTGACCCGATCGGCCAAATGAAACTGTCTTCCCGTGCCAAAGCACAAGGTGTGCGCAAGGATGCCACGGCTTTGTTGACGGCTTGTGGGCTAGCATTGAGGAGCTTTGACTAATGCCACGCGTTAATCTTCTGCCTTGGCGCGCCGAGCAGCGCGAACAGCGCAAGAAAGAATTTTTGGCCGCCTTGGGCATCGCCGTCGCCTTAGGCGCGATTGTGACATTGGGCGCGAAGTTCACTTACCAAGGCTGGATCAAAGACCAGCAAGCGCGTAATGATTTATTGAAAACCGAGATCTCGGTGCTGGATAAGCAGATCGACGAGATTCTCGGGCTCGAGAATCAGAAGGAGCGCTTGCTCGCGCGCATGGAGATCATTGAGCAACTGCAGCGGTCACGCCCCGAATCGGTGCATTTGTTCGATGAGTTGGTACGCACTCTCCCGGAGGGCGTCTACTTAACGGAAGTCTCGCAAAGCGGCCGGCGCGTACAAATCAAAGGCGCCGCCCAATCCAGCACTCGGGTATCGGCACTGATGCGCAACATAGATGCATCCAGTTGGCTCCGGGACCCAGGCCTAGATGTTGTCCAGACCGTCAACGACGGCCCATCCCGCAACGCAGAATTTACCGTCTTCGCGCAACAGATCGCGATGGATGACGAAGAAGAATTTGGGGAGGCCCTGCAGTGAGTTTCATAGAAGAGTTACAAACGCTCGATACGAGCGACCCGGGCCGTTGGCCGCTATCGATTCGAATAATAACGGTCGTTCTGGTATTAGCCGGCGTCATCGGCGGCGGAATTTATACCTTCGTCATTAAAACGGAAAAACCGTTACTGGAACGCGCGGAACGCGAAGAAACGGAACTGCGCGCAACTTTTGAACAAAAACAGCGCAAGGCGGCCAACTTCGACGCCTATAAAGCACAGTTAGCCGAGATCGAGCGGTCTTTCGGCGCCATGCTGCGCCAATTACCCGGTAAGACCGAGGTTCCGAATCTGCTGGTGGATATTTCCCAAACCGGTCTGGCCGCCGGCTTGGAAGAAAAGCTGTTCCAACCTCTCGGTGAGGTGCAGCGGGAATTCTACGCAGAGCTGCCCATCAAGATTAGGCTAACGGGCAGTTACCACGAGCTAGGAAATTTTGTCAGCGGCATCGCCGCCCTGCCGCGCATCGTCACCCTGCATGACGTAGCGATGCGGCCGAGCGACCCATCGGTGCCCGACGCGTTGGTTCTCGATGTCACCGCAAAGACGTACCGCTATCTGGATGAGGAGGCTGAAGGATGAGTCCCCACCCAGTAATCGCAGCAGCGCGTTGCTTGGCATTATTGGTGTTGGCGTTAGGCCTTGGCGCCTGCGGCGGTGACATGCAAGATTTGCGTGCCTATGTCGATGAAGTCAAAGCCCGCCCCGGCGGCCGTATCGAGCCACTGCCGGAAATCAAGCCAACGCCAACGTTTGCCTACGAAGCCGAGAAAGAAGGCGTCCGCTCGCCGTTTGCGCCCGACGTGCCGCAGGTGCGCGTCAGTAACAACCCGGACGCCGTCCAGGGCCCAGATTCGAACCGGCCGCGGGAGTTCCTCGAACAATTCCCACTGGATACGTTGAGGATGGTGGGCACGCTGGCCATCGCGGACGGCACCTTCGGCTTGGTGCAGACCGCGGACGGCTTGATCCACCGCGTCCGCGTCGGCAACCACATGGGCCAAAACTACGGCCGAATCATGACGATCACAGAATCAGATATTCAACTCGTTGAGATTATTTCCGACGGTATCGGTGGCTATTTAGAGCGCCCCGCAGCAGTGGCACTGACAGACTAGCGCCACCGAAGATGAGGAAACGGGAGTACATGGAATGATGCGTATGGCTAACAATAATCACCGCAACGTCAGTTTCGGCACCGCAGTGAGATCAATATATCGACTACTCGGTGGCTTTCTAGCATTGGGGTTTTTAGCAGCTGCAGTTCAGGCGCAGGACGGTCCCAGCCGAGTGCTGCAGGACATCGAGGTGAACACCCTCCCCGGCCAACGCCTGGAGTTGAAATTGGTGTTGAGCGAGGCTGCGCCCGAACCGCTGAGCTTCACGATTGATACGCCCGCGCGGATCGCCCTCGATCTTCCCGGCACCGGGCTTGCGTTGGAAAACCGGCGCACCGATGTCAAGACCGGCGCGTTGAACACGATCCTCACCGCGGAAGCGAACGGCCGCACGCGGGTCGTGCTCAATATGGATACCATGGTGCCTTACCAGACCCGGGTCGTCGGTAATTCAATCTACGTCACATTGGGCGACGGTCCGGCTGTGGCCGCCGCTCCGGCGTTCAGCCCGTCAAACGCAACCACCGGTGCAGCGAACGCCGCGCCAACTCGTAGCAGCGGACCACGGGCGATCAACAACATCGACTTCCGCCGCGGTCCGGGCGGCGCTGGCCAGGTTGTCGTCGAACTTAGCGATCCGCGAACCACCGTTGATGTTCGCCAAGAGGGCGGCCGCGTCGTCGTCGACTTCAAAGACACCAACCTGCCGAGCGAGTTGATGCGCCGCTTGGACGTCACCGATTTCGCTACCCCGGTGGTCACCGTTGACGCTTTGCGAATGAATCGCGACAGCCGACTTGTGATCAGCGCCGAAAGCGAATATGACCAAGTCGCGTATCAGTCCGACAACTTGTTCACCTTGGAGCTCAAGCCGCCACCGGAAGAGAAGGAAGCCACCAGCCCCTTCGACGAGGAAAAGGAATACGCGGGTGATCGGCTAACCCTGAACTTCCAGGACATCGAAACTCGCGCCGTGCTGCAGCTATTGGCCGACACGAGCGGCCTGAACATTGTCGTCAGCGACACTGTTGCCGGCAGCGTCACCCTCCGCTTGCAAAACGTACCCTGGGATCAGGCGCTCGATATTCTTATGACGACCAAGGGACTGGACATGCGCCGAAATGGCAACGTCATCATCGTTGCCCCGGCCGAGGAAATCGCGGCCCGCGAGAAAGCGGAGCTGGAAGCGCTCATGGATATCCAAACCCTCGAACCATTGCGGTCCGAGTTCCTGCAGGTCAACTATGCCAAGGCTGCGGATCTCGCCGAACTCATCGGTGGGCAAAGCTCCAACAACCCGCTGATTTCCGACCGCGGCAGTGTCGGCATCGACGAACGCACGAATACCCTGCTCGTTCAGGACACGGCCGATCGGCTGGCTAATATCCGCCGCCTCGTGGCCACGCTGGACGTGCCGGTACGGCAGGTACTCATCGAGTCGCGCATTGTCATCGTCAACGACGATTACAGCCGCGAATTAGGCGTCCGGCTCGGTTTCACAAAGGTGGAACGCAACTCCAGCGACGGCCTGTTCTCGGTGACGGGTAACAGCACGGGTTCCGAAGCCATCGTCAGCTCCGCGTTGGACAACTTGCAGACGACCGGCCAGCCATTCCCCGTCAACGTCGGCAACATCAACGACCGGTATAACGTCAATTTACCGGTCGCCAGCCCGGCGGGACAGGTCGCACTGGCGATTCTGGACTCCGATTATCTGGTCGATCTGGAACTGTCCGCACTGCAGGCCGAAGGCCGCGGTGAAATTATTTCAACGCCGCGTGTCATTACGGCCAACCAGAAAGAGGCCAACATCGAGCAGGGCGTAGAAATTCCTTTCCAGGAATCCTCGTCTTCGGGTGCTACGACCACCCAGTTCAAGAAAGCAGTACTGAGCCTGACGGTCACACCGCAAATCACTCCGGATGACCGCGTGATCATGGATCTGATCGTGAAACAGGACAGCGTCGGTGAGTTGGTGCCTAGCGCCACGGGCGGCTTCGTACCGAGTATCGATACCCGGGAAGTCACTACCCAGGTGTTGGTCAACGATGGGGAAACCGTGGTGCTCGGCGGCATCTACGAAACCGAACGCCGCGACACGTACAGCAAGGTACCCGTACTGGGCGACCTGCCCGGAGTCGGCGTTTTGTTCCGCAGCAACCAGAAAATCAACAACAAAGCAGAACTCTTGATTTTCGTGACCCCGAAGATTTTGCGTGAAGGCGCGAATCTTAACTAAAGAAAAGGAATTCACCCCTAACTTAGGGATTAAAGGTTTAGAGAGGATCAGGATATGCGCACGGTCAGAAGTTTGCTCATCGGCATGGCAGCAATCGCCCTAGCGGCTTGCTCGAGCGGTGGCACAGATAATTCCCTAGGCGGTGGCGGCGGCGTTGGCGGTCCAGGCGCAGGCCCGGTGATTGCCACGCTGAGGCTGCTGACGAGCAGCCCGCAAATGCCCTCTGACGGTTCGGCCAACGCCACCATCACGGCATTGGTACTCGATGCCAACAACAATGTTGTGCCTGACGTCAGCATTATATTCTCGGCGGATTCCGGCAGCCTGGCCACGCCTGCACCGGCGGTTACGGACGCCAACGGCCAGCTGACAACGACGCTATCGACCGCCAGCGATCCGACCAACCGCACGATTACCGTCACAGCGTTGGCCGGCACCTTACAAAGCACTATCCGCGT
>JAHEKG010000030.1 GCA_024638475.1 Rhodospirillales bacterium | reverse complement strand
CGGAATCAGCCGCATGGAAATACGGATTGCGGACCAGCACGATTTTCTCTTGCGGGATCCACTGGTCAAGTTTGAACGCACCGTTGGAGACCAAGTTGCCGGGTTGAGTCCACTGGATACAGTGGGTCTTGATCGTGTGCTCGGGCACCGGTGCGAAGGAGGGCAATGCCAATACCGTGAGGAAATACGGCGTCGGCTGAGCAAGTTCGATAACAACTCTGTCGGGACTAGGGGCGCTGACCCCCAAGGAATCCACGGGCAGGGTGCCGCTTAGAATTGCGTCGCCGTTGTGTATGGCCTTGACTTGCGCGGCCCCCAGGGAGGCGCGCGTCGCCGGGTTGGCCAGGCGGCGCAGGCTGTAGACCACATCCGCGGAGGACAACGGAGCGCCATCCGACCATCTTAGATTCCTGCGCAGGTGGAATTCGTAACGCAGGCCGTCCGTGGAGACGTCCCAGGCCTCGGCGATCCCCGCAACCGGGCGACCGTCGGCGCCGAGGGTCAACAGCCCTTCGAATAGATTATTGACCACGACGACGGCGGTACCTGCCCAGGCTTGATGCGGATCCACCGAATCCGCATCGCCCGAGTGGCCGCTCCTTAGAATCTGCGGGGGCGAGTTTGTTTGCGCAAGGGCGCTGACGATCAAGCTAATTGCGCAAGCCAGACCGAGGACAATTTGGCGCCGCATCATCATTTCGATCTTCGTACTATTTGCCCGGCGCAGTGAATGTTCCGGCGCTAGTCATTTTCTCTATCACCGAACGCGCGACCGTTCGATTCTCTTCAACTGAGGTGACCGGCGTGGTTGCCCAATGATCGAGGGGCCAACAGTTGGCCTGCGCGTAAATGGGTGCGTGGACACCGGGGGAAAGTTCGGCGAGGAAGTTCAGACGCGGTTCCGCTCGTCGCCTGCGCAGGGCTTCGATATCGATCTCAGCCGTAATCATCGTTTCATTGCTGGTATTGGCAATATTCATGACGCGACCGTTGAAGTCGACGATCTGGCTTTCGCCGTGGCTCCTGTCCTCAAATCCGCCGGGATCGATGTTGTGGCCCGTATTGGCCATGGCTAGGTAAGCCATGTTTTCGTATGCTCGGACTCGGCGTGCCATGGTCCAGCCACCATCAGGCAGGTGGTAAGGGCTGCGGGTTTCGCTGGAGCAATGCAGAAATATCTCGGCCCCATTCAGCGCTAAACAACGCGTCACTTCCGGAAAGTTGATGTCGTAACAGACTAGGCAACCGAGTTTCCCCAGGGGTGTATCGGCGACGGGAAACAAAGCGCCCGGTCCGCCGAATTGTTCGATGTATTGGGAGTACACGTCGCCGGGACGCGTTTTCGTGGTCATCGCATAAAGCTTTCGGTAACGTAACACCACTTCGCCGTCAGGCGCGACGATGATTGCGGTATTGAAGAAGCGGCCGGGGTATTCGGCAATCACTTCGTAGATCATTCCACTGATGTAGGCGCCGGTGTCACGCGCGACCTGGCCCAGCGTCCGGACCTCCTCACCGGACGAACTGATGCTGGCTTGGATCCAGCCTTCAACGGGGATGCCGGGTTGAAACCCGTGGAGAAAGAACTCCGGCAGGACGAAGAGCTTGCTTTTGAAGTTGCGGCTGCCCGTGCGAATCAAGTCGCAGGCGTGGTCCAGATTGTCCTGCAACGCATCGGCGCGGTAACTACCGTCCCCGGCAAATACCGGGCGGATATTGGGTTGGATAACGGTCAAATTGTAGGGCGCGATCATGGGCTTATCCATTATGGAAAATCAGCCATATGCTAGCAGGTTAGTCCCCGCCGGCGGAGCCAGTGCGGCCGTGCCGTCCGGGGATCAGTGGCTCGAATGTGAACCCAGTCGCGGTAATTCTAGCCGGTTTCAGGCACCTTCCGTCGCCTACATCAAGGAATTATGTGGAAACCCCATGGATAAGGATATCTCCATTGAGGGTCTGAGAGAGCAGCTTACCGACTCCCTTGCGGACTGGGGCTCACAGCTTTCTTTGCTACTCAATGAGCTGGAAAATCAACGCGCCCGCGTGGTAGAGCTGGAAGCTTCTGCCAACGCGCACGATGAGCGCGTCGAGTCACAGGCAACGCAGCTGAAAGCGCAAGCAGAGCTCATTACGGCGTTGCAGGATGAAGTTAGCGAAACGGGTGATCTGCGCCAGCAGGTGCATGATGCGGAGCTCGAGACGGAGCGAGTTGCCGCCGAGCTAGACACCAAGCGCGAACTGATCGCGGCGTTACGGCGGGAGTCAGCCGGTAGCGACGAGATGAAGAAGAGCCTCCGGGCGAAAGAAGAGGAAATCGGTCGGCTCCGAGAGAGTCGACGACAGGCCGATCAGCACATTAGTGCATTGCAAGGCGAACTGGCCGAATTGCAAGAGCAAGCGGGCGATGATGGCAGCGAGGTTGAGGCGCTACAGGCCGATTTAGATGCCCGCAAGAGTCTCGTCGATAGTCTGCGTTCGGATATCGAGCGGCTTGCTCCATTGGAGGGCAAGATCAAAGAGAAGCAAGCCGTGATCTCGAAGTTGGAAGCTTCTGTCAACCGGCAAGCGGCGACAATCGCTGAACTCCATCAGACGATCGCGACGTGGCGACGGCGGTACTCTTCGCTTAAGGGCGGACAGGACGGCAGCCAGGCAACGGCGCCACGGCTGCCGATGCTGACCGAAACGGATGTTCGTGCCTTGGAGAATATGCCGGCGGATCAAACCATGGCCATCGACATGAGTGAGTCGTTGGAAGAGGCCCGCGCTGCCGCGCGAGCAATCGGCAAATAACCGCCGCTTCAGTCGTCTGGCTCGCGGCGGAACTTTAGCGAGAATCTCACCGTCAGCGGGCTCGCAACCTGCAGCGCCCCGAACAGGGCCTTGAAGGGCGTCAGTCCCAATTCCTCATGATTCAATACGACGGCACCGCTCGTGGCGATTTCGTCAGCGTCGATGACGACGGTCAGTGGCACGCGGCGGATAGCGGCGGTGTTCTTCACCTGCAATTTCAACTCGAGCGTCGCATCGCCAGCCGCGTCGATTTCTAGCCGGCGTCCGTCAACTCGAATAACGGGAAAGTTCGCCGCATCCAATAATCGGTTCCCTGTCATGTTCCGCCGGGTGCCGTCGATATCCTTCTGGCCGGGTACGGAGCCGAAACCCTCGCCCTCTGCCTGGCGCAGGCTCGGGTCATCGATAACGAATCCGGCTACCGGCAAGGTGAGCGCCACACTAGACTTTGAAAGGTCGGGGTGTCGATGGACGACGCCCTCGATCTCGCCGGCCGAGATGATGTGGTTGTGCCCCAAACGGCCCAACGCGCCGGCGCGGCCCACAAGCACGATTAGCTGCGACGCGGCGGAATCGAGGGGGTAGGCGACGACATCGCCGGCGGTTTGCGGGCCGGTTTGGCCGCCGGCCAAGGATGCGATTCCAAGCCAACCTAGGAGACAAGCCACCAAGGCAATTCGCCAGCGGCCGGCCGACAACATGACTAGCCCACCAAAGAATGCATACGCCGCTCGAGGTCGCCGAGCGGCTCATCGGTCACACGGCGCGCGGCCCGCATTAGTTCCGTTAGGTTCAATTCGGGTCCGTTAAGTTGCTTGATGACGTCATCCAAGCTACGTTGCTCACCAGTGCCGCGCTGGACCCGCGCGTTCAGTTCGGCGAGCAGCGTGACCGCAAGCGCGGTTTGCGCGCCGCTGGAATTCTCAAGTGGCAGCTTGCCGGCTTCCCGGGCCCAGTTCTGCAGCTGCCGGTGGGCCGCTTGATAGCGTTCTTGGCTGATGCTGCCGGAACGAACCAATGCCTCGAGGGCGTAATATTCCGCAAGGCCTTCTACCAGCCAATCGTCACCGCGGCGGCCAATCGCGATATGCAGCACCTCGTGCAGCAGCGTGCTCGTGCCGTTTTCGGAAATGAGTGGGCGGCTCGAATGAATGTAAAGGGAAGTCGCGGCGGAAAGGCCACCCCGCCACATAGGGTCGCCGGCACCGACGATGGTCAGGGGTGCGGGTATCGATCCGAACACCTGGGTGATTTCGGGTAGCGTCCAACGCAACAGCGCCAAAATGTCGTTGCGCCGCATCTGCTCGCCGCGCGGTGCGGCCACGATCACCTCCGTGTCGGCAATATGATCCACTCGGACGCCGAGATGACCGGCCGCGATCCAGCCCGTCGGCCGATCGAAGCGCCGCAGCGGGTTGTTCACGGCCAGCCACTCGCCGCTGCCGCGACCGTAGGCCGTGACGACCGACCAGTCTGCGGGGGCGTCGATGCGCAGCCAAGCGCGGCTCTCCGCGCCAGGCGCTGTGACGGTTCGCGCCGGCGGAAACAGATCATCGGCGCGGAACACTGCCCAGGTTTCCGTCATCCGGGCGTCGTACGCCTTATCGTTGCGGCGGTGGTCAATCTCGATTTTCAGTGTGAGCGCGCCACCGCCGGCGGGTGGCCGCCATTGCAAGCGGCCGTTCGCCAGATCCGTAGGACCGTCCGCTTCGACAAACTCCACACGCTCGGCATCGACAGCGAAGTCGGCGCTATGGAGAACGCTCTCGTTCTGGCGCACTTCAATCGAAACTAGCGCCTTCCCCTCCGCGGGTAGCAGGGTGGCCGTATACCGAAGGTCGTAACTCGCACCCACGGCCTCTGCTATGGGCGTGGCGCAGCCGGCGAAGATAAACACGGCAAAAATGCAAGCCACGAAAATGCCGCTGCCGAAAAAGGGTCTCACGGGATCAGATCCGTTATAGAGCTAACTGGATCCTAGAACGGTATCCACGAGCGCTTGTCGGACACGTGGATATAGCCAAGGTTAATACCCTGCCGCCAACCGACCCCGAACCTGATCGGAGCTAAGGTAATGCCGCCGCTGCGATTGTAGTTGACACCGACGCCGCCGACGAAATAAACACTGCCCTCGACCCCGGGAAAACGCTGATAAAGGCTCGCCTCGTCGGGCAGGTCGTAGATCAACACGAACGCCTTAGCGGCGTTACCGCCGAGGTCGATGCCGAGGGTTGGGCCGCGCCAGTAGACTTTGCGTGTCGTGCCGTTTTTCAGATGCAGCGTACCGTTACCGTAGCGTAGCCCCACGCCAATGGCACCACCGCCTTCCTCGCCTTTGATATATCCATTGGGCCGGCCCTTCTCGCTGAAAATCTTGTTCAGCACGTCGGCCAAGCCTTCGGCACCCTTGCCGAAGAACGCTTCAGCTTCGCGAGCGATAGTGCCCTGTTCGTAGGTTTCGTAAGTGGTCGACGCCTCCGTACCTGGCGTAGTACCTTGGCTGGCACAGCCAGCCAGAGTCAGTCCGACGAGTAAACACAAGCAATATCTAAGCGTCATAACTTCACCATGGGTGGATTCAGAAGATATGCCCAGTTTGGGGCAGGGGACGGTTATGTCAAGCGGCAGAGCAATTATATTCAGGTTCGATAAACCGAATGCTGCCGGGATGCACTAATGGGTTGTGATTAGCGATTCGCGATGGTGGATGTGTCTAGCGATGCGGAACTGGTACGGCGTTTTCAACATGGCGATTTGGCGGCCTTCGATGCTTTGGTACACCGCTTTCAAGATCGGGTTTACCGCTTGGCGCTGGTATGGTTATACGATCCGCAACATGCGCAAGATGCAAGCCAGGAGGTTTTTCTGCGGGCTTTCAAAGGCCTCAAGGGATTCCGCTTTCGCTCCGCGCCATTTACCTGGCTGTACCGCGCGACGCGCAACGTTTGTAGTGAAATTAACCGCAAGCGCCCGGCGGAACCCTTGGAAGATGAGCCAACGGATCCTGCAATGTCCGCGGACAAGCAGATCGCCGGGGAGCAGGCGGCACGGTGGGTACGTGAGCTGGTGGCGGCCCTACCGCCGAGACAACGCGAGGTGGTGGTGTTGAGGTTATTCGAAGAGCTGAGTGTCGAAGCGACCGCAAGTGCGATGGGATGCCGTCCCGGCACCGTGAAAGCACTCTTGCATAAGGCCATGCACAAATTAAAGGAGGCCGGGCATGAATGAGCAGGAAATAGCAGTCGATCCCGATAGCCGCTACCGTCCACAACGCAGCGCATACCAAGCCGTGCAGGCGCCGCCGGGACTGGCCACGAGAATCAAGGCTCGGGCGCGCGAGCTGCCGCCGAGTAAGGATTGGGTAAGGGTCTGGCGACCCGTCACCGCGGCGCTAGCCGTGGCGCTCGGGTTGATTGCCGTATCCCCGTTGCTGACCAACAAATCCCATCCAACGCCGGGTACCCCGCCGTTGCCATCGCTGACGGCGCTATCACGTAGTTTGCCGACGAAGCCAGCGACATCCATGCCCAGTTTTTCGCAGTTGAAGTCCGTGAGTGCGCCGAGTTTGCCGGCGCGGCCCAAGCCCGCGGCGGCCGAACCCCAGAGCCGCGATCCCGGGCTAGACACCGAATACTTATTTGCTTACCTAGAGGAGAAGCACGATGAAAATGCATAAACGACTCGCAGTTCTGATTGCCCTGAGCGGGTGTTTGCTGGTCCCCGCCGGGGTGAATGCGCAGGCGCCGGAGGACCTGGAAAAGATGCAGCAGTTCCTCGGCATCATGACGAGTTACTTCGACATCATCGAATCGACCTATGACATCAATTCGGATGCCGAAAAGGCGGCGATTTTTCAGATGCAGAAAATTCAGGAGGTCTACGAGAATCGGGGCGAGAAAGCGCGCGCCATCGGGGTCTTCCAGCAAGTGCTGAAGGAGACTGATAACCCCACTATCCGCAATGCCGCATACATGTTGCTCGGTGACGCGTTGAAGGAAACAGGGCGTGCCGATGAGGCGATAAGGATCCTGCAGGAAGGCCTGCGGGAAAACATCAACAACGCCAAGTAGCGGCGCTAGTCTTTCTTGAACAGGGATTCGGCGCCCGCCAACCCTTCATCTGCTTCCGTGCGGGGTTCCGGATCAGCGACGGCTGATCCGGACGTCCCGAAAAGTGCATCGAGCTGCGCATTGGCGCGCTCATGGGCGGACAGCAAGCTGGCGTCCAGGCGGCCCTTGGCGGGGCCGTAGAAGTCACAGAAATTCGCGGCCGTCTTGTTGGTTACCTCTTCCGCATCTTCTTCAGCGCATTGTTTTGGCCGCGACGGCGCGTAGTGAATGCACATCCGGCAAACGTGCAGCTCCACCTCGCAATGGGGACATTGCTCCAAACGCCGCAGGGGTAAGGTGAGCTCCTCCAGTGAAGTTCCGCAGCGGTAGCATTCCAAAGCATCGGTCATTGGCGTGCCAGGTTATTAATTCCCGGTTATTGTAGCTTGCGGGTTAGAATAATTCCGGCGCGGCGCCTTCGAGCGCCAATAATTTCCGCTTGGCATCCAGCCCGCCCGCGTAGCCGCCCAGGCGCTGGTCGCTGGTGATCACGCGATGGCAAGGCACGACAATAGGAATGGGATTGGCGCCGTTAGCACTGCCTACGGCCCGCGAGGCCCGCGGATTGCCAATCCGGGTCGCCAGTTCCCGATAGCTGATCGTTTGGCCGTAGGGGATGTGGCAGAGGGCTTGCCAAACGCTGGTTTGAAAAGCCGTGCCGTTGAGGGCCAATGGCAGCGTGAATAACTCGCGGCGGCCCGAGAAATATTCGTCGAGCTGTTCGACGGCGGTTCGGCAACGCAACGGGTTTCTCTTACCCGCTGATTTAGCCTTAGGAAAACGAATGGCACACAGCTCACCCAAGGTATTGACCTCGACGGTAATCCGGCCGATCGGCGAGGTTAGCGAATCCCAATAGCACGCAGTCATCGCTTCATCCCGAGTGGTTCATCCAAATATGATGCGTCGCCAGACTACGGTAAGGCGCAAACGCAGCCATGCGGCCGGCCACTTCGGTGCTGTCCGGGCGCTTTGGCAACTTGAAAAACTTGCCAACACCGTTACGCAAGCCGCTGTCCCCGAGCGGCAGACAGTCCGCGAAGCCCATGCCGCGCATGAGCACGTATTCGCTGGTCCAAGGGCCGATGCCTTTGTGAGTCACAAGGCATTGCCGCGCCGCTGCCGCCCCCGCGCTGGACAACGTGGCGATTGGCAGTTCGTTGCGACTGATCGCGCGGGCGACTCGGATAATGGTGTCGGCCTTCGCGCCGGAACATTGCAATTTCGCCAAGTCGCCGGGCTTCACCTTAGCCAACGCGTCCGCTGTGGCGGGCAGCACCGTGGAGGCGTCAATTCGCTCTCCTGCGAGATCGTTGATACGTCTGATCAAGGTAGCGGCAAAGCGAATATTGATCTGCTGCCCCACGATGGCCCATAGCAGTGCTTCGAAGGGCGTGGTGTACAGAGCCGGACGCAACGTGGCCGCCGAAGACACCAATCTGGCCCACGGTTCCCGCTTCAAGACGGCGGCGCTTGGCCGGTGTTGCTGCAAGCCCAAGAGCCGCAGGGCGACCCCATGGGCTTCAATACTCGCTGCGGGCGGTAGTGTTGCGCGGCCCTCGATGCGCAGGTGGGCGTTTGCCGGGCGCACTTCGATGGCCAGGCGCGCCGGCGCGCCGGCCAACGAGACGGCCTTGAATCCTTGGGAGCCGGCAAACCCCTGGTTCGTGCTCAGTGGGTCTCTGCCCAGCAATGCGGCCATACCCCGACTCGAGTAGCCACGCGGCAGTGTGAGGGTGAATGCCGATTTTCCCGGCAAGCCGGCGTAGGCTGCCGGCGCCATGCCCGTGGCCGCACCGAACTGCTGGTAGAAAGTCGCCAGGCTGCCGAAACCGGCGGCGAAACAGCACTCGGTTGCCGACAAGCCGTGACTTGTGAGCAATTTGCAAGCCCGCCGAACTCGCAAACTCCGCAGTAGCGTGGCCGGCGTCTGATGGAAGTGGTCGACGCACAGGGTGGTCAGCTTAGTGCTGCCAAAGCCTGACGCGCGCACCAACGAGCGCACATTAGGGAACGCGGCGGTGTCCTTGCGAACCCGTTCCATCAGGTCGGTCAATGCAGCATGATCTTGGTCGATGCCGCGATAATAATTGTCCGGCCGGCACCGCTTGCAGGCACGAAAGCCAGCATTATGGGCATCGCGCTCCCGCAAGAAGAAAACCACATTGTCCGCTTTCGGCTTGCGGGCAGGGCAATCCGGCAAGCAGTAGATTCGGGTTGAGGTCACGCCGACGATGTAGCGGCCATTGAGGGCTTCGTCGCGGCGATACATCCCTTCCAGCATTTGGTCACGGCTCATGCTCACGACCTCATTGTAGCGCCGAGAATGGTTCAGTCTTCCGAGTTTTACCGTTAGATATGGTCGGGCTGGTATCCTTCACACCCATGATTCATACGCTGCGCGCATTTTTGGACGAGCTGGGCGACCAGGTTTGGCATGTTAAGGAGCCTGTCGCGCTCAAGCACGGGATCACGGCCCTGCAATACGAGCTGGACCGGTCGCGCCGCTACCCGCCCGTGGTCATTCATCAGCCACAGCGCCAAGACGGCAGTATTGCCGGCATGCCGGTGGTGACTAACTTGACGGCCGCGCGCAGTTTGGTCGCGTCGGCGTTGGGGTTAGCCGACCATCGCGGAAACGCAGCGTTCTATGCGGGTAGAGTGGCGACTCCGCTACAACCCACGGTCGTCGACTCGGGAGACGCTCCCGTTCAGACGGTGACCGCTCAGGGGGATGACATCGACATCACGCGGTTGCCGGGGGTTTGGCAGCATGAGCTCGACCCCGGTCCGTACCTGACGGCGGCCCATGCCACCACTTACGATCCTGACACCGGCATCGACAACACGGCGATCCAGCGTTGTTGGCTGCGGCAGCCGCGCCGCATGACCTATTTTCCCTACATCGGCACTCACAATGAGCGCAACCTGCGGAAGTTTTGGTCTAAGGGCGAAGCCTGTCCCATCGCTTTTTGGATAGGCCATCATCCCGCCGTTCTGATGGGGACCCAAGCCAAACTCAAGTATCCCGAGAGCCATTGGGCGGCCGCCAGCGCCCTCATCGGCGAGCCCTTGCGACTCGTTCCCAGTGTGACGCATGGGGACAAGATCATGGTGCCGGCCGACGCCGAGTTGGTGATCGAGGGCTGGGTGCCCGCCGGGGTCATGGAGGCCGATGGCCCGTTTGGCGAATACACCGGCTACATGGGTGGGCAAACCGTTGCCCCGGTTTGCGAGGTGACTTGTGTGACGCGCCGCAAAGATGCGCTCTATCACGACTATGCTTCGGGCCTCACCGACATGTTGACGCCGGATAACATGGCCATGGAAGGGAAATTGTTCGGCTTGATTCGCAGCGTGGCGCCAGCGCTCAGCAACGTTTACGTGCCCGCCTCCGGGCGGCGCATGCATGCCTATCTGCAATTCGACCGCTGTAATCCCGGCGAAGTGCGCGATGGCCTGGCTGCCGCACTATCGTACCGGCGGGTCAAGACCGCCATCGCCTTCGATCGGGATGTTGACATATTCTCCGACGACGACGTCAATTGGGCGCTGGCAACCCGCGTGCAGTGGTCGCGGGACAGCTTTATCGTCGACGGGCTGTCGACTTCGACCCTGGATCCGTCGCTGCCCAAGGGGCAGCGTACGGGCTCAAAGATCGGTATCGATGCGACCCTGCCGGCCGGCGCCCCGGGCACTCCGCCGCCGGTCATGCCCCGTTCGACCGTGCCTGAATCTGCCCACCAGGCGGCCCGCCGGTGCCTCGCCAGAGCCGGTGGCGACGCGTGGCCGGAGTGGTGAAGCGAAAATGAGCACTGCAGCCCCCTATGATTGGCACCGAGATGGTAATACCCTATGGGAAACATGCCCGGGGTGCGGATTCGAGTTCCCGGTGACCGTCGCCTTGGCGGAACGCACGGACGTGCCCCGCCGCTGCCCAGGCTGTCAGGCCGAATTTAAGGCGGACGAGGCCCAGAAAAAATGATACGGAGAAAAGCCAATGTCTAAACTAATGCCCCGCGATGAATTCTATAAGGCGCTGGAAGCCGCTCGCGCGCCCAAGCACGGTGGCGGTCACCCCTTCAGTCTGGCTTGGGCCGAAGGCAAGTTGGATCGCAAACAGCTCGGTTACTGGGCCATGCAGCACTACTACTACATCGCGCCCATTCCCCAACAGTTTGCCGCCCTGTATGCGCGCCTCCCGGACCTGGATGCCCGCCAACACATGTTGGAAAACTTGTTAGGCGAGGAGATGCCCGACACTCCCGAGAAGCGCCACCCCGATCTCCTCATCAAATTTGCCGAAGCCTGTGGTCTGTCGCGTGACGAGATGCTCAATGCCGAGATCAACGACAACGTATTGCCGACGACCCGCGCCATGCGGGCGTGGATCTGGGAATTGTCTTCCATACGGCACATCTCCGAGTCCGCCGCGGGCATCATGGTCGCTCTGGAAGGTCAGTTACCCACGCTATATCCGCGCTATGTCGAAGCGATGGCCAAGATGGGCTTTTCGGACGACGACATGGAGTTCTTTCATGTCCACATCGAGGGCGACGAGCATCACGCCGACATCGGCCTGCAATTGTGTCATCGCTACTCGACGACGCCCGAAATGCAAGCCGCCTCGATCGCTTGCGTTAAGGCATCCGCGGCATTGCGCTGGAGCATGCTCGACGGCATCAATGCCCACCTGGTGCATCAGCAGGCAGCCTAGGTCTTGAGTCGCGATGCCGCACCGGTGGCACTGATCACCGGCGCGGCCGGCGGCATTGGCAACGCGTTGGCGGCCCGGTTGGCGGAGTTGGGCTACGCGTTGATCCTAACCGACCTCCATGCGGGCGAGGGGCCCGCCAACGGCCATTGGCTTGCCGCGGATATCGCCGACCCGGCGGACGTCGAGTCGCTGTGCGTAGCAGCGGGCGAACGGTTCGGTCGCCTGGATGTTTTGATCCATGCCGCGGGCAAGGTGGGGCAAGGACCCCTGGCCGAGGTTGCCGTCGAGGATTGGTGCGAGTTGCTGGCCATCAATTTGACGTCAGCGTTCTTGCTCACGAAATACGCCTACCCGATGTTGAAACAACAGCGTGGCCGAGTCGTGCTGTTTTCCTCCACCAACGCGTTGAACGGCGGCTCCGCGCTTTCCGGGCCGGCCTATGCGGCGGCGAAAGCGGGCATCATCAACCTATGTCGATACCTCGCCAAGGAATGGGCGGCGGATGGAATCCGCGTCAACTGCGTTGCTCCCGGACCGGTGGACACCCCGATGTTGGACCGTTTGGGCGAGGCTGGGAAGCGTTCCCTCATCGCCAGTATGCCCCTGGGCCGGCTTGCGACGACCGCCGATGTTGTGGCGGTGGTCACGCACCTGTTGTCTCCCGGCGGCGACCTGCTCACCGGTACTGTGCATAATTTGAGTGGCGGCCTCATTCTCGATTGAGGCGCTCCCGGAATCTTCGGTATGGATGATGATGCTTGGGTCGTTGTGCATCGATCAGGCGATCGCAAGGCTGCACAGGATGCGGGCTTGGTGTTGACCGCGGTGGACATCGATAATGCAGTCCGCTTTGAAGATGGGGTCTGGCAGGTCTTGGTGCCGCGCCACCGCGCGCCGACTGCCGAACAGGAACTGCTTTCCTATCGAGACGAAAACCCGCCCGGCGTGGGCCGTAAGCTGCGCCCGGTTCCCATGGTGGATAGCGGCATCCACGGCGTGTTGGGATACCTTGTCGTGATTTGGGGCGTGCTATTACTCGAGCAACGCGAAGCCTTCGGTCACGTCTGGCGCACCGCCGGACGCATGCAGGCGGGTTTGGTGACCGGTGGCGAATGGTGGCGAACCATCACGGCGCAGACATTGCACCTCGATTTGGGGCACATCGCCGCCAACAGCGTTTTCGGCGCGTTCTTTGGTTTGTTTGCGGGCAGGGCCTTGGGTTCGGGCTGGGCGTGGCTCAGTATTCTCCTGGCCGGTTCTTTGGGCAACGGCCTCAACGCGTTCATTCAACCCGCCGAGCATCGCGCGGTCGGCGCCTCCACCGCTGTGTTTGCGGCTCTCGGACTCATCGCGGCCTTCAGCTGGCGCCGCGGTTACTATCGTGGCCGAATCGGCTGGCGCCGCGGCCTCGCGCCGGTGATCGCCGGTATCGCCTTACTGGCCTACACCGGCACGGGCGACGAGAATACGGACATCATGGCGCACCTGACGGGGTTCGTGGCCGGCTTCGGGTTTGGTTACTGGCATGGCGAAATCGATGCCCCTAAGCGCTTCGATCAACGCAGCCAGTGGCTTGCGGGCGGGACCGCCCTGGCGCTCGTGGTCTTCGCTTGGGCCGTTGCATTCGGCCCCTAAAGGGTTGTTGTCCCCTTCGCGTTAAGCAACCGAAAAGTTGCATTTTGACCGCCACCCGTGTCATGATTTCCTGCAACCAGGAGGTTGCATATGCAAGACCGTATCGAAAAGGTTATCGAGCTAAAGTCGCCCATCGCCCGGGTGTGGCGCGCGGTGACAGACTACAAAGAATTCGGCCAGTGGTTTCGCGTCAAACTAGACGGACCGTTCGTGGCGGGCGAGATTTCCCGCGGCCAAATTACCCACCCGGGCTACGAGCATTTGAAATGGCGCGCCGCGGTGCAGGCGATCGAGCATGAGCGTTTGTTTTCTTTCACTTGGTGTCCTTACGCGAGCGATGATGATTTCGATTACGACAATGAGCCGCAAACCCTTGTCGAGTTTAGGTTCGAACCAATTCCTTCCGGCACGCGTTTGGTCGTCATAGAATCTGGTTTTAGCGCGCTGCCGGATGAGCCGCGCCGTCTCGACGCTTTACGGCAGAACACAGGCGGATGGGATGAGCAGGCCAAAAACATCGCGGCGCATGTCGACGCTCAACGCTGACCCGGCGCCGCTGTTTGCTGCACTGGGTGACGCGACTCGACTCGAACTCATCGCCCGTTTGAACGATGGCCGCCCGCGTTCAATTACTCAGCTGACCCGGGGCCTCGATCTAACGCGGCAGGGGATTACCAAGCATCTGCGCGTCCTCGAACGCGCCGGAATTGTTGATTCAACTCGCGCAGGTCGGGAAAGTCAGTTCACCTTTGTGCCAGGATCAATGACACAAGCGCGCGCCTATCTCGACCGTGTTTCCATGCAGTGGGACGGTGCGTTAGCGCGGTTGCAGTCGTTCGTCGAGTAACAGCGTTCGCAGCTGAATAGGACGATGCAGTCAGTATTGCGGGGAGAAAAACTCTAGCCGCGCGCCTTCGGGCGTCTCGATGGCAAGCATGTCCACCCGACCGAACGGTGCGAGTGTCAACTGTTGCGGAGGCGTCGAGATCTTGCCGCCACGTTTCTCGAAGTCTTGAGCAAACTGTCGCAAGTCTGGTACAGGGATGCGTAGGGCTAAAATGCCCAGGTTTGGCGGCTTGGCGCGCGCCGAGAAGTCCTTGCCCGTGACGCCTTCGATATGCATGATTTGAATGGAGCCGTTGCGGTCCGTTTCATGATTGGCGAATGCCTGGAACAGGCGCGGTGCCGTTTGCGCCAGGCTCCAGGGAAAGCCGGAGGGATTTTCGCCGGGCGGCTCGGAGACATTTCTTCCGCCGAGGTGCTTCGACCAGCCGAGTTGCTCACCGAACAGCCGCATATGGGCGGCGTAGTCTTTGACGATTAGAGCCGAGTTGAAAGGCCAGCCGAGCCCACTATCGACGCCCCATAACGATTTATCATAGGGCGGCGCATTACGCTGCATGATGACGAGTGCTTCGCCGTTAGGCCCGCGCATGATCACCTCGTGAATGTCGAACGGACCGAGAACGTAGCCTACCGGGTCGTTATAGGCTTGCCAGCCGCGTTGCCTTAGGCCGTGGAAAACGGCGTCCACATCATCGGTATAAAAATATAAATCGAATATGCCGCCAGTATCCCAGCCGGTTCCCGAGGAGCGGATCTGAACTTGCGGTAGACCGTGGAAGCGTACGAGGCGGATTAGGCCCCGGTCGCTCACCGCTTTTTTGAGGATGACTTGCTCGATGGACGTGTCCGGCGGCAGGTTCCAGAAGCGTGCCAACTCGGGTGTGCCGGCCACCTCGCAGACCACTTCGAAGCCAGCGACGTTGCGCCAGGTTTCGGTGGCGGCCGCGAGGTCTGCCACGCTGATGACCGCTTCTTGAAATCCGGTAACCCCATCGCTCGCGATGTGCTCGCCGTCGCAGTTGCCGTGAGCCATCTGTGCGAGGCCGAGCGAGGCGACGATGAGCAACGGTATTCGAGTCTTCATGACTACACGAATACCCGGTGTTAGGCTCGTGATCAACCCCTCAAAGGAAAACAAGTCATGACTACTGGTCTGCGGTTGGAGGATCGAGGCGCCGTGGTTGAAGTGGTGTTGGATCGCCCCGACAAGCGCAACGCCCTGGATGGGCCGCTGTTTGAAGCGCTGGTCGAAACCCAGCAGGCGCTGGACGAGCGGCAGGACTTGCGGGCTGTGATCTTGCGGGGCGAGGGCGCGGCCTTTTGCGCCGGTCTGGATCTGAGGGCCTTCGCGGGCGAACCTGCGCTAAGCGAGCGCCTCCTCCGGCATGTGCCGGGCACCGACGTCACCGTTGCCCAGCAGGTCGCGGTGGGTTGGCGTTCCCTTTCCGTACCGGTAATCGCGGCGCTCCACGGCCAGGTGTTCGGCGGCGGCTTGCAAATCGCGCTGGGCGCCGATGTCCGAATCGCGGCGCCGGACAGTCAGCTCTCCATCATGGAGGGTCGCTGGGGATTGATACCGGACATGGGAGCGACCGCGACCTTAAGGCACTTGCTGCGCATTGATCAGGTGCTGGACCTGACGTACAGCGCGCGGATCGTGGCCGCGGAGGAAGCCTTGCAACTCGGATTGGTGACTCGTATCGCCGCCGATCCGTTGGCGGCCGCAAGTGAGTTGGCTCAAGAAATAACGGCCAAATCGCCGGATGCTATCGCCGGGGCGAAACGACTGTTCCTCGACACGTGGTATTCAGGAGCGGACGCGGGCTTGGGTCGGGAAGCTGAGCTACAACGGCTGCTGATCGGGTCCGCCAATCAAACCGAAGCCGTGCGCGCCAACTTTGAAAAGCGGGCGCCGAAATTCACCACGGAATGAGTTCTTGACCCAACAGGCGCCCGAAAGTCAGCGCCGGCGTCAACGACATGCCGCCGACAAAGGCGTTGCCGGATAGGCGCGTGAAGCCAAGTACTTCGCCGGCCGCGTAGAGATTGGGGATTGGGGTGCCATCCTGTCTCAGCACGCGTAGCTGCCCGTCGGCATTGATTCCCGCGGGGCTGACAACGGTAATTCCGTGGGCGCCCATGGCGTAGAACGGCGCCGTTTCGATCTTGCGCAACAGAAACTCGCGGCCGAACTCTGGATCTTTGCCGTTGTCCACGGCGGTGTTGAATGCGGCTACGCTACGCTTCAGGTTATTCGCGTCAACCCCCATTTGCTTCGCCAGATCATCCATCGTATCCGCTTTCAGAAAGTTGTAGTGGTTACCGAATTTGGCGCGATACTCCGCCTCGGGCAACAGGCAAATGGGCGGTGCATTGCGCCAGATGCCTTCGTCGCAAACGATAAACATCTTGGTGTCGGGTTGCTGCAGCAGTTTGTTTTCGAGGTAGTCGATGGACTGGCTATCTTCGCGCATGAAGCGCTTACCGGATCGATCCACGTAAATCTCCCAGGGGCGGCGCGCGTTCGGCGCTAAGGAGAAAAACTGACCGGACATGGGGTCCTCGGGGTCATCGCGCCAGCCGGCGAACGTCGACAGGTATTTGTCCGCGCCATCCACTTGCGCACCCAGCTGTTCGGCCGCTAACAAACCGTCGCCGCGGCTGAAGGCATTGGTGTGGGAACACAACGGTTGTTCCGGGTTGGTGCGCGCCCACAGCTCCGGGTTAGCGGCGTAGCCGCCGCAGGTGAGGGCAACATTGGCGGCGTGGAAGGCCTGCGTGGCGCCGTCGGCGTCGGTCGCTTCAACGCCGATCACAGCGCCGTCGTCCTCGATGAGTCGGTTCATGCGGGTGTTCAGGCGTAATTCGATTTTGCCCTCCGCCACCAGCTTTTCGTGCACCGGCGCCAACACCTCGAGGATGGATAACGCCAGGTTGTTGCCCCAGTAATAGCGCCGCACGGTGAAGGGTTCGTGGGTGACACCGCACTGGGGTGCCTCCGGCGCAAGTTCGAAGCCAATATCAATTAGCCAGTCCAGTGTCGCGGCGGCATGATCGATAGCCAGTCTGCCCAGGATCGGATCGATGGTGTTGTGGGTGATGCGCTGGGCGTCGTCATAGTGAGCTTGAGGGCTGTCTTCGATGCCTAGCTTGCGTTGGATTCGAGTTCCGGCGGCCGACATTTGGCCGGAACTCAGATACAGCGTGCCGCCGATCTTACTGTCTGCTTCTATCTGCAAGACGCGCCCGCCCCGTTGGGCGGCGAAGATGGCGGCGGGTAGGCCCGCCGAGCCGGCGCCGACAATGATTACGTCCCACTGTTGATCCGTCATTACTTGCTCCAGGGTTATTGTTGTTGGTTCAGTAGCCCAGCGACCATTTCAATGAACTCCGCCTCGTCTTTGATGGCTTCAACGGCTCGGGCGTCCACGGTGTAACCATAGGTATCCGCTAGCGCTTGATACTTAGGCCGCCGGTAAGCCAACAGCTGGGGGAATACCCAGCGGACGAAATCGTTCGGGACGATTTCGTCCGGATCGGCGATGTCATTGTCGCGCATATAGGTCTCTAAATGCGGGTCGAGAAACGCATCCGGGTAATACATCGGCTTAGGATCGTCTATCGCGCGTTGAATCAGGGTTTTTTCCATGGCTTCGTCGGCGCGCAAATACAGCAGGAGGGTGTGGTCCTCGAGTATCTGCAACGCTTCCGGGTCGTCTAGCTCGCACAGGCTACCCCCGGCATCGTTGAGAAAATGGTCGTAGCCGTAGATATCGTTGGCTTTGTGGATAAATGCGGCGACATCCTTCATCGCCCCTGTCTCGGCTTCTTTGTGCAGGCGTTGCCTATTCTTGAACTCGCTGACGCTCAAGCCACCCTGATCGGCGCGGCCGATCTTGCCGAGGAAAGTCGAGACGGGTTCCAGGTTGTGGACCGTGATGTTGCTGGCAATATAGATGGAATCACTGCGCAATAGGTCGCTCAGGAAGTCCACTTCCATGGCCTTCTTTTTGATGTTGTCCAGAATTGGTTCGGCGAGATATTTGGTGCCGATGCGGTAGTCGCCGGAATAGTGAAACCAGTGGCTCTTGGGGAGCTTGTTGGCGAGTGTCGTTTTTCCCACGCCCGACATGCCGAGCAGGGTAATTGCTTTGTGGGGCCAATCCCGGAATTGCTGTGCCGTCATCCTCATGGCGAGGATTATACGGCGCGTGGCGCGATTCTACGCGCGAATATCGATGAGCGTGCCTAGGGTTTCGTCGATCCGGCGCACCACGTTGGCGCTAGCTTGGGCCTGAATTTTGGCTTCGAGTGCGTCGACCAATGCTGCCGCCAGGGGGGCTGGGCGGGTGTCTTTGGGATCGCCTGAGGCGATTCGCTGGGCAGCATCGTTGAGGTTGGCGAGGCCGCGCTGGATGCCAGCGAGCCCGGCACTAAGGCCCGTAAACGTTGTATCCATTGTGGTGAGTAGCCTTCCATGGTTGTGGCATAGCTATCGGTAGCGAACGCCTGATCTTTAGTCGGACTCAACATAACGGACGAGATTTCGGGCATCCAAGACTGGCTGGACGGCGAATGTTTACACTATCGTTTGAATAGGCTTGTGATCAAAATCATGAATTTATCGGCATTGAGCGCCCGGATTACGGCGAAAACGGCCCTGCTGGCTGGCGTGGGCGTTTGCGGCCTCTATACCGTCGCGGTTTGGCTGGTGGGGCCCTATTTGCCGCCGGTGGATTTTGCCCCGGACACGGGTTTCAACCACTACTACTGGAAGCTACCAAACCCCAGCTGGTTGACGCGGGCTACGGCCTGGGGCGGCTACCTGGCCCATCAGCTCGTGATCTGGGGCTTGATCTTTTACGCGCAGCGCCGCGGGCTCAAGTACACGCGGGCACTGCATCCCGTGAACGTGCTCGCGCTGTTCGCAAACTTGTTCTTCGTCGTCCTGCACCTGGGCCAGACGGCCGTCTGGTACGACGGACTCGCCCAGGATGTCTCGATATTGAGTTCCCAGGGCTCGGTGGTCGTGTTGCTCGTCCTCGTATTGCTCATGGAAAATAAGCGCCGCGGCCTGGTATTCGGTTTTCGGGCTCCCGGGCTGAAGACCGCGGGTGAGGTCACTCGCCGCTACCACGGCTACTTTTTCTCCTGGGCGGTGATATACACTTTTTGGTATCA
>JAHEKG010000002.1 GCA_024638475.1 Rhodospirillales bacterium | reverse complement strand
GACGCTGGTCCGTTGGGGAGCCCAGCAGCTGATTTTGCGGGGGACCGTGGGCGAGGGCGCCGAGCAACAGCAGGTGGCGACGAGTCTGGCCCAGGGCCGGCGGGAGTGGCGCTTGAATGGGGAACCCAGCAAGGCCATGGCACTCGCCGCCGCCCTGCCGGTGCTTGTGATCGATCCGACCATCCACCGGCTTATCGAGGGCGGTCCCGACGGTCGCCGGAAGTTCCTCGATTGGGGGGTGTTTCACGTGGAACCCGGTTATCTTGACACCTGGCGCCGTTACCGGCGCGCCCTCGGACAGCGCAACGCGGCGCTTAAAGCGGAGAGCAACGGAGCTATTCCCGCCTGGGACCAGGAACTGGCTGCCGCCGGCGTGGCCCTGGATGGTTATCGGGCGGCCTACCTGGAGCGGCTGAATCGCCATTTATCCGCCATCGGCCAAAGCCTGCTGGGTCTGGAGCTATATTGCGCATACCGTCGCGGCTGGGGTCAGGAGGTCGAACTCGCCGAGGCATTGGCGAAAGCCCGCCAGAAGGACCTGGAGCGGGGTAGAACGGGCCTTGGCCCCCACCGTGCCGAACTTAGGGTATTACTCGAAGGGGGCCTTGTGCGCGAGCAGGCGTCCCGTGGGCAGCAGAAACTGGTGGCCGCGGCGCTGAGCCTAGCCCAAACGGCGCTGTTGGCGGATCGTTTGGGCCGTGCGCCTTTGTTGTTGGTGGACGATCCGGCGGCCGAACTCGCCAACCCCCTCCTGGACCGCTTTCTGGAGCAACTTTGGCAGGCCCCTGCCCAGCTGCTGATCACGGGTCTCGACCCCGAGGTCTTGCCGTCCGATCCGGGTCACCCGGTGTTTCACGTGGAACAAGGCGTAGTCCGCAGGGTGGTATAATGATCTGCTTTTTTGAGGGCTGACGCCAACCATGAGCGAAGACGAATATACTTCTAGTAATATCAAGGTCTTAAAGGGCCTTGAGGCGGTGCGTAAACGCCCCGGGATGTACATCGGCGATACCGACGATGGCACCGGTCTGCACCACATGGTGTTCGAGGCGGTCGACAATTCGATCGACGAGGCCTTGGCGGGCCACTGCAGCAATATCTCAGTCGTGATAAATGCCGACGAATCGGTGACGATCGACGATGATGGGCGCGGTATCCCCGTAGATATCCACCCGGAGGAAGGCCGCTCCGCGGCCGAAGTCATCATGACGGTGTTGCATGCGGGCGGCAAGTTCGACGCGAATTCCTACAAGGTTTCCGGCGGCCTGCACGGGGTCGGCGTGTCGGTGGTCAACGCCCTCTCCGAGGACCTGCTGCTCCAGATCCATCGGGACGGCAAGGTCTATCGCCAGCATTACAAGATGGGCGAGCCTCAAGCACCGTTGCGGGCCGAAGAAGACACCGACCGCACCGGGACGATCATCAATTTCAAGCCCAGCTCGACGATTTTTACCAACATCGAGTTCCAGTACGAGGTGCTCGCCAAGCGCCTTCGCGAGCTCTCGTTTCTCAACTCGGGTGTGCGCATTGCCTTGAAGGACGAGCGCGATGGCCGCGAAGAAGTATTTCAATACGAGGGCGGCATCCGTGCCTTCGTTGAACATTTGAACCGGAACAAGACCCCGATCCATGCAACCGCCGTTTATTTCCAGGTGGCGCGGGGCGATATGCAAATCGAATTGGCCCTGCAGTGGAACGACGGCTACCAGGAAACGATGTTTTGTTATACCAACAACATCCCGCAACGAGATGGCGGTACTCACTTGGCGGGTTTTCGCAGTGCCCTAACCCGCACGCTGAATCACTACATCGAAAAAGAGGGCACTAGCCGTAAGGAAAAAGTAAATACCAGCGGCGACGATGCCCGGGAGGGGTTAACGGCGGTGCTGTCTGTGAAACTTCCGGACCCGAAGTTCTCGTCGCAGACCAAAGACAAGCTGGTTTCGTCGGAAGTTAAAGGCGCGGTGGAATCCGTCGTGAGTGAGCACCTCGAGGCGTTCCTCCTAGAGCATCCGCAGGAAGCGCGCGGCATCGTCGCAAAAATTGTCGACGCGGCCAGGGCGCGCGAGGCGGCTCGAAAAGCGCGTGAGATGACGCGCCGGAAGGGCGCGTTGGATGTCGCCGGGCTGCCGGGTAAGTTGGCCGATTGCCAGGAAAAGGATCCCGCCCTGTCTGAATTATTCCTTGTGGAGGGTGATTCCGCCGGCGGTTCCGCTAAACAAGGCCGAGATCGGCGTACCCAAGCGATCCTGCCTCTCAAGGGCAAAATCCTAAACGTCGAGAAGGCGCGTTTCGACAAAATGCTCGGTTCTCAGGAAGTCGGCACGCTCATTACCGCGCTGGGTTGTGGGATTGGCCGCGACGACTTTGACCCTGACAAGCTCCGCTACCATCGCATCATCATCATGACGGACGCGGACGTCGATGGTTCTCATATCCGCACGCTGCTGTTGACGTTTTTTTACCGGCAAATGCCGGAGCTGATTGAGCGCGGCCATATCTATATCGCCCAGCCGCCGCTGTATAAAGTCAAGCGAGGCAAACAAGAATCTTACGTGAAGGACGATGTTGAGCTTAACGCGCTGTTATTGGCGAGCGCGGTGGACAACGCCCAGCTATTCGTCGGCCCCGCCGCCCCGCCGGTGCAAGGCGAAGCCCTCGAATCCCTGGCGCGCAAGCAAATGGAGATTCAGGCCATCGTGGCCCGCTGGGGGCGGCGTTACGATGACAACGTGTTGCGAGCGATGATGTGGTTGCCGGCCATGGATGCGGATCGATTCAAGGATCCGGCGGCGCTGAAGGCCTGGGCCGCAAGCCTCGACGAGGCGCTACGAATTCACAACGGTGCGGGGCCGACCTATCGGGTCAATGTCATGGCTGCAGACGGCGATACCCCGGCGGCGATCGAGGTGATGCGGCGCAATCATGGGGTGGACATGCCGCGCCTGATTCCCGCTGCCTTTTTCAAATCTCCCGAATACCGGCGCATCGCCGAGCTCGGCGCGGAACTCAAGAACTTGCTCGAGCCCGGTGCGTTCGTCGTCAGAGGCAAAGAGCGGGCCGAGGTCGCCAGTCTGGCCGAGGCGATGGACTGGCTCATGGCGCAAGCGAAAAAGGGCCAAAGCGTGCAGCGCTACAAGGGCCTGGGTGAAATGAATCCGGGGCAGCTTTGGGACACCACCGTTAATCCGGAAACCCGCCGGCTCATGCAGGTGCGCATCGAAGATGCCGTTGCGGCGGACGAAATCTTTACCACCCTGATGGGTGATCAGGTCGAGCCGCGCCGCGATTTCATCGAACGCAACGCGCTAGCCGTTTCGAATCTAGACGTGTAAGCAGAAATGGGGACATTCCCCATTTCCGCGGCCGTTGGCAAGTCAGTGCCGGATAAATGGGGAATGTCCCCATTTTGGGTGCGCCGCCACCGTCAGCGAATGAGGTGGCTCAGGAACTGGCCGACCGTTTCCAGGTAGCGGCGTTGATTGGCCTTGCGCCGCAAGCCGTGGCCTTCGTTCAACGCCAGCAGATACCAAACCTCGCCGCCGTTGTTCCGAATAGTGGCGACCATTTGTTCGGATTCGCTCTGCGGTACCCGCGGGTCGTTGGCGCCCTGTAACACCATGAGCGGCTTGCGGATCCGCTCGGCGTGATTCATGGGCGCGATGGCTTCGAGGAAGCGGCGCATGTCCGGGTCACGCTCGTCGCCGTATTCTGCCCGGCGCAGATCTTGCCGGTAGGGGCTGGTGTTCTCTAGAAACGTGACAAAGTTGCTGATACCGACCCGGTCGATGCCACCGAGGAGTCGATCGCCATAGTCCACTAGGCTGGCTAGCACCATGTAGCCCCCATAGGAACCGCCCATCACGACCGTGCGCCGCGCGTCAAGCTCGGCTTGGCTGTCCAGCCAATCCAGCAGGGCGCCGATGTCTTTGACGGAGTCTTTGCGGAGGCGGCCATTGTCGAGCCGCAAATAGCGTTTGCCGTAGCCCGCGGAACCGCGCACGTTGGGTGCAACCACCGCGAAACCGAGTTCCTTGACGAGGAACTGGAGGGTGGGATCGAATCTCGCCATGTGTTGGCCTTCCGGCCCGCCGTGAATATAGACGACGACGGGGTGTGGCCCGGCGGAACGCGGTGTGTAAACAAACGCCGGTATCCGCAGGCCATCGAAACTCTCGTAGTTTATGAGGCGCTCCGTGGCCAACTGGGCCGGATCGAGCCCCGCGGTTTCGCTAGCCGTCCACCGAACCCAAACCGGTTTGGGTTGCCATTCCAATACCCACACGTCGGCCGGCGAGGTCGAGCTTTGCAGGCTCAACGCCAGCCGGTGTCCGCCTGGTTCGAAGAACAACCCGTCAATCACGCCGGTAGGCAACGCCGGCGGTGTGAGCTCCATGCGCGCGGCTTCGTCGATGATGTCGACCTGACTCCTGCCGCCTGCGTTGCTCACCATGGCGATGAGGCGGCCGTCGTCGCTCTGCGCAAACTGGTTAACGTCCCAGGGAATAGGGGCCGACAAACTCTCGCGCCGGCCTGCGTCAAGGCGGTGCAATTGGCGAAACTCCCCTTCCAAGTCGGCGCTGACCAATATGCCGTCGCCGCCACGATCGAATTCGGCGTGGGCAATGCCGACCGTATCGCCGCCGGCCAACGCCAGCGGCGCCAACCGCTCGCTGTCCAGTTCCAGGACCCATAACTGGCTATCGTTGATCGACCGGTATTGCTGCAACAGTAAACGCCGGTTGTCCGCCGAAAAACTCAGAGCGAACCAGGCCGCGCCATCCACCGTGGTCGTGACCCGGCGGGACTGGCCGGCGGCCACCTGGGTGACCCAGATATCCCAATGCACGCCGTCCCGGGCGTTACTGTAGTAGGCCAACCAGCCGCCGTCCGGAGAAAACACCGGCTCGCCGCTGCGGGTGCCCGGCGGGGTGAGTGCCGCAGCCTGACCGTCGTGTTGCCAGCGGAACACTTGGTATTGCTCGTCGCCGCCGGTGTCTTTCAGAAACACCAATTCCCGGCCGTTGGCCACGGCGCTGCGGACGGGTTCCTCATAGAACGTGATTTGGCGGCGGGCTCCCAGGGGTTGCGCGACGCGATGTAACTGATCCGTCGCCCCAAAGCGCGTGCGGATCAAAACCCCCCCATTCAACCAGCCCAACAGCCGCGCCGAGCGGTATTCCAAATAGGGGGTGACCGAGCGGGCGTCGGCGGCGCTTGCCGCGGGGACACCCTCCAACACCATGTTGCCGACCTGGCGCCGTTGAAGCGGTTCGGCGCCGCTTGCCGCATTCAGCAGATGGGCCATGGCGAGCCCGTACAAAAGTAATTGCCTGCGCATGACCCCAGGCTGTACCAGATCCGTCGACCTGTAAAGCCCAGCACTAAGCCAAATGCCGCGATCGCGGTAGGGCGGCCCGCCAGCCAACCTCTATACTGCCGACATGATCACCGCGGAGGGATTACAACAGCGAGTCGAGCAGGCTACCGCGCCCATTGTGGCGTTAGAGCCCCAGCAGCTCGAGCAGTTGGCCAATTTCTTGCTGTTGCTCCAGCGTTGGAATCGAGTTCATAACCTTACAGCGGTACGCGATCTTGATGCGATGATCCAGCGCCATCTCACGGAAAGCCTGGCCGCCGGACCTTGGATCGAGGGCGAACATTGCTGCGACGCGGGCAGTGGCGCCGGGTTGCCCGGTGTGCCGCTAGCGATTGCACAGCCCCACCGTCAGTTTCTGTTGGTCGAGCGGGCCGGGAAAAAAGCCGCTTTTCTCGATCATGTCGCCCAACAGCTCAGGCTGAACAACCTCTCGGTCCTCAAGAGTGACCTAAAGGACTTCCGGCCGGCGCGCGGCTTTGCTACGGTCGTAGCTCGCGCACTGGCACCGCTACCGAAACTTATTCCGATGGTGGCCCATCTTTTGGGACATCACGGTAGGCTGGTCGCCTTGAAAGGGCCGGCTGTGGAACAAGAACTCGAAAAATTGCCGCGCGGTTTTCAGCTAGCTTCGATGCAAGCATTGCCGTTGGGGGGTAGGGATAGTCGCGTGGTGGTAATCACTGCCGCAGACGGGCCACGAGCATGAGCAGGATCATTGCAATCGCCAATCAGAAGGGCGGGGTGGGAAAGACCACCACATGTGTCAATTTAGCCGCATCATTGGCGGCAACCCAGCGACGGGTGCTATTGGTGGATTTGGATCCCCAGGGCAACGCCACCATGGGGGCGGGGGTCGACAAGCACGGCTTGGAAGTGACGGTTTGCGATGTCCTGTTGGGCGATGCCACGGCGGCGGATAGCATTGTCTCTGTGCCGGAGGGAGATTTTTCTTTGCTGCCGAGCAACGCGGACCTCACCGCGGCCGAAGTGGCGCTGCTGGAACTCGACGAGCGGGAATTTCGACTGCGACGGGCACTTCAACCCATCGTCGGGCTGTATCAATATATTCTCATCGATTGTCCGCCTGCCCTGAACATCCTCACCGTGAATGCGCTGACGGCAGCCCATGGCGTGTTGATTCCCATGCAGTGTGAGTATTACGCGTTGGAGGGACTGACCGCGCTGGTAACCACGGTCAACCAAGTGCGCGAGAGCGTGAACCCGGGCTTGGAGATCCAAGGCATCTTGCGCACGATGTTTGACCCGCGCAATAACCTGGCCAACGAGGTTGGCGCCCAGCTCATCGAACACTTCGGCGACAAGGTGTACCGTACGGTCGTACCGCGCAACGTGCGCTTGGCCGAGGCGCCGAGTTTTGGCCGGCCGGCGCTGTTTCACGACAAGTACTCCAGGGGCGCGCTGGCCTATCTCGCTTTAGCCGGGGAGATCAATCGGCGTGAGCAGTCGGATGAGAGCCGATAACTCCTAGGGCCATGACTAACATGTTGTTACAATCCGCCAGCATTTTTTTTGGACCTATCCATGGCAAAACGTAGAAGTCTCGGTCGCGGCCTGGAAGCGCTGCTGAGCAGCCCCGCTAATGCCGGGGGGTTGCAGCCAACGACCGAGGGCGAACTCAAAGAGCTGCCACTGGATGTTTTGCAGCGCGGCCAGTATCAGCCGCGCCTGGACATGCGGGAGGATGCCTTGGCGGAATTGGCGGAGTCGATCCGCGCCCAGGGTGTCGTCCAACCCATCGTAGCGAGGGCCATCGGTGGCCGCGATGGCCGGTACGAGATCATTGCGGGCGAACGCCGCTGGCGGGCGGCCCAGATGGCCGGGCTGGACACCATCCCCGCGGTGGTGCGGGAAATTCCCGATATCGCGGCGGTCGCAGTGGCGCTCATCGAAAACATTCAGCGCGAGGATCTCAATCCGCTGGAAGAGGCGCGGGCCTTGAAACGCCTGATCGACGAATTCCAGGTGACCCATGGGGAGGCCGCCGAGGCTGTGGGGCGTTCGCGGGTGGCCGTGAGCAATCTGCTCCGTTTGCTGGAGTTACCCCAGGAAATCAAGGACATGGTAGAACGCCGCGACCTCGGCATGGGGCATGCGCGGGCCCTCCTGGCGTTGGCGACCCCCGCGGAACAGGTCGGCCTGGCCCGCCGGGTGGCGCGCCAGGGCCTGAGCGTGCGGGAAACCGAACGCCTGGTGCAGGCCGAAGCCGGACGGCCCGCGAGCCGCAAACCGGTGAAGACCGAGACGAGGGATGGCAACGTGAAGCGTCTCGAGCGCCGGCTCGGCGACCAACTCGGCGCGCCGGTGACAATCCAGCACGGCAAGCGGGGCGGTAAGGTGATTATCGGCTACTCGTCCTTGGATGAGCTGGACGGGATCCTGGAGCACATCAAATAGGGGCGTTTTCGGGTTGAACGTAACCGGGCAAGCCCCTAAAATGGCCGCGTTTTCCGGTAGCGGGCGAAGCTGCCGGGGTCCGACGCCACACAAACCTATTTGGAGCGGTTGATGATGTGGCTTTTTATTTGCCCGAATCGACCCCATCCAAGCAGTGGATGGAGGGGTTTTGGCAATCGGAGCCTCGGTGGTGGCTGACGAAACCACGAATTATCGGGCAGCACGCCGGCAGGCGCTGACCATTGTGGCAAGTCAATTAGGGATCACACTACTGGTGACGTTGGCGAGCGGGTACCTGGGAGGTTCCGTGGCCGCTTGGTCTGCGTTGGCGGGCGGCGGTATCGGTACTCTGGCTGGGCTGTACATGGCGCTGAATTGTTTTCGACGGCGTCCGGATGCAGAACCAGACCGCATTGCGCGCCGGTTTTACAGTGGCGAGTTCGTTAAGTTATTGCTCACTGTGGTGCTATTCGCTTTGGTACTCGTTTTAAGTGAACCGCGTGTTGGGCCCATGTTAGGCGCCTACGCGGCGACCTTTGTTGCCTATTGGATTGCCCTAGCTCGCGGAATCGATCCCGGGCAGGGCCAGGCAGTTTAGAAGAGCGAAGAGATGGCGGCAGAACGGCACGGACCGGCGAATACCACTGACTATATCGTGCATCACCTGACCAACTTGCAGGCGGGTGAAGGGTTTTGGACCGTGCACGTCGACAGTGTGTTCTATGCGGTGGCGTTGGGGGTCTTGTTTTGCGGCTCTTTCTACATGGCGGCTCGCAAGGCGACGGCGGGCGTGCCCGGCTCTTGGCAGAACTTCGTGGAGCTCATCGTGGAATTCGTCGATGAGCAAGTGCGCGATAGTTTTCACGGCAGTAGCAAGCTCATTGCACCGTTGGCATTGACGATCTTTTGCTGGATCTTCCTGATGAATTTCATGGATCTGGTGCCGGTGGATTTATTGCCCTTCCTGGGCGAGCAGGTGGGCGTCAACTACATGAAAGTGGTGCCGACTACCGACCTCAATATTACCTTCGGCATGTCCATCACCGTGTTCATGCTGATGTTGTTTTACAGCATTAAGATAAAAGGCATTAAGGGCTTCGCCGAGGAGATGTTCCTCCACCCCTTCGGCAAGTGGATGATGCCGTTCAACTTCCTCCTCAAGGTCGTCGAGGAAGTGGCCAAGCCGATCTCGCTGGCGCTGCGGTTGTTCGGGAACCTGTATGCCGGCGAACTCATTTTCATTCTGTTGGCCCTGTTTACGCTTGGATTAGGCGCCGAAACCGCTGCCGAGACCCTGGCCAACTTCGCCAACGCAGGCGCGATTGCCCAATTTTTCACCCAGCTCATCCTTGGTTTGGGCTGGGCTATTTTTCACATTCTTATTATTACCTTGCAGGCCTTCATCTTCATGATGTTGACGATTGTGTATTTGAGTATGGCCCACGAGGCACATTGATTTTATTTTTCGAGGTGTGAAAGCACCTTTGCTCTAGGAGAAGACATGGAACTCGCAAGTTTAGTTGCCCAAGTGCAGGGAATGACTGCCATCGCGGTAGGCCTGCTCATCGGAATGGGCGCCCTGGGTACCGCCATCGGATTCGGCCTGTTGGGTGGCCGCTTTCTGGAAGGTGCCGCGCGTCAACCGGAGATGGTCCCGATGCTGCAGATCAAGATGTTCATCGTCGCAGGTCTGTTGGACGCGGTGACCATGATCGGTGTGGGCGTGGCCCTGTTCTTCACCTTTGCGAATCCGTTCTTGGATGCCGTAACTACAGCTGCTGGCGGTTAACCTTAGTTCTTGAACGCGTGAGTAACGCGACCGGTGGAGGTCGACAACGGTGAGTATTAACGCAACACTGCTCGTGCAGATCCTGGTGTTCGGACTTCTGGTGTGGTTCACCATGAAGTTCGTCTGGCCCATCATTCTCGAAGCTATGGCCGAGCGCGAACAACGTATCGCGGACGGCCTGGCGGCCGCGGAAAAAGGCCAAGCGGATCTGAATAATGCAAAAAGCCAGGCCGACGGCATCATTGCCGAGGCCCGGGAAAAAGCCCGTGAGATCGTTGACGGCGCGAATGCGAGGGCCGGCGACATCGTCGATGAAGGCCGCTCGGAAGGCGAACGCGAACGTCAGCGCCAGCTCGATAGTGCCCAGGCGGAAATCGAACAGGAAGTCAGCCGGGTGCGCGATCAACTGCGGGCCGAGGTGGCTAGCATCGCGGTAGCCGGTGCGGAACGGTTATTGGGCAAAGAGATCGATGCCAACACGCATCGGCAATTGCTCGATTCCTTGGCGGCGGAACTCTAAACCTTCATGGCTGAAACCATCACATTGGCCCGGCCCTACGCCCAAGCCCTGTTCGATCTGGCCCGCGACGATCATTCGCTGGCGGGGTGGTCCGGGGCCTTGAACGTGGCGGCGCTGGTTGTGGAGGATGACGGCGCCCGCAAAATATTGAGTAATCCGGGCGTTGCCGATGTCGACCGGGTAGCGCTGATTGCGGGGGTTTGCGCCCAAGCTGATGAGGCCGCCGGTCGTCTGCTCGGTCAAACCCGCGGCCAGAACCTGTTGATGCTGCTGGCCGAAAATCGGCGCCTGGACGTGTTGCCGGATATTGCCGCACGCTTCGATGCACTGAAAGCAGCCTTCGAAAACACCGTAGATGTCGACCTCATTTCTGCCGTCGAAGTCGACGACGCCGTGGCCGACAAATTCAAACAGAGCTTACAGGCCCGTCTCGGCCGGTCGGTGGCACTCAACCGTTCGGTAGACCCGGATCTCATTGGCGGCGCCGTCGTGCGCGCCGATGATCTGGTTATTGACGGCTCAATCAAGACACGATTACAGGCGCTGGCCCAGCGTCTGAGCAGTTGAGTTATTAAGGACAAAAGAAATGGCACTTAAAGCTTCCGAAATCAGCGACCTGATCAAGCAACGCATCGAGAATTTCGATGCGGCTGCCGAGGCGCGGGATGTGGGTACGGTCATCGCCGTCACCGACGGTATCGTGCGGATCCACGGTCTTGCCGATGTGCAATACGGCGAAATGATCGAGTTCCCCGGCAACAGTTTCGGCTTGGCCCTCAACCTTGAGCAGGATTCCGTTGGCTCCGTCGTTTTGGGCGACTACAAGCACATCTCGGAAGGGGACACGGTAAAAACCACCGGCCGCATCCTTGAAGTCCCTGTCGGCGAAGCGCTGCTCGGACGAGTGGTGGATTCTTTGGGTAACCCCGTGGACGGCAAGGGCCCCATCGAGACCCCGCATAGTTCGCCCGTCGAAAAGGTGGCTCCGGGCGTCATCGAACGGCAGAGCGTTTCGCAACCGGTGCAAACCGGGTTGAAGTCCATCGACTCCATGGTGCCCATCGGCCGCGGCCAGCGCGAACTTATCATCGGTGACCGCCAAACCGGCAAGACGGCGGTGGCGGTGGACACGATCATCAATCAGAAGGGCACCGGTATTAAGTGCATCTACGTCGCTATCGGCCAGAAAAACGCGTCGATTGCCAACGTGGTTCAAAAGCTCGAGGAATTCGGGGCGTTGGAACACACGATCATCGTCGCGGCACCCGCCGCCGAATCCGCGGCCATGCAATACATCGCGCCCTACTCCGGTTGCGCCATGGGCGAGTATTTCCGTGATCTCGGCCAAGACGCGTTGATCATCTACGATGATCTAACGAAACAAGCCTGGGCCTATCGCCAGGTATCTTTGCTGCTGCGTCGTCCGCCCGGCCGCGAGGCTTACCCCGGCGACGTGTTTTATTTGCATTCGCGGTTGCTGGAACGCGCGGCCCGAGTCAACGAGGCTTACGTGGAGGAAATCACCGGCGGCAAAGTCAAGGGCCAAACGGGTTCGCTGACGGCATTGCCGATCATCGAGACCCAGGCCGGCGACGTCTCGGCCTTCGTGCCCACCAATGTGATCTCCATTACCGACGGGCAGATTTTCCTCGAGACCGACCTATTCAACGCCGGTATCCGGCCGGCCATCAACGCGGGCCTGTCGGTATCCCGCGTGGGCGGTGCGGCGCAAACCACAATCATCAAGAAACTCGGCGGCGGCGTGCGTCTGGCGCTGGCGCAATATCGTGAGCTCGCGGCGTTCGCCCAGTTTGCGTCGGATTTGGATGAGGCCACGCGCAGGCAGCTGGAACGCGGCCAGCGGGTGACGGAACTCATGAAACAGAAGCAGTACGCACCCTTATCCGTCGCCGAAATGGGCTTGTCCCTATACGCCGTCAACGAGGGTTACTTGGACGACATCGACGCCGCGAAGGTCGTGGAGTTCGAAGCGGCCCTACACGCACATGCGCGCGCTAAGGCCGCCGAACTCATGGACGAGATCAACGCCTCCGGGGACTACAACGATGACATCAAGGCGAAGCTCAAGTCGCTCGTCGAAGATTTCAAAGCCACTGGCGCTTACTAGTTAACTGGGAATTATCCAATGGCCGTCGGCAAGGAAATTCGGACCAAGATCAATAGCGTAAAGAATACGCAAAAGATCACCAAAGCGATGGAAATGGTCGCGGCTTCCAAGCTGCGCAAGACGCAAGATCGCATGGCGGCTTCGCGGCCCTATGCAGACCGGATTCGTGCCGTGATCGGCCATTTGAACGAGGCCAATCCCGACTATCGCCACCCCTTCCTGGAACACCGCGAAGTCAAACGAGTGGGCTACATTGTCGTCACCACCGACCGCGGTTTATGCGGTTCGCTCAACGTGAATCTTTACCGGGCGCTGCTGAACAGCGTTAAGTCTTGGCAGGACAAGGGCGTGGAAGTCGATCTGGGTATCGTCGGCGCCAAGGGCATGGCGTTTCTGCGCCGCTTGAACATTAATATCGTTGCCACCGTCAGTCACCTAGGCGACCAACCCAAAGTGGCGGATTTAGTGGGTACGCTTGCCGCCATGACCGGCGCCTATCAAGCCGGCGATATCGATCGCCTTTTCTTGGTACACAACGTGTTCGAGAACACGATGACCCAAACTCCGAATGTGGCCACGCTGTTGCCGGTGGAAGCCGAGGATAGTGAGGACCTACAAGAGCACTGGGATTATCTGTATGAGCCCGATGCGGCGGATGTGCTCGACAGCGTCGTGGACCGTTACATCGAGTCCCAAGTTTATCGAGGCGTCGTGGAGAATATCGCCTGCGAAATGGCGTCAAAGATGGTGGCCATGAAAGCGGCTACCGACAACGCTGGAAAATTCATTGATCAGTTGCAACTCATCTATAACAAGGCGAGGCAGGCGGCGATCACGCAAGAAATATCGGAAATCGTCGGCGGCGCGGCCGCTGTTTAAAACTAAAAGGTAATTATCCATGAGCATGGGCACCATTGTTCAGGTCATCGGCGCGGTAGTAGACGTGGAGTTTCCCCGCGACGCCATTCCCAAGGTCTATGACGCGCTGCTGCAAGACGACCACGGTCTAACGCTCGAGGTTCAGCAGCAGTTGGGCGACGGCGTCGTCCGCGCCATTGCCATGGGTTCCTCCGAGGGCATCAAGCGGGGCCTGCCCGTGAAGAACACGGGCCAGCCGATCACGGTGCCCGTGGGCAAGAAGACCCTCGGCCGCATCATGGATGTATTGGGCACGCCCATCGATAACGCCGGGCCCATTGGCGAAGAGACACAAATGCCCATTCACCGCGAGCCGCCCGCGTACGCGGATCAAGCGGCTTCCACCGAACTGTTGGAGACGGGCGTTAAGGTCATCGACCTGATCATGCCCATCGCCAAGGGCGGCAAGATCGGCCTGTTCGGGGGCGCCGGCGTGGGCAAGACCGTGACCCTGATGGAACTCATCAACAATATCGCCAAGGAACACGGCGGTTATTCCGTGTTTGCCGGCGTGGGCGAGCGGACTCGCGAGGGCAATGACTTCTATCACGAAATGCGCGAGTCCAAGGTCATCGATAAGGTGTCACTGGTATACGGCCAGATGAATGAGCCGCCTGGCAACCGCCTGCGCGTGGCGCTGACGGGGTTGACCATCGCCGAGTCTTTCCGCGACGAAGGCCGCGACGTGCTGATGTTCATTGACAACATTTATCGGTATACGCTGGCCGGCACCGAGGTATCGGCACTGCTGGGCCGTATGCCCTCGGCGGTGGGCTACCAGCCGACCTTGGCCGAGGAAATGGGTGTGCTGCAGGAACGCATTACGTCGACGAAGACGGGCTCGATTACATCGTTCCAGGCCGTGTACGTTCCTGCCGATGACTTGACGGACCCGTCGCCCGCCACCACGTTCGCTCACTTGGATGCCACCTTGGTGTTGTCGCGGCAAATCGCGGAGCTAGGCATTTATCCCGCGGTGGACCCGTTGGATTCCACCAGCCGCCTGCTCGATCCCAACGTGATCGGTCAGGAACATTACGACGTCGCGCGTTCCGTGCAGGCCGTCTTGCAGCGCTACAAAGAACTGCAAGACATCATCGCCATCCTAGGCATGGACGAACTCTCGGAGGACGACAAGGCAATCGTGCTGAGGGCGCGAAAGATTCAGCGGTTCCTGTCACAGCCCTTCACCGTGGCCGAGACCTTTACGGGGGCGCCCGGTAAATACGTGTCGCTGAAGGACACGATTCGCGGGTTCAAGGCGATCGTCGCCGGTGAATACGATCACTTGCCGGAGCAAGCGTTCTACATGGTCGGCGGTATTGAAGAAGCCGAAGCCCAGGCCAAGAAGCTGCAGTAGCGGTATATAAAGATGCCATCCATACAGGTCAACATCGTCAGCGCCGAGGGGGAGATCTTCTCCGGCGATGCACAGATGGTTTTCGCCCCCGCGAAGATGGGCGAGGTGGGCATCGCGCCGCGGCATGCCCCGCTGCTGACTCATCTGAAGCCAGGTGAAGTCCGCGTGCAAACGGAAGACGACGAGAAGTTCTTCTATGTCACGGGCGGGATTTTGGAAGTACAGCCGCATCTCGTCACCGTGTTGGCCGATAGCGCCCTTCACGCAGACGAACTTGACGAAGCCGCCGCGCTGGCAGCCAGGGAGCGGGCGAAGGAAGCGCTCGAGGGCCGCCATGGCGAAATCGATATTGCGCAAGCGCAGGGCGAGCTGGTCGAAGCGGAAGCCCGCTACCGTGCCGCGCAAAAACTCAAGGGTAAGCGCCGCTAGTACGCTTCCTCACTTGTCGTGGCCGGGCGCCATGGCGCTGCCATAGTCTTGCGTTATCATTCCCACCTAGCGCCGCGACTCGGCGATTCTGACAGGGACTTGGTACATGGGTTTGACCGTGATTGTGCTGGCCGCCGGCCAGGGCACCCGAATGCGCTCCGATCTTCCCAAGGTGCTCCAGCCGTTGGCCGGGCGACCGTTGCTGGCGCATGTGCTCGACAAGGCCCGCTTACTGTCCCCCGACGATATCCGCGTCGTCTATGGGTACGGTGGAGAGCGCGTGAGGAAGGCGTTTCAGGCTGAGGATTTGTCATGGTACGCGCAGGCCGAGCAGCTCGGCACGGGGCACGCCGTGCAGCAGGCCATAGCGGGCATTCCCGAGGATCATCTTGTCATGATTCTCTGTGGGGACGTGCCGCAGATTAGCGAAACTAGTTTGCAGGCCTTGAGAACCGCCGCCGCCGATGGCATGGCTTTGTTGTCGGCACGCCTCGAGGACCCTACCGGCTATGGCCGGGTCATTCGGAATGCGGCCGGTCTCGTCGAGCGTGTCGTCGAACACAACGATGCCGGGGCCGATGAGCTCAAGGTGAATGAAATCAATACCGGGATGATGGCGATCCCGGCCGGCCGGTTGACGGAATGGTTGAGCAAACTCAGCAACGACAACGCCCAGGGCGAATACTACTTGACGGACGTCATCGCAATGGCTGTTGCCGACGGCGTACCCGTTGGGGTCGCCCAGACTCGGACGGCCGGCGAGGGATTGGGCGTGAACGATCGGCGCGATCTGGCGCGCGCGGAGCGCGGCGTGCAACGTGACATCGCGGAAGCCTTGATGGTCGCGGGCGTCACCTTGGCGGATCCGGCGCGCTTGGATGTGCGCGGCCGCGTCCGCACGGGTCGCGACGTCTACATCGATGTCAATGCCGTGTTTGAAGGCGAGGTGGTGTTGGGCGATCGGGTGCGGATCGGACCGAACGTCGTATTACGGGACGCCAGCATCGGCAACGATACCCACGTGCACGCCAACTCCCATATCGAAAAGAGCCGTGTCGGCGCCGGTTGTCAGGTCGGGCCATTTGCGCGGTTTCGCCCGGATGCCGAATTGGCGGACGGTGCCAAGGTGGGTAATTTCGTCGAGATAAAGAAGAGCCGCATAGGCCGAGGCAGCAAGGTCAATCACCTCACCTATATCGGCGATTCCAAAATCGGCAGCGGCGTGAACGTCGGCTGCGGGACGGTGACCTGCAACTACGACGGCGCCAACAAGCACCGCACGGTGATCGGTGACGGCGCCTTTATCGGCTCGGGGGTGCAGCTGGTTGCGCCGGTTACCGTAGAGGCCGGGGCCGTGATCGGCGCCGGTTCCACCATCACCAAGACGGCGCCCGCGGATCAGCTCACGGTGGCCCGTGCGCGGCAGGTGACCGTGAAGAATTGGCACAGGCCCGTTAAGGACAAGTGAACCCGAACTGAGAGGTATTTCCGGGCTTATGGACCCAGGCGGTCACATAATCCACGGTGATCGGAACAAGGAAGGAAGCCCCCAAATATGTGCGGTATCGTCGGAGCCATCGCGGAGCGCAACATCGTCCCAATCCTGCTGGAGGGATTGCGCCGCTTAGAGTACCGCGGTTACGACTCTGCCGGTGTTGCCGTACTCCGTGACAATGCCAGTCTGGGCATGTGCCGCACCGTCGGCAAGGTTGCCCAGCTCGAAGACAAACTCAGGCAGGATCCGCTCAAGGGCCGTTTGGGGGTTGCGCACACGCGCTGGGCCACGCATGGCGGCGTGACCGAATCGAATGCGCATCCGCACCTGTCCGGTGATCGGGTGGCCGTGATCCACAACGGCATCATCGAAAACTACCAAGTGATCAAAGACGAGTTGCTGGCCAAGGGCTACGAGTTCCAATCGGAGACGGACACGGAAGTCATCGCCCACTTGGTGTACGACTATTTACAGCAGGGTAATGACTTGCTGGAAGCGGTGCGCTTAGCGGTGCGCCGTTTCGAAGGCGCCTATGCGCTGCTGGTTTTCGACGCCCGAGATCCCGACTGTTTCGTGGTGAGCCGCGTCGCGAGCCCGCTCGTAATCGGCTTGGGCCTGGGCGAGAATTTCGTGGCCTCCGGCGTGCCCGCGTTATTGCCGGTGACGCAACGATTCATCTACCTGGAGCAAGGCGACCTGGCGGTGATTCGCCGGGACTCTGTCAGCATTTTCGATGGTGACGGAGAAGACGTCACCCGCGAGGTCCATGAAACCCAATGGAGCACGGAGGCGGCGGAGAAAGGGCCTTACCGGCATTTCATGCTGAAGGAGATCTTCGAGCAACCCATTGCGCTGGCCAATACCATCTACGGCCGGGTCGAAAACAACCAAGTATTACCCGATTCGCTGGGGCCCCGCGCGGCCGAGTTGCTCAATCAGGCCGAGCATATCCACATCGTGGCCTGCGGTACCAGCTATCACGCCGGCTGCGTCGGCAAGTATTGGATCGAGTCCCTGGCCGGGATCCCCTGCCAGGTCGAAATCGCCAGTGAGTATCGTTATCGCAACGTAGTGGTGCCGAAGGGCAGCTTGTTCGTGACGTTGTCGCAGTCGGGCGAGACGGCCGATACCCTGGAGGCGCTGAGAATCGCCAAGCAGTCCGACTACATCGGTTCGCTCACCATTTGCAACAGCGCGCACAGCTCCATGGTGCGCGAATCCGATCTGGTGATGATGACCCAGGCGGGCCCTGAAATCGGCGTGGCCAGCACCAAGGCCTTCACGACCCAGTTGTTGTCGATGTTGCTCGTGACGCTCATGTTGGCCCGCCATCGAGGGATGTCGGCGGAACGTGTTGCCGAACTCGTACCCCACCTATCCCATTCGGCGGCTGCGGTCGAGCAGACCCTGGCGATGAATGACGCGTTGCAGCTGCTGGCCGAAGACTTTGCCGAAAAACATCACACCCTGTTTCTCGGCCGCGGCCCGATGTGGCCGATCGCCATGGAAGGCGCGTTGAAACTCAAGGAGATTTCCTACATTCACGCCGAGGCCTACGCGGCCGGCGAGCTGAAGCACGGCCCGCTGGCGCTCATCGACGAGGAAATGCCTGTGGTCGTCGTTGCGCCCAACAACGAGCTACTGGACAAGTTGAAATCCAACATGCAGGTGGTGCGTGCAAGGGGCGGTCAGCTTTATGTGTTCGCTGACCGAGACACGGGCCTCGAAGACGAGCCCGGCATCAAGGTGATTGCCATGCCGCATGCCAACCGTTTGATCGCGCCCATCGTCTATACCGTGCCCCTGCAGCTACTCTCCTACCACGTCGCAGTGTTGAAAGGCACCGATGTGGATCAACCCCGTAATCTCGCTAAGTCGGTGACCGTCGAATAAGGCGGCGGTCACCAATATACGTATTAACCCCGAAGGCGTCTTCCACGGTAGCACGGACGCTGGGACCCGAGGATGTAGCTAGGCATAAAAGCCATCGTTCAATAGCGGGCTAACCGACTTGAGCAGTCCGGTCATCTTGTGCGCGTTCGTCGGCATCGAAGATCCGGCTCGCGGCGTCCTGCAGCAACGCCGCCGCATCAGCATGCCGGCCTTTGTTGTAGGCGACTGCGTGAGCGTCTAGCTGTAGTTCGTAAGCGTGGCTCGATTCACGGTTGCGCTGGCTGATCTGTTCGTCGAGCCTGAACCGTGCATTTTCGACGCCATCGAGATCGGTGCCAGCGAGCAGGACGCAGAAGATGTCTGCCGTCAGTCTCGCGACGATGTCGGAGTCCCGAAAGCATGCGGAGAGCTGGTGAGCCAGTTCTACGGCAGCGACATCGACATCTTCCCGACCGAGCTGTTTATTAATTTGGTCGAGATTCTGTAACTGAAACATCAGTAACGTCGCTGGCTGTTTCGTACGATTGCACATTGCGAGCAGATGATCAGCCACGGTAAGAATGCCATTGCGGTTCGAGAGACCCGTCACCTCATCGATCGTGGCTTCGTTTTTGGCAATCAGCTCCTCCTCGACCATGCGGCCTAGTTCGCGCAGCAGCAGCAGCTGCGCGCTGGATACCTCCCGTGGTTTGCGATCGATAATACAAAGCGTACCAATACGGCTGCCGTCGGGCGCGCTGATGGGGTAACCCGCATAGAAGCGAATGTTTGGATCGCCGCAAACCAGCGGATTGTCACAGAAACGCTGGTCATCGGCCGCATCGTTGATGACCAGGATTTTGTCGTCCAGGATCGCGTGCCCGCAAAAGGAAATATTGCGTGGGGTTTCGGTAGCATCCAGACCTTGCCGTGACTTGAACCATTGTCGATCGGCGTCGACCAGGCTCACCAGGGCGATCGGCGTGTCGAACACTTGTTTGGCCAGGCGCGTGACGCGATCGAAACGCTCCTCCGGCGGCGTATCCAGAAGCTTCAGATCTTGCAGCGTCTGTAGTCGTTGCTTTTCATTTGCGGGTGTTGCCGGGCTAGACATGTTCAGTGCCTCATGATTGGGTACCTCCAACAGCTAACGGCCGAATGAGACATAACTTTAGCGGTTCGATGGTGCTTAGGGCCCCCTGCCGCGACTTTGCGGGATATAAAAGGCGGCCAGACGCTGGCCCCCACGGCCGACCAGGGGTTTCTTGATGTGAGTCTAAGAGGTGTTTCAGCCGCACTTTACTGGTGGGAAGATCGCCGGTTAAAGGCCGGCGGCGCCCCGCCAGGGCGCCGCCTATTCCAATGGTTTCGATTAGCTGACGATGTAATCCCAGACGTCCGCCATCGAGGCTTTGATCTTGTCGAAAAACCAAAAAGGGGGGCCAGTCGTCGCTGGCCCCCACGGGGAGCGCGGGTGGGGGGATCACCCGCTGACGGACCTGTGGTCCGTTACGCCGCGACTTTGATGCGGCGGGGTTGTGCTTTGGCTTTTTTCGGAATCGAGATTTCTAACACGCCGTGACGATCGGTGGCCTGCACGTTGTCGGCGTCGACCGTGTCCGGCAGGATGAAGCGGCGATAGAATCGGCCTTGGCCGCGTTCCGTGCGACGGTTGAGTATTTGTTCGCCTTCCGGCGCCTCGGGCAAGCCGCGTTCGCCACTGATCGTCAATACGCCGTTGTCCAGCGTAATCTCGACGGCATCCGGGTCGACGCCCGGCACATCGACGAAAAGCTGGAAGCGGTTGTCGAACTCCTGAATGTCGACGGTCGGCACCCAGCCTGCGGTAGCGGCGCTGCTCTCCGTGTCACCCCAGTTGCTGAATAACCGGTTGATCTCGTTCTGAAGCTCGCCAACACCCCACGGGTTATATCGAACCTTCTGCATAGCGAATACCTCCTAAGTCTTACGGTTTCGAATCTTGCGAGCCGAGCCCGCTATGGTATGCAGATAGGGGCGGGCACCCTAACTTTCAAGTCTCGCGCTGACAAAAATTGGCGCGCGGCGCGCGCTTGGCCGGGCCCGACATTCGAGAAAAAGGTCCTGTGCAAGACCAAACGGTTACCGACTCCAAAAAGGCTTGGTGCCTGGCGGGAACGATCTTAGAATACGCGGCATTTCAGCGTCAGGTATCGTAAAAAATGACCATCCAGGATTATTGCTTTCGTGCAGTGCTTGTTTACCTGGTTCTCGGTCTTGTCAGCTGCGCTGATACTGCCGTCCGCTATGACCGACCGGTCGAGGTGGACCTCTCAGCGGATTCCCCACGCTACGAGGCCATTCGCCAACTGGCCAAACAAACCGGAGAAAGCGGGCATAAACTGGTTGCCGAAGGCCAGCGCAAGCTTCGCGCAGCACAAGCACGATTGCTCGATGGCGAGAAGATGGTTGCCGCCGGGCAGCGTCGCGCTGAAAGTGCAACGGCGCAATTGTCAGCACAGGCGTTGCAGGAAGCAGCGGATCAAGTTCGTGCAGGGAATGCACAGATTACGGATAGCAGGCGGGCTATTGAGGTGGCGCAGAACAACATTCGCGAGGGCCGCCGGCAAATCGAGGTTGCTGCGGAAATTCTACGCGGATTGAATCCTGACTAGATTGCGAAATCGGTCGCCCGAATAGGCACCCCTGCTGGGGTACTGTTCGGCTCGGACGGTGGATATCGTTGGATTGGCGGCCATTGGCGCCTGTGATCATTTCCTTGCCGATCTGGCTTGAAATTCCCCCGCCGGTCCCCATTTACGGTCGAGGATCGGTTCGAATCCTTGGAGGAGGTTAGCTATGAAATCAATAGGCGTTTTCTTATTGAGTGCACTACTCGCGTCGGCGCCAAGTTTTGCGGCGGATTCGTTTCGCCATGGGCCGGACATCGACCGCGTCAAGAATTGGCGGGCGCCGGACAGCAAGACCTTGATCATTGAAACTTACGGAGATCACAGCTATCGAGTCAAGTTCTTCAATAGCTGCATCGGCATCCGTTCTGCCGAGACGATCGCGTTCGTCACCAAGGGTACCGACGATCTCGATCAATTCGCGTCGATTATTCTTCCCGACGGCACCCGTTGCCGGTTCGAATCGGTAACGCGGATCGACGACAAGGTCTACACCGACGCTGAGGATTAACGCTTAACCCTTAACCCTGTCCCGCCTAGCCTGGCGGGACAGGGCATCTCGTTGATCCAGTTACGGTTGGCCCGCCGCCGTAAAGACAATCCCGCCTAAAGATTGTCAACAGAGTTTGCGATCGTTCACAATTCGATCCGTCTAGGATCCCATACCGCTCGGTATACTGCCGCCCCGTTAAAAGCCTTTTCTAAAGGGAGCGCGTCATGGGAAGTATGATTGAAAAGATTACGAGCGTACTCGGGCCCGTCGCGTCGAGCGCCCTAGGCCATGCATTGATCGGCCTCGGTATTCTCCTCCTCGGTTTGTTTATTGTCCGACTATTCATAGGCATCTTTGCCAAAGCGCTGAGCAAGGTCGAAGTCCTGCGCCGCGAGAATGATGACGGCAGTATCGTCGACCTCGCTAAGCCCATCGCCTCACTCGTTAAGGCTGTGCTGACAATTTTCGTATTGATTGCCGTGTTACAGCATTTCGGTCTTACGGACGTCCTGGCGCCATTGCAATCGATGGTGCAGAAAATCACTTCCGCCGTACCCAACATGATCGGGGCCGGGGTCATTGGCTACGCTGGCTGGATCATCGCGAAAACCGTCGCCGGCGTTGTCGGGATTGCGCTATCCAAGGTGGATAGTCAGATCGAACAACGCACCGGCAACAGCGACGTTAAAGTCTCAAAATTCGGTGGCGCCCTCGTGTTTGCTGCGATTCTTCTGCCGATCGCCGTATCCGCGCTTGGCGTCTTGAATATCCCGGCGATCTCGGATCCAGCGTCTGCCATGATCGAGAAATTGATGGCCGCAGTGCCGAACATTGTGGGTGCCGCAATTATTCTCTTGGTCGCGTATTTCGTCGCCAAATTCGTCGTTTTCGTTCTCTCGGGCCTGTTGGAAGGCATGAAATTTGACGCCATGGCAGCGAAGATCGGGGCCCAAAGCCTGTTTACGGATTCGTTTACGCCGACCAAGCTCGTCGGCGGAGCGATCATGTTCTTTACCCTGTTGGCCGCCGCGACGGCAGCCGTCAATGTGCTCGGGATCGGCATCATTTCGGATGTGTTTGCCAACATCCTCGAATTCGGTGGAGGCATATTGATTGGCGGCGTGATTCTTATTATTGGTAACTTTTTAAGCTCGCTGGCTTACGAGAAGATGATTGCCGCCGGGTCCGCGGGGCTGGCTAACATCGCAAGAATAGCGATCCTGGGCCTCGTGTTAGCTATGGGTTTACGGTCCATGGGCTTGGCCGACAACATCGTCAACATGGCGTTTGGCCTGACGCTGGGCAGCGTGGCGGTGGCCACCGCCGTGGCCTTCGGTATTGGCGGTGCGGATGCGGCGAAAACGTTGGCTAACAGCTGGGCTGCGCGAATACTAAAACAGTAGTTCGCACAGCCAGCCGTTAGGTTAGCGGATTGATTATTTGAGGAATTTGGAGGCCAGGCCGGCTAGCGCGCCGCTGCCGCCCACCGAATCGAGAAGCTCACCGCCGCGACTGCTCTTGTCGACGAGTTGGGGCAAGAGTTCCGAAAGACCGCTACTCGCTTCCTCGGGGCTAACCCCGAGCTTGGACGCGAATGCCTCGATCTTGTCGCCGCCGATCACGTCCTGGACCTGATTCGCCGACAGCGCCTGGTTCGCGCCATCGCCCAGCCAGGACTGGGCCTTGTCGCCGAGTTCGCCCCCGGCGCCCGTGAACTGCGCTACGACGTCGCCAATGTCGAACTCTTTGCCGCGGCCTATGACCTCGTCGAGGGCCGACTCAGCCGTGCCCGCGTCACCCGCGCCGCCCATTTTGCTCATGAGCATTTGTACTGCTAGTTGTTTTATATTCACTTTAGGCCCTTCTGTTTGTGTGAAACAACGAGCGGCGACTTTACCGAATGGGCGCGTTCAGGTTTGTCAAATATTGTTACCGCTGGCGGGCCTGTTACCCCGTGTACAAGGGGCATCCGCTGCTTCGGATTGCCCTCCTGACGATAAATGTCACACATTGTCACAGTATGATCGGAGTCGTTTTTTGCTCCCTATACTCCTGCTTCGAAATTGCACAGCAATATCTTTGAACACCCGTTTTTACAATAACTTAGGAGTATCGGGGTATGAACCGTCACTTTATGAAGACATTAACAGTTGTTGCCAGCGCGGCCGTTGCCGCCGGCTGCTCAACGATGGCGGCCGAGACCAACAGCAGTTACGAGCGCAGCAGCTCGGCAACCGCGACCAGCTCGGTTTCTGCAGCGGATTTGAAAGCCTCTCAACAGCGAATCGCGGCTTTGGAATCTCAGCTTGCCACCACAGAGCGCCGGTTGGAGATGGCCCGCGAGGACGCAGCAAGTTCCCAATCGACCACGCGTAACATGTCAGCGGATGCAAGCCTATTCCCGCCCAATCCGAAGCCGGGCGAGTGCTATGCACGTGTGCTGATTCCCGCGCGCTACGACACGGTCAGCGAGCAAGTATTGGTTCGCGAAGCCGGCGAACGTTTTGAAATCATTCCAGCCCGTTTCGAACAGGCCGAAGAAAATCTGCTCGTCAAAGAAGCGTCAACGCGCCTCGAGATTATTCCGGCCGTCTACGACGAAGTTCAAGAGACAGTCCTCGTCAAGCCTGCCTCGAAGAAAATCGTTGAGGTCCCGGCTGTCTACGAGACCGTCACCGAGCGGGTACTGGATAAAGCGGCACACACGGCATGGAAAAAAGGTCCAGCCGCTGCACAGACTTCAAACGTCATCTCGCAGTCGACCACCGACACCGGTGAGATCATGTGCCTAGTCGAAGTTCCCGCGACCTATAAGACCGTATCGAAGCGTGTCTTAGTTTCCCCCGCGCGTGTCGATGAGATCACGGTTCCGGCCGAGTACAAGACGGTGACCAAGACCGTTGTCGTGAAGCCGGCGACGACTCGAGAAGTTCCGATTCCCGCTCAATACGGTAATGTCAAGGTCACGAAGCTCGTGTCCCCGGCGAAGGAACAGCGGATTGCCATACCGGCTCAGTACGAAACGGTTACTCGGACGAACAAAGCCACCGACGAGAAAATGGAATGGCGTCAAGTCGTTTGTGAGGTCAACATGACCCGCGACAACGTCCGCGCTCTGCAAACGGCGCTGGCCGACGAAGGCTTCTACAAAGCCCAAGTGGACGGGATCATTGGCGGACAAACCCTGGACGCGGCGCGCAGGTACGCCCTGCAGAACAATCTTCCCGCTGGTAGCAACTATGTACCGATCGAAGTCGTGAAGAGCCTCAACATCACGCTGTAAGTTGTTCAATCAGTAAAGTTAGGAAAAACCGGTGGTCGCGCTACCTACGGCGCGACCACCGCGTTTCTAAGAACAACACTCTTTTAGGGGAACAAAAATGTCAGTAGCACGAGTGACAGAAATCACCGCGGCTTCGAAGAAAAGCTTCGAGGACGCAATCAACCTAGGCCTGAAACGAGCAAACGAAACGCTCGACCATATCGAGGGCGCTTGGGTGCAAGATATGAAAGTCAGCGTAAAGGACGGGCGCGTCCAGGAATATCGCGTCAACATGAAGCTTACGTTCGTCTTACGCTAAGGCCTTCAAGGCATAGTCAAACCCACACAACGGAGTCACCCGATGTCGAACAGCATCGAGAGAATTGAAGGCATTGGGCCAAAGGCCGCGGCAGCGCTGCGGGCCGCGGGAGTGCGAACCGTTGAGGACCTGCTGGACAAGGGTGCCGACAACGCAGGGCGCCGCGAGCTGGCAACGGTGACAGGCATTACCGAGACTCGCATCTTGAAATGCGTCAACATGGCGGACCTATTCCGAATCAACGGCGTTGCAAGTCAATACGCGGAGCTGCTGGAACACGCCGGTGTGGATACGGTCAAAGAATTGAAACTCAGAAACGCAGAGAATCTGGCAAACAAGATGGCCGATGTAAATGCTGCCAAGAACCTAGTCCGGCGCCCGCCAAGCGCCATCGTCGTTCAAGGTTGGGTGTCTCAGGCGAAGGAGCTACCGGCGAAAGTTTCTCACTAATTGATTACACTAATAAGCTGCGGGGGCATTAACGTCGGTGGCAGACAATTCGGAATCGATCGATTATGGATGATCAAGGCACGCCGATAACGGTCGCTGATCCGTTCGCCAGATATCTGATGGCGCAATACCTAAAGCGCCGCGAGGAGGAGCTGGCGCAGCTCAACTCTTCGTTGGCAGACGCTGACTTCGAGTCCATCGTATTGACCGCGCATAAACTCTTTGGCTCCGGTGCCGCCTATGGACTCGACGAAATCTCGCGACTAGGCGGTGAGCTGGAGAGCGCCGCCGGATCGCGCCACGCGGCTGAAGTTGCGGCCTTACTCGCCGAACTCGAGCGCTACCTTCAGCACGTCAAACTCGCGTAATAGGTGCCGCCACACGCTGCAAGAACGTCCCGCAGGCCCGTACGCCGGTGAAATAGCCGATTTTCTGAAGCCTTACGGTACAATACCTGGCAACCACCCATTCGTATCCGAGGGCCGCAGATTGCATGCCGCCGAAAATCACCTACGCATCGCAATTCTCGAAGATGATCCGGACCAGGCTGAAATCGTCAGCCTGTGGCTGAAGGACGCAGGCTATACGGTCAACAGTTTTCTGGAATCAGCCGGATTCCTGCGGGCGGTTCGGCGCGACAGCTTTGACATTTACATTCTCGATTGGATAGTGCCCGAGCTCAGTGGCATCGAGGTGCTCCGCAAGCTGCGCGGTGAATTGAACGATAATACGCCGGTAGTAGTCGCCACGGTCAAGGACAAGGAGCAAAGTATCGTTAGAGCCTTGGAAGCGGGGGCCGACGATTATTTAGTAAAACCGATGCGGCGCGGGGAGTTGCTGGCCAGGGTCGCCGCAATTCTTCGCCGCACGGGCATTGGAATATCACCGGACAATACCTTTGAGGCCGAGCCTTATCTTCTCGATATCAACAACCAAGTCGTGATCTTGAATGGAGAGGAGATAACTCTCACGAATAGGGAGTTCGGGTTGGCAGTACTGTTATTTCGGAATGCCGGTAAACTATTATCCCGCAACCATATCCTAGAGGCGATATGGGGGATCGACTACAATAACGTTTCAACCCGGACGGTTGACACACACGTCAGCCGCCTGCGAAAAAAGTTACGCTTAAACGAGGGCACGGGCTGGAAGCTAATTTCCGTTTATCAGCACGGGTACCGAGTGGAGCGAGAAACGCCGATCGAAGAAAAGAGCTAGGGGCAGGGCATGGCACGCAGAGACAATAAGAAACAAGATCAATCCAGCGCTACCGAGGACTTGGAGGGCAATGTCGATCAAATCCGGCAGATATTGTTCGGCGGCCAGATGCGTGACTACGAGAAGCGCTTTGCAGAGATGGAGCAAAGCCTGACCAAGTCCATTGAGCAGCTATCGAAGCATGTCGACAAGCGGCTGGAACGGTTGGACGCCTACACGAAACGCGAATTGGACAAGCTAACGGACCAGTTCAAAATGGAACGTAAGGCGCGAACGGACGAGAACAAACAGACGTCGAAGGATATCGATAGCCTGGCTCGTCAAGTGGAAGGCTGGTTCGAGGAAGTCGAAGAGCAGATCGAATCGGAGAATCGGCAACTTCGAGCTTCCGTGAAAGACCAAGGCGAAGAGCTGTTGGCCACCATCCAAGAAACCTCCGATCAGTTTGACGCGAGCCTCCAAGGCCAAACACAGTTGGCCGAGGCGAAGTTGGGTCGCGAGGATTTGGCTGCGCTGCTTTCCGAGGTCGCCCTGAGGCTCAAGAAGGATTTCAAGTTGCCTAAGGGGTAGCGCAAGCGAAACGCTACTTGATGAACGATCTCGATAAACTGAAGGATTTGCTGTTCGGCGCGGAAAAGCAAGCGCTGGATTCAATCGCCGAGCGAGTGGAACGGCCGGAAACGCGCACCAGCGACGTGGCCGATGTCTTACCGGAGGCGATCCACAGAAGTCACCAGCGGGGCTCGGAACTCGTCGACTCGTTGACGCCGCCGGTGGGTGAGTGCTTGCAACAAGCTTTCCACAACGACCCGCAGACCTACAGCGATGCGTTGTATCCGGTGATGGGCCCCGCGATTCGCAAGTCCATCACACATACCCTCAGGGAGTTTTCGCAGCAAATCAATGCGGCTGTCGAGCATAGCCTGACGCCCAAAGGGCTGAAGTGGCGGCTGCAGGCCGCCCGGGCGGGCATCCCGTTCGGCGATTTCGTCCTGCAGAGGACGCTGTTATACCGTATCGAACAGGCGTACCTCATCAGTCGCGAGAACGGCCTCTTGATCGAACACGTTCATCACGCCGCGTCCAAAATCAAGGACAGTGATGCCGTGTCAGCGATGTTCACCGCAATCCAGGATTTCGTAAAAGAGAGTTTTTCCCCGGATCGCACGGGCCGCCTCGAATCGGCCGATATGGGCGAATTTACTCTTTGGGCGGTGCATGGCCCTCATGCCCTGCTGGTGTGTGTCATCCGCGGCGTCCCGCCCAAGTCGCTGCGCGACGAGCTCAGCGCCATCCTAGAGCGAATTCATTTTCGCTACGGCGATGCCGTTAGAGAATATGCTGGTGACACGGCGTCGGTCCCAGGCGTGGAGGTCGAGCTCGAAAAATGCCTCGCCTTTCAGGCGATCCAAAGTGCCGAAGGTGACGCTAGCCGTACCCCCTGGCCGCTGATCATCATTGGATTATTACTGCTTGCTGCGGCTGGCTATTTTTGGTTTTCGCGATGGAGCGACGCCAATGAGCTGAAAAACTTCACGGCAGCGCTACGCGATACACCTGGCATCTACGTCGCGGAAGCCGCCCGGGACGGCGGCAAGATTGTCCTGCGCGGGCTACGCGATCCGCTGGCGATGGACGTCTCGGCAGTGGCCAGGCAGATTGGGATCCCTGTCGAATCGGTGTTCGCCGAGCTGCAGCCGTTTCAATCGCTCGAACCGGAGCTGGTCGCTCGGCGCGTCGGTCAAGCAATCGGTGACTTGAACAGCGTGAACTACACGATTGCCGGGGCCATTGTCACCGTTACCGGGGAGGCACCCAAGCAGTGGATCGAAGCCACCCGTGCGCGGGTACTGAATGTGGCGGGCATAGAGATTGCCGACTTCGACGGCGTCATCGACAGCGATTTGCGTCAGCTCACGGCAGAAGTCGAGGCCTTATCCGGGGCGAGTTTTCAGTTTGTCAGCGGGACCACACTGGCGCCCGCGGCCGATTCGGCCCTGCGAACAATCTCCCGCCGGCTGGCCGATTTGGAGGCGCGTGCCGCGACCACTGACCGTAGGGTCCGCGTTACCGTCATTGGCTCGACCGACAACTCCGGCGATCCCGCGGCCAACGAACGCTTAGCGATTCGTCGCGCGGAAGCCGTTGCCGCGGTCCTGGCAGAGTTTGGCGTAACGCCGGACGCGATTCTGCCGGCGGACGGTGCGGCCGGCCCCTCCGCCTACGACACCAGCCAACGGAAAGCCACTGTTGAATTAGCTCTCGTTGCCCGGGCCGGGCGTTAGTGTCATCTCTGACCACTAAGGTATGCGTGGTTGGAGACTTCGCAGTCGGCAAGACTAGTGTCGTCGAGCGGTTCGTCAACAACCATTTTTCCGACAAGTACCTGACGACTGTCGGGGTCAAGATTGACACGAAGCAAATACAACTCGGCCGCGAGAATGTTTCGGTCAAGCTGATCATTTGGGACGTGGCGGGGGCCGAGCAATTTGGGGCCCGGGAATTCGCCTACCTTCGCGGGGCGGCGGGTTTTGTCTACGTCGCCGACGGTACTCGCTCGCAGACTCTAACGTCGGCCCGCAAACTGCGGCAACAAATCGAAGAGCGCTATGGTGCACGGCCGGACGTTCTTCTGCTGAACAAGAGCGATTTGCCCACGCTGTGGCAGATCGCAGACGAAACCATCCAGTCGCTGGGGGATGAGTTCGGCAAGGTGTACCGAACCAGTGCCAAAACCGGTGACGATGTCGAAGCAGCCCTGATCGCATTGGCGGAAGCGATTGTCGCCAAGGATCTGCAACGGTAAAGATGAGGTTTCCGCAACAAGTCGTCGACTACCTGCAGGAAAATTTTTCCGTTGATACGCGGCCAGCGTGCGTCAAGATCGATGCGGATTTTCATCTGATCGAAGCCTGGGGCGAGACTCAGTGGTGCGGACTGGAATCGGTCTGTCCAGGTACCGATCTCCTGCCATATGCCCCCTACCTGTTCGAGTCCCTGGATAGTCAGCCCAGAATATTCGAGTTCGTGTCCATTGGCGGCGGTGTCGTCGCACACGTCCACACGCTGCCTACCGACGACGGGCATTTCGTCGTGCTGTTGGACGCGAAGCAGGACCACGACTCGATTCAGGCGAAGCAACAAGCGGCTAACGAGTTGAAGCTCTTGCATGCCAGCCAACAGCGCTTGATCGCCCGGCAGCGAGATCTGATTAGCGAGCTTGTCGAAGCCAAAGCCGAGCTCGACCATCACCGTAAGGACGCCGAGCGCAGTAGCAGCACCAAGGGACAGTTTATTGCGATGATGTCGCACGAGTTTCGGACCCCGCTTGCCTCGATCATCAACTATGTCGAACTAGCCGGTGAACCGAACGCGCCGGCCAACACAGTTCACAAGAGCGTGGAGGCGATTGCCCGATCCGCGCACCATTTGAATGCCTTGGTAGAGGCGGTATTGGACGATGCCAGGCTGGACGCCGGCCAGCTCGAGCTCCAGGAGACGGATTTCGACCTCCACGAGCTGTTGGGGGACTTAGCGGCGATGATGGCGCCGATGGCCGCGGACAAAGAGCTTTCGTTCGTGTGCTCGATCGACCCCGCGGTGCCCCAAGTCATTCATGCGGACGAGGTACGCCTGCGGCAAATCCTGATCAACCTCCTGGGCAACGCGATTAAGTTCACCAATGAGGGTGGCATTCAGCTCGTGACGACCTATGCGGACGGCCGCCTGGTCTCCTCGGTGGCGGACAGCGGGCCGGGTATCAGCATCGAAGATCAAGAAAAGGTGTTTCGGGCATTCGAGCGCGGCGGCACCCACGCGGGCAAGACCGGTGCCGGCCTGGGGCTGACGATTTCGTTGCGCTTGGCGAAGCTGATGGGCGGCGAAATTTCACTGGACTCGACCTTGGGCCAAGGCTGCACGGTTGCGGTTAATCTTCCCATTGCATTGGGTGAGGGTAATACCCTCCCACCGCCCGACGCGCTTTCGCCGCCCCCGGAGGAAACCTATGCCACCAAACCCGTCAGTGTGCTGGTGTGCGACGACGATGAAGATATGCTGGCATTGGCCGAGTACTACCTCCACCGGGCGGGTTATGGACTTATCGTGGCGAAGAACGGCCGCGAGGCGATGGAAAAAGTCTTGGCCTATGAACCGGACATCGTATTAATGGACTGCAACCTGCCAGGAATGAGCGGTGTGGAAGCGGCCGAGGATCTGCGTAAACGCGGTTACGCGAAGCCAATCGTGGCACTCACGGCATCAAAATTATCGGCTGAGGACAAAGCCCGTTTTACCAGTTGTTTCCGTAAGCCGGCGGCGATGCAAGCGCTGCTTGCGGAGATCAAATCCCTTACGCACTAGGCTTAGCGCGAGCGCAACAGCGCGCTTAGTCAAGGCTAAGTTGCTAGGGTTGGCGTCTAATTTCTGCCCTGCAGCTCAATGGTCTCAGAAACCATTTCGTAGCCGACGATAAGGCCCTCGCTATTCAGAATCGCGTCGCCCCGTGTCAGGCATCTCGTTGTCGAATTGTTCAACTCCTTCATACAAATGTCCGCATCGAGTGCCAAAGTTTGGCGAACAATGGAGCCGTCCTCCAAGCCAACGAGGAGCAAAGTCGAATGGCGGGCTTCTGCGGCCAAAGCTACCGATTCGGATTCAACCGGCGCGTGACCACAGCCGCCCAACACTGCAACAACCAGCGCCGCCAATGCCAATCCCGTACGCCAAGATCGATTGCTTACGCTTTCGTTTTTCACCTGCATGGAACAACGGTAGAGGGTTACAAATTGTGTCGCGGTGAAGCCGTTCACACTTAGCCCGCCCGAGACTGTGACCCGGTCTACAGCGGCGCGAACCTTCAGTGCAGTGATCCGCCCGTTACGGCCAAATAGTTTTCCGATGACTGCTTTGTGGGCGCTTGTCCGGGTTCAAATACTAGAACCATTTGCGGCGTCGAAAAAACATAACCATCCCGACAGCAATGACCAGCATTGCCAGCCACACCATCAAGTAGCCCAGCGGCTCGCCAAGCTCTGGCATGCTCCACGGCCCCGCATTGCGGTCAAAATTCATTCCGTAAACACCGACGATGAATGTGAGCGGAATAAATATCGTGGCGATTACGGTCAGCACACGCATCACATCATTCATGCGGTTGCTAACGCTTGACAGATAAATTTCCAGCATGCTGCTGGCCATATCGCGGTAGGTCTCCAACAGATCCATCACCTGAATGGTATGGTCATAACAATCGCGCAGGTAAAGGTTTGTGGTCTCGCGGATCCATGGGCAGTCGCCGCGGAGCATCGCATTGATGACCTCCCGCTGTGGCCAGAGAGTTCGTCGCAGGAGAATCATCTCCCGGCGAAGCAAATGAATCTCGGCCAGTGTGTCCTGATCGCCGGCTTCGAGGATCTGGTCCTCCAGCGTCTCGAGTTTAAAACCAAACGCTTCAAGGACCGGAAATGCGCGGTCAACAAGGAGGTCCAGCAAACAATACAGCAGATAATCCGCCCCGGCACTTCTTATGCGCCCGGCACCGGCCTGGAGCCGCTTGATGATTGGCTCAAAGGGGGAAAAGTCAGTTTCACAGAAACTGATGAGGTAGTTTGTGCCGAGCAACAGACTTACCTGATGGCTTTCGATACGATCTTCCGCCATTACCGGCAGCGTCATGACAATGAACAATTGATCCGGAAATTGTTCGAACTTTGGACGCTGGCCGGTATTCAGAATGTCTTCGAGCGCTAGCGAATGCACATGAAATGCCTCGCCGAGCTCGCGTAATGTTCGCTCCGATGGCCGCCCTTCCACGTGCACCCAGCTAACCGTTTTGCTCTCAAGATAGGGTGTGCATGCTTTGGCTGTTGTGTCGTCAAATATTTTCAGTTGGTCGGAATCGTAATCATAGAGTCGAAGGCGATAGGATTCCGCGCCGGGTGCTGGTGTTTTCGTCAGCGTTCCGGGCGACGTACCGGCAGGGTGGTAGCGCTTGTTAAAAAAGGCCATGATGCAACTCTAACATTCGTTCCGGCTTGTAGGCTGCCATCTAAACCGCACTGTTACAATCGCCACGACACAGCAGTATCCTTCTCGACTGTCCTTATCTACCCAGCAGTTTTGCCACAGGCAGAGCCGTTGTGTACTTGATTCGTTTTAAGACGAAAGTCGTGCTGGCGGACTGGACGGACTTTTGATGGAGAATTTGTGAATTCAGAAATTTCGTGTAAGCGTCCATGTCTTTAGCAACGACGTGTAGCACGTAGTCTCGGTCGCCCGACACCGAGAAGCACTCGGTGACCTCGGGCAAGTCGCGCACATGCGTTTCGAAGGACTCCCTGTTCTCGTCCGTGTGCTCGGTCATCGTCACTTGCAGCAAGGCTTGTAGACCGAAGCCGGCTAAGCGCGGGTCGACGACCCCAACCTGGCCGCGCAGCAAGCCGGATTGCTCGAACTCCCGGATGCGCCGCCAGCAGGACGTGCGGGACATGCCGGCACGGGCGGCCAGGTCGGCCTGGCTCAAGGTCGCGTCTTCCTGTAGGGCCGCGAGGAGCTGCACGTCGGCGGCCGACAGGGTCATGGGCATTTTGCTCATATCTTAGCAATATACGTACCAATCGTTCTGTTAGGATACCAATTAACGGCATAAATGGGCACATTGTTCGAAAAGATTGAGCAAAATGGCCTGATACACCGGCCAAATTGGAGCCAGCCATGGCAGAGTCGCACGACAACCCGATGGGCCTCGATGGCTTCGAGTTCGTTGAGTTCGCCTCCCCGCATCCGCAACAGTTAGAGCGGGTATTTCAGCAGCTCGGCTTTACGGCAGTTGCCAAACATCGCTCGAAGGACGTCCGGCTGTTCCGCCAGGGCGGGATCAATTTCATCCTTAACAACGAGCCAAAGAGTCATGCTGCCTATTTCGCCCAGGAACACGGCCCCGCGGCCAGCGGGATGGCCTTTCGGGTCAAGGATGCGCACCATGCGTACAACCGGGCGCTGGAACTCGGCGCGCAACCGATAGACATCCCGACCGGGCCCATGGAACTTCGCTTGCCGGCGATTAAGGGTATCGGCGGGGCACCGCTGTATCTTATCGACCGCTACGCCGAAGGCGCTTCCATCTATGACATCGATTTCGAGTTCTATCCCGACGTCGATCGCCACCCAAAAGGCTGCGGGTTTACCCGGATCGACCACCTCACGCACAATGTCTATCGCGGACGTATGGCGTATTGGGCGAAATATTACGAAAAACTGTTCGGGTTTCGGGAAATTCGCTATTTCGATATCAAGGGTGAATATACGGGCCTGCATTCCAGGGCGATGAGCGCCCCCGACGGGTTGATCCGCATCCCTCTGAACGAAGAGGCATCCAGCAACGCCGGCCAGATCGAGGAGTTTTTGATGGCTTTCAACGGCGAGGGCATTCAGCACATCGCGTTGAGTTGCGACAACCTTTACGAGTGTTGGGATCGGCTGCGGGCGCGCGGGGTACAGTTCATGACGCCGCCGCCGGACACGTATTACGAGATGTTGCAGGAGCGGCTGCCCGGACACGGCGAGCCGGTCGATGAGTTGCGCTCGCGGGGTATATTGCTAGATGGCTCGACGCAAAACGGCGATCCCCGCCTCTTGTTGCAAATCTTTTCGACGAACATGGTGGGGCCGGCCTTTTTCGAATTCATTGAACGCAAACGGGACGAGGGCTTCGGCGAAGGAAACTTTACCGCCCTGTTCAATTCCATCGAACGCGACCAACTCGCTCGCGGCGTACTGAGCGATGCTGGCTAGGAGACTATTGTGAACATCAAGCGCATTCACCATGTCGCGTATCGTTGCCGGGACGCGAAAGAAACCGTCGAGTTTTACACCCGCGTACTGAACATGGAGTTTCAGATCGCTTTCGCCGAAAACCAAGTGCCTTCGACTAAGGAGCCCGATCCCTACATGCACGTTTTTCTCGATGCGGGCATGGGGAATGTGTTGGCATTCTTTGAGTTGCCTACGCGCGATCCGATGGGCCGCGACGACAACACACCCAAGTGGGTGCAACACATCGCCTTCGAGGTCGAGGACTACGCGGCGTTGGTCGCCGCTAAAGAGCACATCGTTTCCGAAGGGCTGGACGTGATCGGTCCGGTCAACCACGGTATTTTCCAATCGATTTACTTCTTCGATCCCAACGGCCATCGGCTGGAGCTGGTTGCGAACACCCAAACCGCTGCCCAGATCGAGGAACTTAAACGGGTGGCGCCGGCGATGTTGGAGGAATGGAGCCGAACGAAGCGCGCTCCCCAGCACGCGGCCTGGCTGCACGAACTCGAATTTACCGGGACGGCGCCATGAAGCTCGCTTCCCTCAAAGGCGGTCGGGACGGCAACCTCGTCGTCGTGTCGCGCGACCTGAGCCGCTATTTGCCGGCCACGCCCGTCGCGCCCACATTACAAGCGGCGCTGGACGATTGGGGTACCACCGAATCGGGGCTGCTTTCCATTGCGCGGGAGTTGGAGGCGGGCGCCGGGGATAGATTCGACCCCGCCAATTGCGCGGCACCGCTACCCCGCGCCTACCAATGGGCCGACGGCTCCGCCTACGTGAATCATGTCGAGTTGGTGCGCAAGGCCCGCAATGCAGAGCTGCCGGAGACCTTCTGGTCGGACCCCTTAATGTATCAAGGTGGATCGGATGCCTTTATCGGTCCCAGCGACCCCGTCCTAGTCGCGGACGAGAAGTGGGGTATCGACTTCGAGGCAGAGATAGTGATCGTAACCGACGACGTGCCTATGGGGGTCTCCGTCGCCGATGCCCCCGCCCATATCCGGTTGCTCATGCTCGTGAATGATGTCTCGCTACGCAACTTGATTCCCGCTGAGCTTGCGAAAGGTTTCGGATTCTTCCAGTCGAAGCCCTCGAGTGCGTTTTCTCCCGTCGCGGTCACGCCTGATGAGCTCGGCACGGCGTGGGCGAACACTAAATTGCATTTGCCCCTGCGCTCGTACCTGAACAGCAACCCATTCGGCTATCCGCAAGCGGGCGTCGACATGACCTTTAGCTTCGCCGAGCTAATCGCTCACGCGGCAAGAACCCGCCCGCTCTGTGCGGGGACCATCATCGGTTCCGGAACGGTATCCAACAAGTTGGACGGCGGCCCGGGGCGGCCCATTACCGAGGGCGGCGTGGGCTATTCGTGTATCGCGGAGCTCCGCACCATCGAAACGATTCAGCATGGTCAACCGGCGACACCTTTTTTAAGCTTCGGTGACCGAGTCCGCATCGAGGTTCTGGATGACAACGAACAAACGATTTTCGGGGCCATCGATCAGCCGATACAGCGCTACCCGGGTTAGCACGGAGTACTAAGATGCAGCTTTACAGTTATTGGCGTTCGTCCGCCGCCTATCGGGTGCGAATTGCCCTAAATCTAAAAGACATCGATTACCAGCTCATTCCCATTACGTTAGTCGGGCAATCCCCAGCGCATCGCTCCGACGCCTATAGGGAACTCAACCCGCAAATGTTGGTGCCGTTCCTAGTCGACGGCGCGGTGAGCGTCGGCCAGTCCCAAGCCATTCTCGAATACCTGGAGGAAGCCTACCCGGCGTGCCCCCTGCTCCCGCAACGCACCGACCTGCGCGCCGCCGTGCGCTCCTTTTGCAATGCGATCTGTTGCGATATTCATCCCCTCAACAACCTTCGTGTCATGAACTACCTGACGGAGCGGTTGGAGATTTCCGATCAGCAACGGCGCGAATGGTATTCGCATTGGATCCAGGAAGGGTTTCGGTCCGCCGAGCTGACGGCGCGCCACTACTCGGCGGATGGAGAATTCGTCTTCGGTGATCGGCCGACGTTGGCGGATCTGTGTTTGATACCACAAATGTACAACGCGAGACGTTTCCGCGTGGCCGTCACCGACTACCCGACCCTCAAGTCAATTGCCGACTTCTGCGAGCAGACGGCCGCGTTCCGGGCCGCTGCGCCGGAGGCGCAACCTGATGCGGAAGGTGAACGACGGCAATCAACGGGTGCGTCTTCGTCGCCAGAACTGCAGCAAAAGAAAGCCGAATAACATCCCGCCGAGGTGGGCGAAATTGGCTACCCCGGGTGTTCGACCGCTTACGCCGAGGTAAAGCTCCAGCAGGCCGAACACGAGGACAAAATATTTCGCCTTCATGGGTATCGGCGGAAACAACAAGACCACCATCCGATTCGGGAAGGTCATTCCATACAGCAGCAATAAACCGAAGACACCGCCGGATGCCCCCAGCGTCGGGTAGATGCCGCCGGTAACGAACGCGACGGTTAGCTGAACGATGCCGGCCCCCACCACACAGGTTAGGTAATAGGTCAGGAAACGCTGCGCACCCAGCATGCGTTCCAGGTCCCTGCCGAACATCCACAAGCCGAACATGTTGAAGAACAAGTGGCTTAGGGTTCTCATGTCGTGCAAGAACCCGTAAGTCAAAAGTTGCCACACCTTAAATTCGGGGAACGGCGAAGCCAACGGCCAGAGCGCGAAGTGCTGGAACATAAAGTTCGGATTCCAGTACTGGCCGGAATACGCTAGCCCGTTGAGTACGAGGAGCGCGAGAATCACATTGGGGATGCTGCTGGCGTTGATAGAGTAACCTCGAAGGCGCGACGGAACAGGCGATTGGCAACGAGCGGATTCTGTGACGTTATCGTGTAGACTTCAACACAATAACAATAACGGCGGAAGACCAATGAATGTCTATGAGCAGGCAGGGCCTTTGCGCGCCCCGGCGAGTCAACATCCGTGAGTGCTAATGGGCTAGGGGAGTTTCGCAGGGGAGGTCCCGCGTTGGCGGGTTCGTTACTCGGGGCAGGCTGCGGGCTGTCGTCGATCAGCTTTTACACCCACAGCGTTTTTGTCGCGCCGATTTCCAATGATACGGGCTGGAGCCGAGGCGACGTGCAGTTCGGGGTGACGATCATGATACTGATGGCCATCGTGACGGCACCGGTCGTCGGGTTGCTCATAGATCGCTTCGGTGCTCGCAAGATCGCCTTGATCTCGATGCCGCTGTATGGCCTCACTCTGGCATCGTTGGGCCTATCAACGGACTCACTATGGACCTATTACGTCGCCTGGGCCGTCATGTCCATATTGGCCGCCGGTACGCTGCCGGTGACTTGGACGCGGGTCGTCAATAGCTGGTTTGATCGTTATCGCGGTATTGCCCTCGGGATTACCCTCGCCGGCACGGGTATCGCGGCGACGTTCGGGCCTACCTATGCGACCTGGCTCGTCGGCGAATTCGGCTGGCGGACCGCCTACATGCTGATTGCCGTCACCATCACGGCGATCGGTTTCCCGGCCGTGTATTTCTTGTTTCGCCAACCCGATACCTATGCCGTCGTCGCGCATGTCGACGTGGCCGACCAACCCGTAGTCAACCCGGTAAAGGGGCTCGCGCCCGGCGAGGCGTTGCGCGGCTATCGCTTCTGGGCCTTGAGTATCGGTTTGGTCTTGGCTGCCGCCGGAATCTCCGGGCTCATCACCAACGCCGTACCGATGTTGATTGACCAAGGGCTCACCGCTGCCGATGCTGCGCGTTACGCCGGCCTCATCGGCGTCAGCGTTATCGTGGGCCGGCTCGTCGTCGGCGCCCTCGTCGATCGTTTTTGGGCGCCGCTGGTGGCAGCGATTTTCTTGTCCGCCCCGGCCATTGCCGCTTTGATGCTCAGCGCAGCTGCGCCGCCGGCCTTCATTATCTCGGTGTCGATGGTGTTGATCGGTCTCGCGGCCGGAGCCGAGCTCGACCTAATGGCGTTTCTGGTCAGTCGCTATTTCGGCTTGAAGCACTACGGTGCCCTCTATGGGGCGCTGTATGTTTCCTTTTCCATCGGCGCCGGGCTTGCACCGGTAACCTTCGGCAAGGTCTTCGACGCAGTCGGCAGCTACGGTCCCGTGCTGACCATCGTGGCCGCCATGTCTGCCGGCGGCGGTTTGCTCATGCTCACGCTTGGGCGTTACCCGCCCGCTTTCAGCCGCGCCGCTTAGGAATGAGGCTGGCCGTGGAGTAGGGCGTCCGCTGTTTATGCCCGTGCTTAGCAGTTACAATTCGTAGCCTACCGATACCGCGGTCGGCCGCGGTTCCAGCCGGTAAAGTAACCTAGAAGGGAGACCGCAGATGCCCTGGTGGGGATGGATCGTAATCGGCACGCTGCTGTTCTGCGCAGAGCTGTTCGCCATCGACGCGCAGTTCTACCTAGTTTTCATCGGCGCAGGGGCGCTTCTCGTCGGACTCCTCGGACTGTTCGGCTTGGAGCTTCCAGTCTGGGGGCAATGGTTACTGTTCGCGGTCGTTGCGGTGGTCTCCATGGTTACCTTTCGACGCCGGTTGTACGATAAGTTGCGCGGCGCCATTCCTGATATGCAAGACGGCATTCTCGGTGAGACGGTCAGGCTGAGCCAGACACTCGAGCCGGGCGCCACCTGTCGAACCGAATATCGGGGCACCACCTGGAAAGCCGTCAACGTGGGCGACGTCGTTATTTCCGACGGCAGCAAGGCGGTCATAGAAACGGTGGACGGTCTTACCCTGAAAGTAAGAGCCGCCTAGCAACTCGGTCAGACGAAGGAGCTTTTATGGAAACGCTTGTGACGGTGGGCGTGATCGCTGTCTTAGCGATTATTATTATCGCCAAGACGGCCATTGTCGTGCCCCAGCAAAGCGCCTTTATCGTCGAGTCGCTGGGCAAGTACAGTAAGACGATGCAAGCCGGGTTTCATATTCTCGTGCCGTTTTTCGAGCGCGTGGCCTATAAACACAGCCTCAAAGAAATGGCGGTGGATATCGCCGAGCAGGTTTGTATTACTCGCGATAATGTTCAAGTCGGCATCGACGGCGTCTTGTATATGCAGGTCTTGGACGCCAGGCGGGCGTCGTACGGCATTACCGACTACACCTTCGCGATTTCCCAGCTCGCTCAAACCACGCTCAGAAGCGAAATCGGCAAGATCGATCTGGACCGCACCTTCGAAGAGCGCGCCACGATAAACTCCAATGTAGTCAGTGAATTAGACAAAGCGTCGGAACCCTGGGGCGTCAAGGTATTGCGTTACGAGATCAAGAACATCAATCCGCCCCACGACGTCTTGTCCGCCATGGAAAAACAAATGCGCGCAGAGCGCGAAAAGCGTGCGGTGGTGTTGACCTCGGAGGGTGTTCGCGACGCTAACATCAATCAGGCGGAGGGCGAGAAGCAGCGGGTCATCAAAGAGTCGGAAGCGGCGAAGCAACAACAGATCAACGAGGCCGAAGGTGAAGCTGAGGCAATTCTAGCGGTGGCCACCGCGACTGCCGAGGGATTACGGCGAGTTGCCACGGCGGTGAGCACAGATGGGGGTCTACAAGCCATGCAGCTTCGTGTCGCCGAAGACTACGTGCGCCAGTTCGGTAATTTAGCAAAGACGGCTAATACCCTTGTGGTGCCATCGAATCTAAGCGATGTGGCGAGCATGATTGCGCTGGCCACCAAGGTGTTCGAACACGGCAACGTGGAGCGGATGTCGGGCGGCAGCGGCCCGGACCCCGAGTTGCCGCGCTGACTGCATTAATCGCGAAACCGTATTGGGGCGAACGCTGCTAATCAAGTAATGTCGACTGTCTGCAGACCGAAAATGACAACGACTACAGCAGCGATTCGTCCGTCAGTCCAGATCCAGACTGCAGTCGAGCGACTGGCCGACGATTGTCTCAGGCACTTCGAGTCCCGCGGCAATCTGTTTTAGGATTGTGCGACCCTGGTTTCCACTCTTGCTGCTGGCCTGCGCCACCAGGCAGAGATCCCTGAGTACCTGAATGCGTTCCGGAATACTCGTCTTGCTGCGAACCTGTTCGATTCGACTTTCGAGTTCTTTAGTCGTCGCCTCGATGTTCAAACGTTTTTTGAAAGCGCCGTCACCGAAAAACTGCTCGAACACTTCAATTTCTTCTTCGCTGATGTCGCCGTCAGCGCTCGCGATCGCGATGGTACCCGCAAACAACAGCCGCCGCATCGACTCGGCCGTCTTGGTTTGGCCCTCGAGGTAACTAGGCTCCATTAGCCCCATTAGGGCTTGAACGGACTCTTCGAGCTGTGGCGAAGAAATGCCTCCATCACGAACGAGTTCCGAGTCGTGGAACAACGTCAGCGCCTTGACCCGCAACGGACTGAATGGATGAGTCAGAAACCAGTCTTGGCGTGGTCCGTCCGACCGAGAATCCTCGGATTCAACCTGCATCGCATCGATCTGCGCGAGGAAATCGTCAAGGCTGAACTTGATGCTGCGACCGCTCAAACCTGATGCCAGCTTGAACAGCGCACGCGCGGTGGCTTCGAGATCACCAGCGCAAACGGCGCCGGCCCGGTCGGCCGAAATCTCCGCATAGCGCGACCAGGCAAAGAGATCGAGCGCGAGCCTCGGGCTCGCTCGGGAACCACCGCCCAAAATGAGACCAATTGGAATGTCGTGGTGGCGATAGGCATGGTGACCAAACTCGTGTCCGACGACGAACTTGAGTTCATTGCCGTCGAAGGCCTCGAGCAGGCTCGAAGAAAACATCACGAACAAGCGGCCGTCTTCGGGCTTCAAGCAGGCTGCGTTGTACTGCGGGCTGGAATAAACAAACAGTTCCAGATTCGTGTCGATGCCGAGCACGCTCAAACACTCGTCGGCCGTCTTGTTAACCGCTGGCGCCATGCCGCGCGTAAGACGCACCGACGTTGCAAGCAGGTGCCGGCGAATACCTAGCGGACCTTTTTCGGCCATGCGCGCGAGTATTTCATTGGCACGCTTGACTTCAGCGGTCGCCAACAGCGTGTCGAATAAGCGACGATCGTTCAAGGAGCGAACTGCTTCTGCTGTTTTCATCCTGCCGCTAATGCCTACGCGTTAACGATTCGGTCCGCGCACAATGCGATCGCCGCGGAACGTCCCGAACCAGTACTCACCGTCTTTACCCGGCGAGCGGCCAACGCCCCCCCGGCCGTTGCGCTAGTCATCGTGATGGTGATGCGGGTGTTCGAAGTCCGTTGGGTGATTGTGACCGTCGTGGCTGCGGACCCATTCGTAAAGGTGGGGCTTACGTCGATCCAATACCGCCGCCGCCCGTTCATGGTTCTCCGTCGGGTTCGTCCATGGATTGAAGTGGAAATAGTTGAATAACTCACCCCCGGTTCGGCCAAGGGCGAGAATGCCGCGCTCGCTAGCAAAGGCGCCATGATTGATATAAGGGGGGCGATAGAAATAGCCACCGGTCGGCAAATCACCGAACTGCATCATCCAGGACGTGCCGAAAATATGATACGCCTCCTCCGTGCAGTCATGGTAGGAAATGTTGTCTTGGTGGAATTTAGGCGTCATGCAATACAAGAACGTGTAAGCACCGGACATCGCATCCATGTGCAGTATCTTAACCAGACATCCTGGGGCGACGGCCGGATATTTGTTGCCCGTTCCCCAATAAATATCCTCATAACTGTTGAAGATATGCAGCCGGTCCCGCTGGCCGAGCGAATGATCTTCGTCGGATTCCTCGAAACTCGGTTCCGCCCAGTTGTACATGTACAGGGCTTTGCAGCCACGCGGGCTTTCCAATGCCGGTAGCGAAACGCCAGCAGGCACATACAGATACGTTCCGGGACCGCGGACTTCGCCGCCCAGGCGGATGCTGCCAGACATGATTAAGATTTCGTGGTCGGTATAACTCAACCCGGGCGGCTGCTTGTAGCCTGGATCCAGCTGGATGGTCATGGAGCTGGCGCCGGTGTCCGTATCCATACTCAACATTTTGTATTGCATGCCCCTCGGAAAGCCGGGCATGCGGAATTTCTTGAAGGCAACGGTGGAATCGACAAAGGGTTCGATGTGTGGGCGCGCCATGGCTGTGTTCACCGCTTGACTAGGGAAGGGCCCATTTTCGGCCGAGCGCCGTGGTTGGGCAAGGGCTGGGGCGGGTTATACCGCGCCCCGGTGCGTCAGGTGGTTGCGGGCACGGGCGCCTGCGGCGCGCCGCGCAAGCGGATTTTGTTTTGGCGGGCCAATTGCTTCAGGTGCTGCACAGCTAGCCGAACGATGCGGGTTTCGGCATCCGGCTCGGCGGTAAAACACGCCGGCCTACGGCGCAGCCGGTCCCAATCGTTGCCGGCAACCAGCTTGCTAAGGTAGCTCATGTTTTTCTGTATGAAAGTGACATAGGGATTGTCGCCGCGATACAGTACTTCAATATATCGGTACGCTCGCCCGAAGGTCTTTTCCAATCGATAGCGTGCCGAATTTTGATAAAAATCTAACGTCTTGATGAGTAAATCTTTACCCGAGCGGTAACGTACCAAAGTTTCGCCGGCGTGGTCCTCGATGGCGATACCGCCGAGTACGAACTCCGGGAACAGCCGATCCCGGCACTTCTCGAGATAGCAACGATCGGCCATCTGGGCCATGAGGTCGGCGGTGCCGAGCAGGTGTCCGACGGCGCTATCGCGGGGATCGTCGAGTTCTAATCGTTCCAAGTCGATTTCGTAGCCCGTGAAGTGGACGATCTGCTGGGCGACGTCGCTCCAAGACTCGAGCCCCACCCGGGACAAATAGTCGCCCAGAAAACGGGAACTTCGGCTGACATGCCGTAGCGTGAAGTATGCCCCGTTTCGCTGGTCTCGATCTTTCTCCCGATGGCGCAGATAGCCGGCGTCGTGAAACAGTGAGGTGACCAAGCCTAACGTCGCCCGTTCCGCCCCCAATCGATCCTTGGGTTCGACTCCGCGATCGTGACCCACGATCAAACGCGCCATCGCCAGCGTCATGTCCAGGGAATGTTGAATATCATGGTAGGCCGTGTCGACGCCGTGATACTCCGGGTCGGCTCCCATGAACAGGCGCTCGAAATCATGGAACGCTAACCACAGCGAGTCGAAGGCGGCGTGGGGATAAAGGTCGCTGAACAGATCCATTACCGCGTTACGCACCGCCGACGGGTTACTCACGTCGACCGTGTTGGTTACGTCATATTCGCTGCGACGTTCTTGAATGGCGTCGTTGGCGGGCATGAGGCCCCCTGCAGGTGTATTGACGGGGATTGTACTCTACCTGCGGCGCTTCCCCTAACTCCGTGTAACATAACAATTTATTGAAACGTCGCCAGCACCGGAGCATGGTCCGAGGGCCGCTCCAGCGCCCGCGGCCGCGGATCGATCGTCGAGCCTTGGCAACACTCGGCGAGGGCTTCCGAGGCAAGGATTAAATCGATGCGCAGCCCCCGATTGCGCCTGAACCCCGCGAGGCGGTAGTCCCACCAGCTGAAGGTCTCGGCTGGCTGATCGAAAAGGCGAAACGTGTCCACCAGGCCCTCATCCAACAAATGCCGCAGCGCTTCGCGTTCGGGTTCACTCACGAGGACCTGGCCCTCCCAGGCGGCGGGGTCATACACATCACGATCGTCCGGCGCGACGTTAAAGTCGCCTACCAACACGACGTTTTCGTGGCGGCTTAATTCTTCGGCCACCTGTGTGCGGAGGGCTTGGAACCAACGGAGCTTATAGGCGTATTTATCCGAGCCAACGCGTTGGCCATTGGGTACGTAAAGGTTGAGTAAGCGGATGTCACCGAAGGTAGCGCCTAGCACACGGCGCGCATCGTCCTGAAAGCCCGCCAACTCCCGGATGACGTCGTCGCCTGGAAGACGGCTGATCACGGCGACGCCGTTGTAGGTTTTTTGACCGCTGAATAGAACCTCGTAGCCTTTCTCGTGGAATACATCGGCCGGAAACGCGTCGTCCGCCAATTTGGTTTCTTGCAACGCCAACACATCGGGTTGAGCGGTCTCGAGCCATTGGGTGACTTGTTCGAGTCGTACCCGCAGGCTGTTCACATTCCAAGAAGCAATTTTCAAATTATGCCATTCCCTGTTGGCTCAACAATGCGTCCAGCGCGGGTGCGCGGCCCATGAACTCGACGAAGCCCTCCAAGATGTCACGACTGCCGCCTTTGGCGAGGATTGCCTCACGAAAGCGGCGGGCCGTATTGGCATCGAATGGTCCGGCCTTCTCGAAGGCACTAAATGTGTCGGCGGCCAAGACTTCCGCCCATTTGTAGCTGTAATATCCGGCGGCGTAACCGCCGCCGAACACGTGCCCAAAGCTATTGGCGAATCGATTGTAAGCGGGCGCGGGTACGACACCGACGGAGGCGCGCACCGCTTCGAGTATTGCGTAAATACGCGCACCCACCGCAGGATCGTAATCGGCATGCAGCTTGAAATCGAACAGCGCCAATTCCAGCTGCCTGACCATCTGCAGACCGGCGTGAAAGTTGCGCGAGGCGCGAAGGTTTTCCAGTACGGTGGACGGCAGCGACTCGCCCGTCTGGTAGTGCTCCGACAACCAGCTCAACACGGCGGGTAGCCAGGCGAAGTTCTCGAAGAACTGGCTGGGGAGTTCCACCGCGTCCCATGGCACCCCGTTTATGCCGGACAGCGAGGGATAATCCACCTCGGTCAGCAAGTGATGTAGCGTGTGACCGAACTCATGGAACAGCGTCACCACATCACGGTGCGTGAGCAATGCCGGCGCGGACCCACTGGGCGCCGCGAAGTTACAGACCAGATGTGCCACGGGTTGGATGGTCTCGCCCCCAATATCCTGGCGGATCAGGCATTCGTCCATCCAGGCGCCACCGCGTTTGTTAGCGCGGGCGTAGAGGTCTAAGTACATTCCGCCAAAAGCGTTGCCGTCGGCGTCTGTCAGATCATAGTAGCGCACATCCCGATGCCAGCCCGCCACATCCGTACGCTGCTCGAAACGAATCCCGAACAAGTTTTGCGCGACCCGGAACAATCCGCTAAACACTTTCTCCAGGGGGAAGTAAGGCCGCAACGCTTCTTCGTCTACCCCCAATGTTTGCTGGCGCATTTGTTCGGCGTAGTAAGCGACATCCCAGGCGGCGAGCTTGCGGCCCGCGAATTGTTCCAATTCCGCGAATTCCCGCTGGGCTATGGCATGGCTGCGATCGGCCAGCTGTTCCAAAAACTCGAGTACTGCATTGCTGGATTGGGCCATCTTGGTCGCCAGAGAAAGTTCCGCGTAGTTATCGAAACCCAGCAATCGCGCGGCGCGGTAACGCAACGCCAGAATCTCCTCCATGAGAACGGTATTGTCCCATTGGCCCGCTTGCGGGCCCTGATCGGAGGCTCGAGTGACCCAGGCCGCGTAAAAGATTTCACGGAGCTTTTCCGTGGCGGCGTGACTCATCACCGCCATGTAGGTCGGTGGGTCGAGTTTCAGGTGATAGCCCGTGGTGCCTTGCTCGCGCGCATTTTCCGCGGCTGCGGCAATCAGGGATTCGGGTAGCCCTTCGAGTTCTTCGACGCGTTCGCAGTGCCAACTGAAAGCATCCGTCGCGTCCATCAAGTTTTGTTCAAAAGCCGCCTCTTTCTTAGCTAGTGTTTGCATGATGTCGCGGAACTCGTTTTGTTCGGCCGCGGGCAGGCCGATACCGGCAAGGCGGAGATCGCGCAACGCATGCCGCACCAATTCCGCTCTTGTACTATCTTCGGCCACCGTCGGCTGCGTAGCCAGATCCTCATAGCCGCGCAGTAACTCGGGGTCTTGGCCGAGACGGGTCATGAACTCCGTGACCTTGGGCAGGCAGTCGTTATAGGCGTCGCGCATCGCTGAAGAACTGACGACACGACTCATGTGGGCGATGGGGGAAAACACTTGGCTGATACTTTGGCGAACGTCTTCCAGTTGCAGTGCCCAATCGAAGTCGACCTGCTGCTGTTGTCTCAACTGCGCGACGCGCTGTTCGGCCGCAGCCAGTACGCTCGCCACGGCGGGCCCGACATGCTGCGGGTTTATGGCGTCAAATTTCGGTAGGGCATTGCGAACCAACAGTGGATTGGTCGATGTGTCGGCGCTCATGGCGCGCAAGCTTAGCATGAGCAAATCACTTCGATGGGGTAAGCTCGCGATTCGAAACGTTTAGGAAGCATGTATGGCGAGGCAATACGATTTATTGGTCATCGGCGGCGGTAGCGGCGGCCTCGCGGCGGCCCAACGGGCGGCGGAATATGGGGCGAAGGTAGCCGTTTTCGAACCCAATCGGTTGGGAGGAACCTGTGTCAACGTCGGCTGCGTCCCCAAGAAGGTCATGTGGTATGCGGCGGATCTGGCCCATGACCTAGAGCTGGCCGCTGACTACGGGTTCCGGGTGGACCGAAAGGGTCATGATTGGCCAGCCTTGAAGCAGCGCCGCGATGCCTATGTCGCCAGGTTGAACGCAATTTACGAGCGCAACCTGAACAACAAAGACATTACCTGGGTCGAGGCGGCCGCGACATTTTCCGCGCCAAGGCAGCTGGTTGCGGGCGGCGAAGCGTTTACGGCGCCGCACATTATCGTTGCTACCGGTGGGCAACCCACCCTTCCCGCCCTGCCGGGTGCGGAGCTTGGCATCACCTCCGACGGCTTTTTCGAACTGGCGGAGCGGCCTGATCGGGTGCTCGTGGTTGGTAGCGGCTATGTCGCCGTCGAATTGGCCGGCGTGTTGCGCGGGCTCGGCGCCGAGGTCAGTTTGATGATGCGCTACGAACGACCCCTGCGCTCGTTCGACGACATGTTGTCGAAGCAGGTAATGGCGGCGCTCGAGTATCAGGGCGTCCAGGCGATTACCCACGCGGTCCCCAATGCGGTGACGCAGGAAGAGGATGGGCTCACGGTAGCCACCGCCGATGGCCGCCGGCACGCCGGCTTCGATTGCTTGTTGTGGGCCATCGGGCGGTCCCCGAATAGCCGCGGCCTGGGTCTGGAGCAAGCGGGCATAGCAATGGATGACCGCGGGTTTGTGCCGACGGATCTTTGGCAGAACACGAATGTCGAAGGCGTGTACGCGATTGGGGATGTGACCGGTCGCGATGCGCTGACGCCGGTGGCCATCGCGGCGGGACGTCGCTTGGCGGATCGGGTATTCGACGATCAGAGCGACCGGCGGCTGGCCTACGAGTGGATTCCGACCGTGATTTTTACCCACCCACCTACGGGCACGGTGGGGTTGACGGAAGCAGCGGCCAGGCAACAATACGGCGATGCCGTCAAGATCTATGAATCGAGCTTTGTCTCCATGTACTACGCCCTCGGAGAGACCAAGAGCACAACCCACATGAAACTGGTTACTGCGGGAAGCGAGGAGCGCGTCGTCGGATGCCACCTCATTGGCGATGGCAGCGATGAGATGTTACAGGGGTTTGCGGTCGCCATCCGCATGGGAGCGACAAAAAAGGACTTCGACGATACCGTCGCGATTCATCCCACCAGCGCGGAAGAGCTGGTCACCATGCGTTAGCGGTTCCACCGCGGGCCCAATAGCTGCGTCAATATCGCGCGGGTGTTCGGCCGGTTGCCGTGCCAAATTTCGAAGGACTCGGCGGCCTGTTCGACTAGCATTCCCCATCCCTGTACGGCGCGCCGCGAGCCCGCGGCTTTGGCCCAGGTTACGAACGGCGTATCTTTGAGGCTATAGACCAAATCGTAGGCCGTCGAATTCGAGCCCACTACGTTGGTTGGAAAGGGCGGTGCTTCGCCCTTCAGTCCCGCCGAAGTGGCATTGAAGACGAGATCGAACGGCGCCTCGTCGGCGAGTTCCGCGAACGTGCAGGCCACAACCGAATCCCACTTTGCGGCGAGTGTGTCGGCGCGCTCCCGGCTGCGGTTCGCCAAGCGTAATTCCGCGGGGTTTTCTGCCAGCAGCGGCCCGATGATCCCCCTGGCGGCGCCGCCGGCGCCGAGGACCAAGATGCGGGCGCCTGCAACCGTCAGCCCCCGATTTTCCTGCAGGTCGCGGATTAGGCCGATGCCGTCGGTGTTGTCACCGCGGATCGTGCCGCCCTCCCGTAGAGACAGCGTATTGGCGGCACCGGCGAGTTTGGCGGCCTCGCCCACGGTATCGCACAAATCCAGCGCGGCTTCCTTGTGAGGCACGGTGATATTGAGGCCCTTGCCGCCGGCCGCGGCAAAGCCCCGGATCGCCGTTTCGAGGCTCTCGGGAGGCGCGTCGATGAGTTCGTAAGAGATTTCCACACCGGCCTGCCGGGCAAAAAGCCTATGAATCGTAGGGGAGCGGCTGTGGTCCACTGGGTGGCCGACAATCCCGTAGCGGGCTTCTCCCTCGCCTCGTTGTACCATGGTTGTCCCTCGTTATCCCCAGGCAGGGGCGTCAAGACTTGGATTTTCCATTGAATCCGGTACCTTTTCCACGGTCTTCCGCCGTTGCGTGTAATAAACCACTCCCACCCCCGGTCACCATCCATGCCAGACACTGAAGCCGCCCAGGCGGGACGGCTGAAATTTGAGCGATTAGTCGCCCCCTGGCGGGACGATTTGTACCGGTTCGCATTGTGGTTGAGTCGCGACCCGGAATTGGCTCAGGACGTCGTGCAGGAAGCGCTGTTACGGGCTTGGCGCTCGGTGGACGGACTGCGAGACGAAGGCTCGGTGAAAACATGGTTGTTCACGATCGTACGGCGGGAACACGCCCGCCACTACGAACGCAAACGACTGGAAACGCAAGACATTGATGGTTTGTCGGCGGCGGATTGTGCACTTATTGCGACGGGAGACGACACGGACGTTGACGATATGCGCGAAGCGATATGGCAATTAGAAACGGATTATCGCGAGCCCTTGGTATTACAGGTGATGTTGGGTTTCAGTACCAAAGAGATCGCGGAATTCATGGAAATTAACCCCGGTGCGGTGCTGACGCGCCTGCATCGGGCGAGAAAGAAACTGATTGAGAAAATGAGCGCCGATTTGGTGTCGGCGTGAGCGACATGACAATGGACTGCGAAAGATTTCGGGCCGAGTTGCTCAGCGATCCCGCTGATGACAACCCGGCGTTACAGGCCCACGAGGCGGCCTGCGGTGGCTGCGCGGCCTATGCGCAGCGGGCGCGCCGGGCGGAGGCATTGATCGCGCGCGCATTGCGCTTCGACGTCACGGCGGATAAAGCGGCTCAACCGGCACCCGTGAGAAAACGTTGGCCGCGCCTGGTACCGGTCGGCATGGCGGCGGCGATAGTCGCGGCAGTGATACTGGGTGTGGGCCAAGGGCTACTCCGCCCGACAGATACCATGGAGGGCGATGTCCTCGAACATTGGCAGCACGAACCGTATTCATGGGTAGTGACCGATCAGCCGGTCGATTCGCCGAAACTTCGCAAGGCCATCGCGGGCAAGGTAGTACTGGATGAAAGTCAATTGCCGACGATTACCTACGCACACTCGTGTTTTTTTCGCGGTAAATGGGTACCGCACCTCGTCGTACAGGGCAAGCAAGGCCCCGTGATGGTTATGTTGCTGCCATCCGAGGAGATCGGGAAACCCATGACCGTTGAGTTTGTCGAAGAGAACTTGGAGGGGATCGTCATGCCCCATGGTCAGGGGAGCATTGCCATTGTGGGCGTCGAGGGCGAGTCGCTACAATCTCTTCAGCAGAGTTTATCCCGAGCGGTGGAATGGAGCATTTAGCCGTCCACCCCGGTTTTTGAGCCCGTTAAGGGCGCGTGACTAGTAAGGAGAAGTTAGAAATGTCTGAGCAGACGAAGATGAAACCAATAGCGTTTGCGGTCGGCGCAGCCTTAGCAGGCTCTTTAGCGGCCGTTTCAACTGCAAATGCGGAAACGAACCCGTTCGGTCTGACTAACCTGTCGTCAGGTTACCAGCTCGGCGACAAGGGTGGAGAAGGCTCTTGCGGCGAAGGCAAATGCGGCGGCGACAAGGGCGAAGAAGGCTCCTGCGGCGAAGGCAAATGCGGCGGCGACAAGGGTGAAGAAGGCTCTTGCGGCGAAGGCAAATGCGGCGGCGATAAGGGCTAGCCATCGCTGAGTAGCAAGAAAGGGCCCCCCACGGGGCCCTTTTTTTTTCGACCGGACAATTAATCGCCCACCGGTAAAATTGCAGGCTCGAAGCACAAACAACCATTCCTTCGCGTCTATGGGTCGGGTATTTTTACACCATGGGCGATCTCACCAAAGCAACGTCGAAGTAAGCATGGCCAAGGCACCGACAACTGCGCGCTGTCCATGGAGTGAAGGAGTCAGTGAGGCCTATCTCGAATATCACGACCGTGAGTGGGGTGTGCCCGTCTACGACGATCGGCGCCAGTTCGAATTCCTCGTTCTCGAGGCGGCACAGGCGGGTTTGAGCTGGTCGACCGTGCTGCATAAGCGTGAAGGCTATCGTCGCGCATTCCGCAACTTTGACCCCACTAGCGTGGCACGTTTCAATCGGCGGTCCGTCGAGCGCTTGTGCAACGATGCCGGCATCGTTCGTAATCGCCTAAAGATCGAGGCGGCCATTAACAACGCCCGCAGATTCCTCGAGCTACAGGAAGAGTTCGGCAGTTTCTGTAATTATATTTGGCGCTTCGTAGGCGGCGAGCCGCGCCAAAACCGCTGGCGCCGACAAGACCAGGTGCCGGCGACTTCCGCCGAGTCCGATGCCCTGGCCCGCGACTTGAAACAACGAGGCTTCAAATTCGTCGGCAGCACCACCGTTTATGCCCACATGCAAGCGGCGGGCATGGTCAACGACCATCTGTTGGGTTGTTTTCGTCATCGGTCCTGCGCCGCCGCGGCCCGCAAGCCATGAAAGATAAGCTTGGGGAAATCGCTCACGGATTGTTACGGCGTGTCCACCGTCACGATCGTTAGCGCTTCCAAACCCACCGAAGAACTATGGGAGATACCCCCCAGATAACGCGTGGCCGGGTCTAGGCCCGCCCAGTCGACTTGGATGTCGCCGGTGGCGCCAACGGCTGCGGCACTAGGGGCAACGATGGTCATGTTGCCGACATTGTCCGTGACGCCGAAAGACCAGGCCAATAACTCGTAATTAGCGCCGGCTCCGCCCGTCAGCTGGTCCGTTTCAAACCCGTGCACGAGGGCCGCATAGGCACCAGCGGTTGGAAACGCCAAGTTGATCTCTTCTTCGGACGTAAACGCGCCGCTTTGGGCAATTTGTGAACACAGGTTGTTTTGGCAAAAGAATAAATAAAGGTCGAGATCATCGTTGCCGTCGGTCAGCGCATCGAACAAGGCAAACCGGGCGAAGGCTTGGTCCGGCGGTATGGTGATCAGGTGTGCCGTCACGCCGCCGTCGAACCGGAAGCTAAAGCTATTGCTCGGGTCATCTTCGACGAAGCCGCTGATGCGCAGCGGCGCGCGGAGTCCATGGACGTTGGCGAAGTAACTTCCCGTGTAGCCGAAATCCACGGGGAACGTAAGGTTGCCGGAGGCGCCGCGCCCGAAGACGCTGGCAGGAACGCGAATGGCAACCGGCCGAACCGCCAGCGGGCTGGTCACATCCTGAACCCCATTGGACCAAACGATCTGGCCGAAGGCCCATTGATCGAGGATGCCGCCCTGTAGGTCGAAACTTAAACTGTACTGCGCAGTTTGTTCATTGCCGAGACTCACGCTCGGCGGATTAACGCTCACAGCGACGCCGGGCGGCGCGACAATCGTCGCCGAGTAGCTCGTCGGCTCGCCCAGGTGGGTCACCCGCCGCGAGACGGTATCGCCGCTGATCATCTGCCCCAAGGTGATTCCCGGCTGGTTGAGGTCGCGGGCATGACTGGATAAACCGGCGAGCGCCAGATTGCCGCATTCCTGATCGCTAAAGGGGTTGCCTTCCAGTGCACAGACGACGGCCCCATGTTCCGGGTACCCGCTGTCATACACCAGGCCCGGGTCGATGGCCCGATTCGCGTCGATGTGGCCGGAGCCCATGTCCAGCGGATCGGCGACACCCCCGTCTTCCCGGTTCAAGCCGACGTAGGCGGTTGTCATTAACGCCGACTTGATCCGGCCCGGATCCCAACCCGGATGCGCTTCCTTGATTAGGGCGGCAACCCCCGCCGCGTGCGGGGTCGACATGGATGTTCCCGAAAGATACTGGAACAGCTCACCCTTAACGCCGTTGGCCACCTCCGGGGTATGGCCGGCGAGGATGCTGACGCCGGGTGCGGTCACATCCGGTTTCATCACGTCAATGGCGGCCAGATTTGGGCCACGTGAGGAAAAGTCGGCAATGATGTTACCCGTGTCGCTGCGACCGACGAATAATCCTTTGTCGAGTTCGACCTTGACCGGCTCGCCGGCCTCCAGTTCGTCGCCGAGGCGAAGCCCATCGATATTACTAATCATCAGCGCGGGGATATTGACGCTATCGGGATCACCGGTCATCTGGATCGGCTCGCCCGCATTGTTGTAGACCAACACGGCCAAAGCGCCCGCCGCTTCGGCGGCCGCAATCTTGTCTTGAAACGCGCAGCCACCGCGCACGATCAGGGCAACTCGATCGCGCAAATCACCGGCGTTGACCAAATTCTCGCAAGCGTCGTGAATACTGCCGCTGCTGCCGTCCGCCAGCATGTCGGTACCGTCGTCCGCGAGTATCAATTCCGCATCGATGGCGCTGCGCGTCGCCAGCGGCGGCGTGAAAGCCGCTTCCCGGGCGGAATACAGTCCTGCCAAGCGGGTGGGTTCGTTGATACGAATGGCCTGCTCGAACCGCTGCCCGCTCTGGGTGGAGGCGGCTACCGTGAGTACCCAGGGCGCGCTGGCCGGTGAGGCCACCGTGGCTAGATTCGGACCGTCGTTGCCGGCTGCAACTACGCTCAGCACACCGGCCTGCAGGGCGTTCAACAACGCGATGTCGTCGGCCGCCGTGAGTTCGAACTCGGTGCCGCTGCCCACGGAATAATTAATGATGTCAACGCCGTCGGCCACGGCCGCATCGATGGCGCGGGCTAAATCGGCCGTCGTACAAGTTCCGCGGGTATCGCCGGGTTTTAGCCAACAAGCCTTGTACACGGCGACGCGCGCCCGCGGCGCAATGCCGCTGATGCTGGCGATGCGCGTGCCGAACAAATTTGCGTCCACGAAATTGCCCGCGGCGATGGTGGCGATATGGGTCCCGTGGCCATCGACATCTAGTGGCGACAAGAATTCGCCAGGGTCCATTGGGTGCCGGGCCAAGAAAGCATCGCCGTAGTAGCGCGCTCCCAGCAACTTGTTGTTGCAACTGGAAGCGGGAAAACCGGGGCCGCCCTCGCAGGTTCCGTTGAAGCGATCGAGCGGGTCGTAGACGACTTCCTGGGGCGGGTTCTTGCGGACACGGCGGCATAGCCAGCGGCCGAGCAGCGAGTTTTCGGCCCAGCTACTGCGGCACAAACGGGGGATCCTGTCCACGCTGTCCTTCAGGGCGGGGTGATCCAGGGCAATACCGCTATCGATGATACCGATGATGACATCTTCGCCGCGCAGGTTTCGATTGGCGCGAAGACCATCGGCGAGGTCGAGTATTCCCAAGAAACTGGGGCTGTTATTAGTCCCGGTCCTGCGCTCCTTGTCTTCCCAGACTCTTAATACTTCGCCGCTGGCGTACAGGCGCGACACCTGAGCGGGCGTGAGCCAGGCGGCGAAGCCGTTTAATGCGTATCGGTAGGAGTGAATCTGCGCCTGCACGGCGTCCACATTCATCAACAACTTCGTTTGCGCCTGCTCCAGGTAGTCCGCGTAGTTGCGCACGGCGGGTGCGCCGACTTTGAGGCGCTGGCCGAGCGCGGGTTTGGTGGCCTGCATGCCCGGCACGCCGCCGCTGTAGGCCGCCACCGGAGGTTCCTTGAGCTGCACGAGATAGACCTTGGCCTGGTTCTTGACGGGCCGCACCGGTTGACCGAGGCGCAGCGACCCATCCGCCACCGCCAGGGCAGGCCCCTCGGCGGAGGCGACCCCGGTAGCCAGGCCGGCCAGGAGCACCGCGAGGCGTCCTAGCCCCCGGAAATGCTTTGCTGTTTGGCGATTCATCGAGGGTTTCGAGCGGGGAAATCCTGTTATTAGACGTTAACTTCCAAGTGTTTCTTGCCAAGTTACCACAAGCCAAGCGGTGAGGCCCAGATTGGAACTGGTCATTGGCGCGGAGTGTTTGGATTTGGTACCGTCCCGGCCCTGGATTGCCGGGAGCGCCGAGATGGAAGCACCGCTATTTAGTACCTTTTCGGCCATTGCCGAGATCTTTGTCACCGCCGCAGTATTCTATGTCGTGCTCAACAATTTCCAGGGCAAGGGTTTCGCCTGGCGTTTAGCGGCGGTGGTCGTCGTGTTCGAGTTCTCCGTCAATATGCTGTACATGATTTCGCGGTTGCGGGCAGAGGTTGCCAGCGGCGAAGCCACCGGCCCCATGGCGCTGTTCGCCGCTGGCCATGGGCTGCTCTCCCTGATCGTCTTCATTGCCCTCGTGGTATTCGTCTTCCAGGCCTATCAGGCGTGGCGGCGCGGCGCATTTTATTTTCGCGACCACCCTACGCTGACTTATGTGTTCTTATTCTTTTGGGGAGTCAGCGTCACGACCGGCGAAGCACTCTACGTCATTCGTTACATGGTCTAGCGGGATAGCCACCAGCCGCCGAGTGCCAGCGTAGATACCGCCAACGGGATCCAAAGCACGCGCGCCATGGTGCGCCGCCGCGCGGCCGGCGCGCCGATTTCACTTTCCTCGAGTTTACCGACGCGAAATACCAGCACCAAATGACTGGACAGCATGATCAGCAGCGCGAAGCCGATCACGATATGGACGAGATCCACCACCACGTAGTAAAGCGTCTCGCGGGACCCGGCCAGCCACATCAATACGCCGCTGATGATCACGACGCACATACATGCAAAACTGGACAGACCCAGATTGAAATGAAACTTCCCTGAGTGGACCGTGACCCGCTGGTAGTGGCGTAGTTGATATACCCCGTAGGGCAGCAAGAACAGGGCCCCGACCCACCAGTGGAGTTCGCCCAGCCCCTCCGTGGTCGCCAAGAACGGACCGAAAAAGAACAGCAGAAAGCCGGACACGGATTCGAACATGATGAGATAAAGCACCGCGGTGACCAACGGTGCCCGCCAGCGGCGCTGGCGATCGGACAGGATTGGACGCGACGGTTTCATGATCGACGTATCCAATGGCCCGTCACGCCGTCGCGGATAGCCGTGGGTTTGCCACGCTGTTCGACCTGCCCGCCCAGGACGTAATCCACAGCTGACCCGAGCTGGCGCCGCACCGCTAGGGCGGTTTGCAGCGGGGCTTGGCCGCTCCGGTTCGCGCTGGTCGACACAATCGGTTCTCCGACGGTCCGACAGAGTGCGGCGGCAAGGGGATGGGCCGTGACCCGGACGGCGACGCTATCGCGGCCGCCGCTAATCCATTGGGGTACACCGGGCCGGGCCGGCAGCACCCAGGTGGTCGGGCCGGGCCAACTGGCGGCGATGTCGTCGCGGTACGGACTATCGGGCAAACTCACCCAGGCGCTCAAGCTTGTGAATTCGTGGGCAATGAGAATCAGGCCCTTGCGGGGCTGCCGGCCCTTGATGCCGAGTAGGCGCGCGACGGCGATCGGGTCTGCCGGCGCGCAGCCGAGGCCATAGACGGATTCCGTGGGATAGGCGATGACGCCGCCGGCACCGATTCGCCGAGCCGCCGCGTTGACCCGCCAAGGACCGATCATTGCTCCGCTTGTTTGCTCGGCGCCTTTTTTGCGGTCTTTTTCTTGGCGGTCGCCTTTTTGGTTTTCTTTTTAGTTTTCTTTTTGGTTTTGGTCTTAGTTTTGCGCTTAGTCTTGGATTTCTTTGCGGCTGCTGCTTGCTTTAACGTCGGCGCATCGGTTTTCTTAGCGGTCTTAGCCTTTTTCTTACCGCGACGCCCGCGCGCGGGGGCCGCCTCGATCATCTTGACGCAGTCCTCGAGCGTCAGGCTTTTCGGATCGGTGTCCTTGGGGATGCGGGCGTTCTTTGTGCCGTCGGTCACATAGGGACCGTAGCGGCCATTCAATACTTGAATGCCTTGTTCCTCGAAGTTGTTAATCACGCGATTGGCATCCGCGATCTTTTTCTCGGCGATCAGTACCAATGCTTGCTCGAGGGTAATCGTCAGCGGTTCTTCGCCGCCGGTGGAAACGAACTTGTCGCCGTAACGGATATATGGACCGAAGCGGCCGATATTCGCCGATACCGGCTCTCCTTCCGGAGTTTCACCGAGCTTGCGCGGCAGCTTGAACAGCTCCAACGCATCTTCCATGGTGACGGCATCCATCTTTTGCCCCGGGCGCAGGCCGGCAAACTTGGGTTTGTCTTCATCGTCCTTGGTGCCGATCTGAACGAATGGTCCGTAGCGCCCCATGCGCACGGTCATGGGACGTCCGGATTTGGGGTCCGTACCCAGCAGCCGGGCTTGGGCAACCTCTTCGCGGGTAAGCGCCTCTTTTTCAGCGACCTGTTCTTTGAAGGGTTCCCAAAATTCTCGCATCAACGGCACCCAGTCGCGATCGCCGCGGGACACCGCGTCAAGATCATCTTCCATCCGCGCGGTAAATTCGTAGTCGACGTACTGAGCGAAATGCTCGGTAAGAAAGCGATTCACGATGCGACCGATATCCGTCGGCGTGAAGCGGCGGTTTTCGAGTTCTACGTACTCACGATTTCGCAGCGTGGAAATAATCGAAGCATAGGTAGACGGTCGGCCAATACCGAACTCTTCCAATACTTTTACCAACGATGCCTCGCTGTAGCGTGGTGGTGGCTCGGTAAAGTGTTGCTCGGTAGCCAGGTCCCTGAGCTTGAGAATCTCGCCCTCTTGGACGTCAGGCAGGATTCGATCTTGATCGTCGGAGCCGCTTTTGTCGTCGCTGCCCTCCTGATAAACACTCATGAATCCGGGCTCAACGAGTACGGATCCGGTGGCCCGGAAAGCGATGTCGCTGGCTGCGTCGCGCCCGGCGGCCAGATCCAAGCCGACCGTGTTAAACAGGGCGTGAGTCATCTGACAGGCCAACGTTCTTTTCCAAATAAGATCGTAGAGTCGAAGTTGATCCCTTTCCAAATGGCCTTTCAAATCGGCGGGCGTTAACGCCGCCGAAGTTGGCCGGATCGCCTCGTGTGCTTCTTGGGCGTTCTTGGCCTTGGTTTTGAAGGTCCGCACCGCGTCCGGCACCTTGTCGGCGCCATAGCGCTGTTTGATCGTTGCGCGGATTTCCTCAATGGCCTCATTGGCGATCGCCACCGAGTCGGTACGCATGTACGTGATTAGGCCTGTGGTGCCCTCACCGATATCAATACCTTCATACAGTTTCTGCGCCGTCATCATGGTTTTTTGGGCGCCGAAGCCGAGCTTGCGCGAGGCTTCCTGCTGCAAGGTAGAGGTCGTAAACGGCGGCGACGGGTTGCGCCGGCGTTGTTTCTTTTCGATCTTGGCTACAAACAGTTCGCCGGCAGCCTTTTCCTTGATGGCCTTTTCGGCGGCGCTGGCTTGGGTTTCGTTTTGAAAGGAGAACTGTTCGACCTTCTCGCCGCCGAACTTGGACAGGCGGGCGGTAAATTCGTCGGCCTGTTTTTGGACTTGTGCCTCGATGGTCCAGTACTCGCGAGGTTTGAACGCCTCGATTTCCAACTCCCGCTCGACGATCAACCGCAAGGCCGGGCTTTGCACGCGACCGGCGGACAACCCACGCCGGACCTTTTTCCAAAGTAGCGGCGACAGGTTAAAGCCAACCAGATAGTCGAGTGCTCGCCGCGCTTGTTGAGCGTTGATCAGCTCACCGGACAGTTCGCGGGGGTTATTGATCGCGTCTTGAATGGCTCTTTTGGTGATCTCATAGAAGGCGACGCGTGCAACATGTTTGTTCTCGAGCAGGCCGCGCTCTTGGAGTACTTCGAAGACATGCCACGAGATCGCTTCACCCTCGCGGTCCGGATCAGTGGCCAAATAAAGCGATTCGGCCTTTTTCATCGCCTTGGCAATTTTTTCCAGGTGCTTTTCGTTGCGCTCGATAAGGCGATACTTCATCGCAAAGTCGTTTTCGGTATCAACCGCCCCTTCCTTGGGGACCAGATCGCGCACATGGCCATAGGAAGCAAGTACCTGGAAATCCTTACCCAGGTACTTCTCGATAGTCTTGGCCTTGGCGGGCGACTCGACGACGACGATATGCTTGCTCATGAATGCGATCCGGCGCGTGTAGACCGGGCGGTCAAGCGAGGGAGAAAAAAGTTAGTGAACCCAGCCCGGGTTCTCGGCGAAAACCAGGTCTTCCATGCGGGCATAGGATTGCTCCTGTCCCGGTTGACTGAACAGCACCATCATCACGACCCATTTGATCTGCTCTGTATCAATATCATCTGTATCAAGTGCCAGCAGGCGATCGATGACCAGTTCCCGTTGAATCGGCGAGAGAATACCAGCTTGTTCGAGATAGAGCAGGTAGCCCCGGCAGCCCCCATTGAGCCGCAATTGTTCGAAGGGGTCGTAAATCCGCAGGGAGGTGGAGCGATCCTGATTGTCCTCGTGCGGGATTTCCGCGGCATTGAGGCCATCGAGCCAGTCGAGCGCGCGATCGATCTCCCGATCCCTGAAACCCGCTCGTTCCAGCTCCAGCTTGAGCTCGTTCCGGTCCGGTTCGTCCTCTTCTTCGCCTGCATCCACAAAAGTTTCGAAAAGATACATGAGGACGTCGAGTACGTTTTCCTTCATGACCCCTCTTAACTTAATAGCGAATACCGGCCGCCGGGCAACGCCTCGACTAACCCCTCTAGCTCCAGGATCAGGAGCATGGAGGAAAGCTCTGCGCTCGTCAATCCGGTTCTCCGGGCCAACTCGTCGACGCCAACCGGGTCGAAACTCAATGCGCTGGCCAATTCGCGGTACGCCGGCCGTTCGAGCAGGGTGCCATGACCGCGCTGCCCGGCGGGCACCAAGGGCTCGTCGGCGAGGTAGGGTGACAGGGCCGGCTCGAGCTGGATGAGTACGTCATCGACCCCCTCCACCAGCGTGGCGCCGTCCCGCAGGAGGCGGTGACAACCGCGGGCGAGGGGGTTGTGAATCGAGCCGGGTACGGCGAAGACCTCTCGACCCACCTCTCCGGCCAAGCGGGCGGTAATTAGGGCGCCACTGCGGGCAGCCGCCTCGATCACCAGGGTGCCTAGGGAAAGCCCGGCAATGATGCGATTACGTTCCGGGAAATGATGTTTTGCCGCGGCAGTTTGCGGAGGGTATTCGGATACCAGGACGCCGCGCTGGCTGATCTCGACGGCGAGCGCCTTATGGTTATGCGGGTAGATTCGCTCCAGCCCACTGCCCATCACGGCGATGCTTGGACCGGCCCGAAGTGCGCCGCGGTGGGCCGCGGCGTCGATGCCAACGGCCAAGCCGCTCGTGATCACTAACCCGGCCCCGGCGAGCGCCTCGGCGAAGGCCTTGGCGTTCTCGATTCCGCCGCGGGTGGCATTACGGCTACCCACGATGGCGAGTTGAGGTTCACTCAAATGGGCCACATTGCCGATACAAAATAACCCCGCGGGCGGTGTCGACAATTCGCTCAAGCGAGCAGGATAAGTTGGGTCACCCGCCACGAGCAGCGAATGCCCCGCTGCGCGTAACCACTCGCGACACTGGCGTTGGGTCTCACTATTAGGTTGATAGCGGGTGCCGGCCTGCCGTAA
>JAHEKG010000272.1 GCA_024638475.1 Rhodospirillales bacterium | reverse complement strand
TTTGGATGGAAATATTCCTCCCCGTGAACCCCAGGTTGGGTCTTACTACCAGCGCTGCGGCGCCGAGGAGAAGGTCGCTGCCATCGACGGCATGACCATTAAATAGCCCGCCGATCCGCTCGCTCATCAGACGTCATCGGCCACTGTTCCTGGGGCACCTCACCGTACACCGCTATCATGGGATGGCTCCCTTCGGTCCGCTTTATTCCCATGATAGCGGCGTACGCCGAGCTACCCCAGGAGCGTCACAGCCCGTAGAAGCGTTCGCAACGACTCGCTCGCTATTGGTTCTTGCCTGTGGACATCTCTTTGGAGGGAATAAAGCGGACCAAAGGGAGCCATCCCTCCAAAGAGATGTCCACAGGCAAGAACGGCATTCGCTGCCGTCTAAATGCGAACGGCGAAACGCGTCAGCGGACGAAGCGTAAGAGGGCGCGATCCGTCTTGCCCCGAACGTGAGGCGCCATGGCGATCACCGCAAAGTCGTCGTCGGGATTGCGGAGCACGTCGGATTCGCCGTCGAGACTAAACCCTGCCGCCAGGAAGTCGGCCTTGATCAACTCCGGATCAATACGGTGCAGCGCCTTGACTTGCTCGCGGGGCATACCCGCTTGCGCGACGTGGTCGGCGACGATGACCCGGCCGCCCGGTTTCACGGCATCGAACACCTCCGCTAACATCTTCGGGATATCGATCCGCTCCCAGCCGCGCTCGCCATCGAGATAATAGGCATCGTGGTAGCTCAATATGAACAACACGAGGTCGAAGGCGGCGGTGGGCAATTCGAGTTCGTTGTTTTCGCTGACCAACTGCTCCACGCCGGCAAGGCGCCCATTCGCGTACCGGCTTTCGATGGCCTTAGCCGCGACCATGCTATAGCCGGTATTGTTATAAGCGACGACCTTGCCTTCGCCACCCACCACGTAGGCGGCCAACTCGGTGTAATAGCCGCCACCGGCAAACATGTCCAAGACGTGCATGCCTGGGGCAATTCCCGAAAATTCCAATACCGCTTGCGGGTTTCGTGCCGCGTCCCGGGCCACGTCGTCGGCGGGGCGGCGGGGCTCGGCGATGGCGGCGGCGATGGCAGCGGACGGTTGCACGCTCGTCATCGGTTCGACACCCGTGCTGGCGGAATCCGCGGTGGGGTTGTCTCCGGTACATCCCGCCGCAAGCAACACCGCGCCCAGGTACCAGTACGATATTCGGTGTCTTTTCATATCACGCTCAGCCTCGTCAGTTTTGAATCCGGTAGCGGAAAAATAGCATGGTTCTTAGGTTTGCTTGCCGGTTGCTAGCATCTTAGTTGCTGGCCTGGCCGTTCTTCGGCTAGGCTGGTGTCGGAAGTTCCCACCAAACCGTAGGCGCCCGGCGGGTGTGAAGATGAGCTACGGCCGAGAACAACAACAGGTATGCCGAGAGAGAAGACCAATGGCCAAAGACTATTTTCTGGGTGACCCAATCGTCGACAAGGTAATGAAAGTCGTCATGGCATTGGCCAGCGAAACCTATGTCACCCGGGACCGTCTGGCGCTCATCGAAAAGAAGCTCAACGAAAAGGGGGTCGTCTACAGCGAGGACCTCGACAGCTACCAACCCACCGACGAAGAACAGGCCGCGATAGACCAGCGCCGCGATGAGTTCGTCAGTAGCATCCTCAAACCCATCATCGAAGACTAATCCGGAGTTGAACTTGGAGCTGGAGAAGACGGCGGCGTTGTCCCCCCTTGCGCAGGCGTGGAGCGAGTTACGCGGCTATTCGATGTTCGTTTTCCTAATGTGCTTGTTGGGCTGGAGCCTGGCAAGCATGGATCAATCGCTGTTCGGCTATGCGATCCCCGGCATCAAGGAGGAGTTCGGCTCCAGCGTCACGGACATCGGCTGGGTGCTGTTCGCGTCCTTCGTGTTTGCCGGTTTTGCCTCTTCGGTCATCGGCATGCTGGGCGACCGGTATGGCCGGCGCACGATGTTTATCTCATGCCTGGCGATTTCCGCGTTCTTGGTCGGTTTGCATGCGTTCGTGACGGGATTGGTGACGCTCACGATATTGAGAATGCTCGCGTTTGGCATCAGCAATGGCCTCTCGCCGATTACCAACGCTTTCACGGCCGAGGCAGCGCCGGCCCGTTTTCGGGGGCTGCTCGTCGGCCTGCTGCAATGTGGATATCCGCTCGGTTGGTTTGTGGCTTCGCTCATCGCCGTACCGATTATGGCGGAGTTCGGTTGGCGTTATATCTTCATGCCGGCGTTATTGGTCATTCCCATTGCGTTTTGGTTGGCGCGACGGCTGCCCGAGAGCCGGCGTTTCACCGAGATGCGGGAGAAGCTGGATGCGGAGCCGGTAAAGAACCCACCCCTGCACAAGCTGCGGCAATTATTTGCACCCGATCTCCGACGTAAGACGATACTGACGTTCATCGCCTTTTTTATGTTCGGCGGCGCCTACGCAGGCACGGCATTCTATTTCGTATTGTATTTCACCGAAGCGCGCGGCTATTCGGCGGAGGTCGCGACGTCGATCGTCGGTACTTCCTATGGCATCGGCGTGCTGGGGTATATTGCGGTGGCCTTCCTCGGCGAATTCGTGATGACGCGGCGCAATCTTTGCGTCACCTGGGCCTGGTTGGGCGCTGCCTCGTTGGCGGGGCTGGTCTGGTTGCCGGACAGCCGGGCCGAGGACGTGCTGTGGTTCGGGCTGATGGCGGCGTTTTTCTACGGCAATGGGGCCGCCTTGTCGATGATGGTGGCGGAGACGTTCCCGACCCGCGTGCGCGCCACCGCGGGCGGTTTTGCCGCTTCCTTTGCGCTCAACATGGGGCACGCCGTGTTCCCGTTGCTGGTGGCCTATGGCGTCGAGCAAGTCGGCTGGCAATGGGCCTTCACGATAGCAGTGGTGCCCACCATGTTCATTTGCGGCTTGGCCATGCTGGGCCTCAAGAATACTCGTTCGGGGCTTGATCTCGATGAGATCGCTACCTAGCAATCCTGCCTACGGCGGCCTATGATTTGACGCAAATCGAATAACAACCTTAATAAAGGTGACGACATGCTGCTGAACCGCGACCGGGCAAACGAATACATGGATCGCGAAGGGCTGGATGCCCTCATTGCCGTGGACTCCAACAACGTCGTTTATCTAAGCGATTATCAAAGCGACTTTCTTTACGATCCGCCATGGCTTGCCTGTGCGATTTTGCCGCGCTCGCCGGATATCGAACCCTGCCTGGTGTTGACAGAGATCGACGTGTGCGTACTGGTTCAAGAACCGAGTTGGATGCCGGATATCCGGCCTTATTACTTTGAATTGTTCGATAACCGTTTCCCGATCCAAACCTTTAGCAAAGACGATCCGTTGAGTGAAGAGGATTTGAAGATTCGTGGCTGGGTCGAAAAAATGGAGAAGAATCCGGTATTAGGCATGGTTCCGGCCGTTATCGGTGCGCTCAAGGACAAGGGTTTGGACAAGATGCGGTTGGGGTTCGATGACATCCGTTTAGCCGGCGCGTTGGGGGACACCCTATCGGCCGGCACTGCCGTTGACGCCGGCAACTTGTTTATGCAGATCCGCATGGTCAAGACGCCGGATGAGATCGCCATATTGAAAGAGGCTGCCAAGCGCAACCAAAAGTCACTACTCGGCGCCATAGATGTCATTCAGGAAGGCGCAACCTGGCAGGACGTATTCACCGCCTATGAGGTGGGTGTCGTCAGCAACGACGCCCGTCCCTTTGCAACCTTCAACGGGGCTGGGCCGCGCGGCGCAGGGGCGGGTCGGCCGCACCGCGATTATCCGGTGCTCCCGGGCGAGCCCGTCGCTTTCGATTGCATGCTCAAATACAAGCGCTATATGGGTGACGTGCAGCGTACCGCCGTCCTCGGCGAAGCCACGCCGAAGCTAGAGCGCTACTGGAAGGCCCTAAAGACTGGTGTCGATGAGGCCTACGCCCAGATTGGGCCCGGCGTAAGCACCGCTGACCTCCGCCAAACGGCGCTTGATACCGTGCGCAAAGCCGGAATACCCGATTTCGAGGTCGCCTTTATCCACAGCATCGGTCTCGACCATCTCGAGGTGCCCGTATTTGGTAGCGGTAGGCTAGGGTTGTTTACGCTGGAGAAGGATATGGTGATCAACATGGATATGGAGGTTCATGAAATCGGCTTTGGTGGGGTTTTTTTTTGAAGAAACCATGCTGATTACGGAAAACGGTGCCGAGCGTTTGTATTCGTTGCCGCGTGACCTGATTCGGGTTTAGCCCAGGGAGGAACCCATGAGTGCGACACGTTATCTCGATACCAAGGCGATGCCCTGGACGGACGATCCGGGTATTCCTGGATTTCGCGAGAAGGTGCTGCGCTTCGACGAGGCCGACGAGTCAGTGGTACGGCTATGGTATTTGCCGCCCGGCTGGGGTGAGGATGTGTTCGATGGCAAGCCCGATCGCCACTATCACAATACGGTCGTCGAACGCGGTTTCCATCTATTCGGCGATTTCCCCCATTGGGAGTTTTCGAGCGTGGAAGATTTCGACGGCGAACTGGTGATCTTACAAAAGGGGCTGTTCATGAATCGCCCCGTGCAGTCGTTACACGGCTTACTACCCGAACCGCGCTCGGAAACCGGTGCCATGATTTTGTATTGGAGTACGGGGCCCGGCGTCAGCATCCTTGACCCGAAGTATGATTCCGAGACGGTCAAGGTACCCTTCGATGCGAACGCCGAGGTACCGATTAGCGAATTCACGACCTGCGAGTTTACGCAAACCAATGACGTGCCGTGGCAGCCACAC
>JAHEKG010000271.1 GCA_024638475.1 Rhodospirillales bacterium | reverse complement strand
CGCTATCATGGGAATAAAGCGGACCGAAGGGAGCCATCCCATGATAGCGGTGTACGGTGAGATAACCCAGGGACAGTGGCCGATGACGTCTGATGAGCTACCCCGAGCGGATCGGCGGTTTATTTGATGGTCATGCCGTCGATGGCAGCGACCTTATCCTCGGCACCGCAGCGCTGGTAGTAAGACCCAGCCTGGGGTTCACGGGGAGGAATATTTCCATCCAAAGGCCTGCCGGAGTCCTTCGATGGGTTACCGGCCACCTCCGCGATGACGTCTTCGGCCTGGGCGCGCGGCACCACCACCACGCCGTCCTCGTCGCCCACGATCAGATCACCGGGATTAACGATCACCCCGCCGCAGATCACGGGCACGTTCAGCCAGCCCGGCCCCTCATAGGTGGCCGCCCGGGAAACGGTGCCGCGGCAGAACACCGGGATACCTTCGCGCTTACGGATTACCTCCGCCGTCAACACATAACCGTCGACCACGATTCCGACCGCACCCGACTCTTTGAGTCCATTGCACATGCTGCCGCCAATGGCCGCCGCCCTTTTGTCGCCGGCCGCGTCGATGATCACGACGTCACCGGGCTTAACGTACTTACCGGCGATCTGGCCCATCAAAACGTCGTCGGTTTCTTCAGGCCGCACCGTAAAGGCCGGCCCGCAAATCCGCCAATTGATGTCCATAGGCTTGATACCTGGATCCATCACATAGCGAGGGCCAACCGCACAACCGACCATGCAGAAGTACTGCCGATTGGCCAACTCGATCACACTCGCATCCGGACGCGCGAAATCGCTGACTATTTCATAAGAGCCCATCAGTTGATCTCCTCAAAAATGGGGACATTCCCCTTTTTCTCTGCAAAAAAGGGGAATGTCCCCATTTAGTAGCATTGGTACTCGGTGTTCGGTTCTCGGCCGTATTGCTCGAGTTCGGGCGGCAACACGGGCGCATGCTCCGGTGTCCAGGTAAATGCCTCGCTGCCATCCGCGAACTCCGTCGTCAACCGGCCGCCCTGGGTACGGAAGAACAACAAATTGCCCGTCTTGGAACCAAAGGGCCCATGCGCCATGCCCGGCGGCCGCCAAAAATACGCGCCCGCTTTCATCAGCCCCCGGTCCGCCGCCATGTCGCCGGCCACCAGATACATTTCTTCGACGACGGGATGAATCTCGATGACACCACCGCGCCACAGCGGCGGCGCCGACAGCATCCACGTTTGGTCGTGGGTATGGGGATCTTCCCGAAAGAGGATGAAAGAGAAACCGACGAACCCGGCTTCGATTTCCTTGGTGACTTCTACGCCCAACAGCCGCAAATCGTTGGAGGGTCGAGTACGCAACGAATCGACATGGGTCACGAGGCGAGAGCCATCGTAGACACCAGCGGGTGCGGTTCCGGTTTCGGTCTCGGGCAGCCCCGAAAGGAATGTCAACACCGTGGCGCCCGCGGCGCTCGTTTGCACCGTCCGCGGAAAGCCTGCCGGCAAGTGCGCATAGCACATCTCGGAGTAATCCCTATCGTTGATTTGCAGGCTGCCCTGCAACACGAACAATTCTTCGTCCACCGTCAAATACTCCGCACCTTGGCGCGCGTAGCCGGGTGGGTAGCGGACCAACAGGCTGGCCGCGCCCGACTCCTGGTCTTGGCTCAGTAGCTTGATCTCGGCATGGCGAAACCGGCCACCGTAGGGGCTCCGAACCCAGGGCAGTGCCTGAGACTGGATGAATTCGATATGCGGTCGGCTCATGCTTGATTGCTCCTATCCAGACTACCCTCACGCGCGCCGGCGTGAAGCTTCAAATTGAATTAATTTATTGACGTAACCAATTAATTATTATGCGGTAAATTTCGTTTTCGCGGTTCCACGAACCGCCGGGTCTGACCGGGTGGTCCAGGCGCGGTTCGCCGCTAGGCGTTTGGGCAGTAGGACCGGTATACTTCCAATTTGCAGTAAGTCTTATAACAAAAGAAGCGTCAACACCAATCATTATTGGGGGAATTCTAGTATGCGACAGTCGATCCTGAGTATCGCCATGGGCATTATTGCGCTTGGCTCGGTCACCACATCAAACTTCATGGCGCAGCCGGCCTACGCCCAGTCGCTCGAGGAAGTGGTCGTCACCGCCCGGCGCCGCGAGGAAAGCCTGCAAGACGTGCCGTTGTCGGTGACCGCCTTCAGCGGCGAAACCATCGACCGCGCCGGTTTTACGAATCTTGAAGACGTTTCGATGCAGACCACAGGATTGCAGCTCAACAGCAATCTGGGTGGCACCCGGCCGGGACGGCTCTTCGGCGACCTGCGTTTTCGCGGCGTCGAGGGTAGCGCCTACTCGTCATTAGCAACTTCCTCTGTGTTCGTTGACGGGGTTTTCGCACTCCAGGGCGCCCAGTCACTAGCATTAGTCGACCTAGAGCGAATCGAAATCGTCAAGGGGCCCCAAGCGGCCCTGTTCGGGCGTAACTCTTTCGCCGGCGCCATTAACTACGTGACGAAGGCACCCAACCTGGAAGAATTTGCGGGCAAGGTCATTGCCGACGCAGGCCAGTACGAACAACAAGAGTTCCAGGCCAGCATCGAGGGGCCCATCATCACAGATCAATTGGGCTTCCGCCTCGCCGTCAGTTCCTACAACAAGGGCAGCATGTACACGGCATCGGATGGCGGCGCGCTGGGCGAGCAGTCCTCCCAGTCGATATCTGCCCAGCTTCACTTCAAACCCACCGACAACCTGACCCTCAAATTCCGCGCCTACCACCAGGAAGATGACGATGGCTCCGAAGCCGTCGCGTTTTTCCAGGGCCGATTCAACGACAACTGTACCGGCAATACGGCACCGGGCTTCGACCCCGCCGGTAACCCCATCACTTTGATGCCCGTCAATTTCTTGTGCGGGAAGGTCCCGGATCCAGGCGGCGTAAGCGCACCCAGGGTAGACTCCAATACCAGCTTTTTCCCTACGCTCTTAGCTCAAAACAGCGTCGGCAACCCGGGGCTCACCATTTCCAATCTGGCGGATGGCCTACTGCCTACCTCCACGCCGTTGGGAGACGCGCCGACTCGCGACAGTTTCGGCCTGGAGCGCCGCATGACCCGCCTGAGCCTGGCGGCGGAATACGAATTCAACAACGGCATGGTCCTGAACGCGATACTCGCCTCCAACGAGAACGGCGCGGCCAGCTTGCGTGATTGGGACATGACGACGGTTGAAGCCTGGTACGTCACCAATCCCTATTATGGCGAGGACACCAGCTTCGACATCCGCCTGGAGTCCAGCGGCGAGGGGCGGCTGCGCTGGTTGGTGGGCGCCAGCTGGTACGATCAAGAATTCCAAAGTAGCTCGGGCGGCGGCGACTTAATCCACGCTTGTGGGTTTGGTGCGTTCGTGCCACCCGCGGGCATCTGCACGACGGCGGCTTCGTTTGGCCAGCCCCTCGATGCGGGAGATTTTGTCGAGGTGCAGGGGGTCTATGGATCTGTATCCTTTGACATCACCGATCAGCTAGTCGTCGATGCGGAACTGCGCGTCCAGACGGACGAGCGCAACGATGGCCGGCCCAACGCGTTCGTCAACAAGGTTGACAGCGAACTGCCCCGCATCAGCCTGACCTACAAAGTCACCGACGATGTGAATGTGTATGGCACCTACTCCCAAAGTGTCATTCCGGGCGTGATCAACTCCAACGTTCTGAACTGCGAGTCGAATGGATTGGCGCCTGGTAATACCCAAACCAACTTTGGCGATTACCTCGTGCCCTACATCGATGTCAACGGCAACCTGAGCACCGCCGGTTTATGCACGCAGTACGCGAACCAGGGGTTCACCAGCGCAACCACCCCGGACCAGGAACTCAACGCCTTCGAGATCGGCATGAAATCCACCTGGATGGATGGCCGCTTGCAGGCCAACCTGGCCTGGTATTGGCAGGAGTGGGTGGCGAATCCGTCGCCCCAATTCATCACCGTGATCGAGGACTTGGACGGTGACGGCATTCCGAACCCGACGCAAAACTTTCGCTCCGTTTCCACGGCCGGAAGCTCGGAGTATTGGGGGGTTGAACTTGAAAGCGTCTTTGCCATTACGGACAACTGGACGGCCAATTTTAACCTGACCTGGAACGACAATGAATTCACCACGTTCGGCGCGAGCACGAGATCTGCGGTTCAAGCCCTCGGCCTTGACGCCATATTGCCGCGGTTTGCTAACCTCAAGGACCGTAAGTCAAGCCGGTTCCCGGAGTGGTCTTGGAACCTCTCCAGTACCTACACAGGCCAGTACAATGCCGACTGGGACTTCTTCGTACGCGGCGACGTGATGTTCATGGGGGAGGCGTTTGCCGGCCAAACCAACCTAGCCACCCTTCAATCCTATTTCTTGGTCAATACCCGATTAGGCCTTGAAAAGAACGACATGCGTATAGAGTTGTACGTCAAGAATTTACTTGACGAGGAGACCTGGCGCGGCGGTGCGGAATTTACGGACTTCTCGCTGACACCCGATCCGTTTTTTGCCTTTAATCAGCTCGGCATCATCTTGCTGCCTCAAGACAAGAGAACGGTCGGTATTAGGCTAAGTCTCGATTTCTAGGCTCTACGGGGCAGCACGGTGGTGCTGCCCCGACCCTCTCGGAGCTCGACATGAGCGATAACGTCTCTCTAATAACAAGAATACGAGGCGGCACCATCGGCTGTACCGACTTAGCCGCTACCGAAGACTGGTATGGCAACTGGTTGGGTTATTCCGTCGTGGAACGCGGCGAGATCAGCCACGAATTGGCCGCGTCTTGGCAAGCGCCGGCCATGGCCGGGCGGC
>JAHEKG010000270.1 GCA_024638475.1 Rhodospirillales bacterium | reverse complement strand
AGCACGTGCTGCGCGACGAGGCGGTCACAAGCGACACCTGGGACCGGGAAGCGGCGGGCATCAAGATCAAGCGAGAGCGGCTCTGAAATACCGCCAACAACGACATCCAGCCGGGAGGCAATCGATGATCCATCTATCCGTGCGGGCCACCACCTACCTAATCGGCAGTCTCGCGATTGCAGTCTCTATAAGCGGCTGCGGTAACGAGGCTGCGCGACCCGCGGGCTCGGCTATTGAATCTTCCACACCAGCAGCCGACCGAGATTGGCCCCTCCACGGCCGCATCGACGGCGAAGACCGATTCTCCCCGCTGAAGCAAATCCATACCGGCAACGTTGGCGACCTGGGCCTGGCCTGGGAAGTCCCGATGGAGAGCCAACGCGGCCTGGAGGCAACGCCGATCGTCGTGGACGGCGTAATGTATGTCACTTCTACTTGGAGCCGCGTATTCGCAGTGGATGCCAAGAGCGGCAACGTCCTGTGGAAATACGATCCGCAAGTCCCTCGCGAATGGGGCCAGCGAGGCTGTTGCGACGTCGTCAACCGCGGCGTCGCGATCGCTAATGGCCGCCTATTCGTGGGCACCTTTGACGGCCGCCTGGTGGCACTCGATAAGGACAGCGGCGAGGAGTTGTGGGTCACCAATACCATCGATCGGGATAAGCCCTACACCATCACCGGCGCACCGCGAGTCGTCGGCAACAAAGTCATCATCGGTAACGGCGGCGCCGACTACATGGTGCGCGGATATTTTTCCGCCTACGACGCTGTCTCCGGCGAACTGCAATGGCGATTCTACACCGTGCCCAAGAACACGACCGGCCCCTTTGAACATCCCGAACTTGAAGAGGCTGCGAAAACCTGGGACCCAAATAGCACTTGGGACCTCGGCGGTGGCGGCACCGCCTGGGATAGCATGGCCTACGATGCCGATCTAAACCTACTCTACGTCGGCACCGGTAACGGTGCGCCGTGGCCGCGGTTCCAACGCAGCCCCAGCGGCGGCGATAATCTTTACCTATCCTCTATCCTCGCTTTGAATCCGGATACGGGGCGTTTGGTCTGGCATTATCAGACGACGCCCGGAGACAGCTGGGACTACACGGCAACCCAACACATGATTCTTGCCGAGATCCAGTGGCAGGGTGAGCCGCGAAAGGTGCTCATGCAAGCACCGAAGAACGGTTTTTTCTATGTACTCGATCGCGCTACCGGCGAACTCTTGGCCGCGAACAAATTCGTCCGCGCAACCTGGGCCACCCACGTCGACCTGACGACGGGGCGGCCGGTGTTTACGGATACGGCCGACTACAGCGAAAAGGCCAACGTCATTTTTCCCGCAACATTGGGGGGCCATAACTGGCACCCCATGTCGTACAGCCAACAAACCGGCCTCGTCTACATACCGGCGCAAGATACAGCGACCTATTTCGCGCCGGATCGTTTATCCATCCTGACCGAATCAATGCATCGTGCCGATATGGAAACACTGTTGCCGGAACCGTGGCTTGGTTTTGCCGTGCTCGTGGCCTGGAACCCGGTCACGCGGGGCATCGAGTGGAAGGTGCCCTATCCGACGCTCGGCAATGCCGGTGTGCTGTCCACAGCCGGCGGGCTCGTTGTCCAGGGGGACGCCCAGGGCTTCATGAATTTCTACGACGCCACCAGCGGCGAGCGCCTACACCGCATCCCAACCCGTACGGGCATCATCGCCCCGCCCGTCGCGTATGAAATCGACGGCGAACAGTACATCGCCTTCCTGGCCGGATGGGGCGGCGCGTTATTCGTGCTGACGGAACAAGGCACGGCCGCAAGAAATTATCAGAACAACGGCCGGCTCATCGCCCTGAAACTCGGCGGCGGCGAGGTACCGCTGGCGGCGCCCTTGGCGAATCCGAAACCGCTCCCCGCGGGCGAACAGGTCGTGATGTTATCGCCCGAGGCGACCCGCGGACGGATGACCTACATGATCCGCTGCGGCGCTTGCCATGGGTGGTTTGGGCAAACCGGCCTCATGCCGGATCTGCGCACCAGCCCGCAAAGCAACATCGACAACCTGGAGGCCATCGTCATTGATGGCAGCTTGGTGCCGCTCGGTATGCCGTCGTTTGCTGGGGTGTTAAGCGACACGGAGGTTGCGGATCTCAAGACCTATCTCAATGCCGTGCGCGTTGGTCAATAATAAGTTGGTCGATGCCAACGGCCGATAAACAGTGACCATGTCGGCGATTACTTTTGATCCGCTCGATCCGCAGTTGCTCGCGGCTCCGCAGATTGTATTCGAAAGGCTGCGCAACGAAGCACCGCTCCTCAAAACGGTCGTCGGCGGGCAGACCGTACGCCTTGTAAGCCGGTACGCCGACGTCGCGCGCATAATCAGCGACCCGAGCGCGCGCATGAATCCTCCCGACAGCGATGCGCCAGCCGTTTACGGAGACGGGCCTGCGGCCGCGTTGTGGCGCTCCGCTATTTCCATGATGGATCCTCCGCAGCACACGCTCGCGCGGCGGGTTATTGCGCGCCCGTTCAGCCACCGCCGGGTAGAGCAGATGCGGTCGATGGTTGCCGACATCGTCAATGAAACCTTCTCCCAACTACCCTCCAACCAGTTGGAGGTAGTTAACGACTTGGCATTAAAGGTACCGATGCAGGTCATCTGCAAGTTCCTCGGCATCCCTGCCGAGGATTGGCCCAGCCTCCAGGCCTGGACGAGTGATTTTCTGCATATTTTTCTCCCCAACGTGGGCGGTGCGGAGGAAATCGCGCGCGTACAGCAAGCCAGCCAAAACTTCATCGATTACTTCGGCGCAATGATTGACGCACGGATTGCTGAGCCAAGGGGCGACATGACTTCGGATTTTGCGGCGCTCGTGGATAAGGAAAATGGCATTTCGAGAATCGGCCTGATTGGGGCGCTGCGTGGACTCTTGACGGCCGGGTTTGAAACTACCGCAGCCACAATCTCGGCCGCATTTCTGGGCTTCGCGCAACAACCGGAACAACTAACGTTACTCCGCCAAAACCCGGAACTTATTCCGGGAGCCGTTGATGAGTTGCTGCGCTGGGAAACGCCGGTCCAAGTCATGGTCCGCTATCTGGGCCGCGACATCGAACTAGACGGCGGCTCGCTGCAGGCTGGAACAGCGTGTTGGCTTCTTTTAGGCTCGGCGAACCACGATCCGCGCCACTATCGGCATCCCGATAAGCTAGATGTTTCGAGGACCGCAACGGACCACCACGCATTCGGTGGCGGTCGGCACTTCTGTGTGGGTGCTTATCTTGCCCGACTAGAGTTGCAGCTGGTGTTGCAGCAAATCAGCCAACGCTACCGTCGCATCGAGCTGCAATGCGAATCCGCCGCGAGAAGGGGAAATTTTCAGTTTCGATCCATTGAAACACTGCCAGTCGCGCTGGCGAGCTAGACGGTCCTAGGTCAACTTGACAGCCGCTTGGTCACCCGCGGCTGATGGTGTAAAGCCCAACATCGCTTTAGTTTCTAAATACTCCTCCAGGCCGGGAATGCCCCACTCGCGACCGTTACCTGACTGCTTGTAACCGCCGAAAGGCGCCATAGGATCGAGGTCCGGATTGTTGATAAAAACCGAACCCGCGCGTATCCGCCTCGCGACTCGCCGAGCTGAGTCGATATCGGCCGAGGTGACGTACGAGGACAGGCCATAATAGGTATCGTTGGCGATGCGCACCGCGTCGTCTTCATCCTCGTAAGCAATGACGACTAAGACCGGGCCGAAGATCTCTTCTTTTGCAATCGTCATGTCGTTGCTGACATCCGCGAACACCGTGGGCCGGACGTAAAACCCGCGCTCGAGTCCGTCGGGCTTGCCCGGCCCACCGCAGACCACCGTTGCGCCTTCTTCGATACCGCGCCGGATAAGCCCCTGCACCTTGTTAAACTGTGCTTCCCCTGCGAGCGGCCCCAGGGCGACGTCCTCACGCAGCGGATCGCCAATGACAACCGTGTCCATGAACTCGGCGGCAATCCTACGCACGTCGTCTAAGCGATCGCGGGGCACCAACATGCGGGTCGGTGCGGCACAAGACTGCCCGCAATTCAGGAGGACGTTCTGGATACCGGACACCACAGCAGCCTCGAAGTCAGCGTCAGGTAACAGAATGTTCGGTGACTTGCCTCCGAGTTCCTGGGCGACGCGCTTCACCGTGTTTGCCGCGGTAGCCGCAATCGCTTTGCCCGCTCGCGTACTCCCCGTAAACGACACCATGTCGACTTCGGGGTGAGCGCATAGCGCTTGGCCCACCGTCGGGCCATCCCCATGGACCAGATTGAAGACACCTCTCGGCACACCTGCCGCCGCGAGCACCTCCGCGAAAATCCCCGCGGCAATAGGTGTTAGCTCGCTGGGCTTAAGCACCATGGTGCACCCCGCAGCGAGGGCGGGAATCACTTTGCAGGCCACCTGGTTGATCGGCCAGTTCCATGGCGTAATGAGGCCGCATACGCCGATGGCTTCTTTGCGAATGCGGGTGCTGCCCGCGTCGTACTCGAATTCATAGTCTTTTAGGATTTCGGCGTAGGCATTAATGTGCACTACTCCGGTAGCAGCCTGTAGTTCCCGCGCAAGCGTAATAGGGGAACCCATCTCCTGGGCTATCGCTCGAGCAATATCTTGGTAGCGGTTTCCAAATTCTTCGCCGATGCGGCCCAGTAATTCGCCGCGCTCAGCGGGCGTGGTTTCGGAGTAGCTCGCAAAGGCTCTGCGGGCGGCCTGTACGGCTCGGTCGACATCCCCCACCCCACCCAAGGAAACAACTCCGACAGATTCCTCGGTGGCAGGGTTAATAACC
>JAHEKG010000269.1 GCA_024638475.1 Rhodospirillales bacterium | reverse complement strand
TCCATGCAGCAATTGGATTCGAGCATCCCGACCCAGAAGCCCTCGGCGTTGCGCGCCTCGTCCAGCCACGCCAGGCCAGCGGTGATTGCATTATCGAGATCGGGTTGGTTTGCGGTGACGGTGCCGGTCTGAACGGCCAATCGCAGCTCCTGGTTTGGCGAAAAATTGCTGGTAGATTACTACAGCATGTGGACGTTCATTAAATGGCTGTGGATCACGGCGATGTGGCTTCTGTTAAGCGCACCCTTAGGCGGCTGCGTGGGGTCCGTAAAGCTCGCAGACGGTCGTCGTATACCATTGAATTCAAATGAATTTGAGGATTATGTCGAGCGCGTCTTCAAGACCCAGAATAGGGTCGCCGATGAGTTGGCGTTCGCCTTGGTGGATTTCCCCGCCGAAGGGTCACAGTCGCGGTTACGCGGTCTCGAGGCAGCGGAGGCGACGCTATTGACGGCCTGTGCCGGGCTGAATGAATTGGCAACGGCGCGCCGCGACAGGTTGTCGTTGAGCCTTCGTCGCAAACTAGAATTTGCCCGGCAGGTGCCGGCCTGTGAGCAGGCCGCCGCCGCCGCCAGTCGGGTCATCGAAGCGCATTGATCTCAGTGTAGCCGCCCAACGCCGACAAAGTGCTCCTGATAATAGGCCGCGTCCAGATCATCTTCGGTAACGGTTCGGCCGCTAGAGGGCGCGTGTACGAAGCGACCATCGCCAACGTAAATGGCAACGTGGGAGAGTTTGGCGGTATCGCTAAAAAAAATGATGTCGCCAGGTTCCGCGGCGGCAAGCGGAATTTTCTTGGCACGCCGATATTGGTTGCGGGAAACCCGCGGGACGGAGATTCCGACCGCGCCATGGGTGAAATGGACCAGGCCGCTGCAGTCGAATCCGGTTGTCGGGTCTTCCCCACCATAGCGATACGGCTTGCCGATCATCCGTTCCGCGAGGCTGGCAATGCGCTGGCCACGAGATTTGATCACCGGGCTCGCTGGGGGCGGCTTGGCGCGCTGCCGTTCGGCACTGACCCTGCCGGCGTCTGGAATAGGGGCTTGATGGGCGCAGCCTGCGAGCAACGCCACCCCGAGCATGATCTGGCCTAACCGTGGCACGTGAATCCTCCCTGAGACTGGCCCCGCGGATTCTAATCAGGCGAAGCTGAATCTCTCGTGAACAATTACTCTAACCAGGGGGGCGTCGGTAGCCCGCGCTCTTTCAGAAAACCCGGGTTATACAGCTTGGACTGATAGCGACTGCCCGAGTCGCAAAGGATCGTGACGACGGTCTTGCCCGGCCCCAGGTCCTTAGCCAGACGAATCGCGGCGGCGACGTTGATGCCGCTCGAGCCGCCGAGCAGCAAGCCTTCGCGTTGCAACAACGCATAGCAGGTCTCGAGCATCTCCTTGTCTTCGATCTGGTACGCATCGTCGATCAGCGCTCCCTCCAAGTTGCCCGTAATTCGGCCCTGGCCGATACCCTCCGTGATGGAGCTGCCGTGCGAGCACAGCTCGCCCGTCTTGACGAAACTGTAGATCGCGGCGCCCATTGGGTCCGCTACGGCGGTCACAATATTGGGATTGCGTGATTTCAAATAATCCGCCACGCCCGCCAGGGTGCCGCCGGTACCGACGGCGCAGGTAAAGCCATCGACTTGGCCGCCGGTTTGCTCCCATATCTCCGGGCCCGTGCTGTCGGTGTGACCTTCGCGGTTGGCGCGATTGTCCCATTGGTTGGCGTAGAGCACGCCGTTGGGCTCGCTGGGTGCGAGCATTGCCGCCAAGCGCTCGGCTTGGTGAACGTAGTTGTCGGGATTCTTGAACGGGACGGCGGGCACCTCCCGCAGTTCGGCACCCACTAAGCGCAAGGCAGCCTTTTTCTCCTCGCTTTGAGTATCCGGCATGACGATGATCGTGCGGTATCCGCGCGCGTTGGCGACATGCGCGAGGCCGATGCCCGTGTTGCCCGCGGTGCCTTCCACGATGACTCCGCCAGGTTTCAACACGCCGCGTTGCTCTGCATCGAGGACGATGTACTTGGCCGCCCGGTCTTTGACGGAGCCGCCGGGGTTCAGGAATTCGGCCTTGCCCAAAATCTGACAACCACTGATTTCCGAGGCCCAGGCGAGCTTGATGAGCGGGGTATTGCCGACTGTGTCGACGAATCCATTACGGATTTGCATGCGCTGCCTTCACGGTGAATCTATTTAGGCGTGCATTGTACACGCGGCATGCGGGCGGCAGCCGCCGCGTCGATCGAGGGAAACCGTGGGCCCGCAGCATTGGAAGGGCGCCGCCGGCGACTACATGCCCTGTCCAGCGTAGTGTCGAAGTAGGCAAGTCGGGCGCCAATGATAGCCCCCGGCGGCTTATCCAAGCATATCGCGGAGTGGCCGCCGCCTCACTGTGTCCCGAAAATGCGACAGCCGCCGACTAGTCGGTGGTTGCGGTCCAGCGGTGTGCCTCAAAGGCGTCGTCGACGGGCGAACCGAGCAGGTGATTGGTGTAGTTGCTCAACAAAGCGACTGGTTGTGAGTAGGATCACTTGCCGCTCAGTGGCACTAAAACTGGTCTTGTCGAAAATGCCGGAGAGGGTCGTATAACCTTCCAGCAACGCAGGCGCGTTGGCCATCCCGCCGATCATGTTGGGGACGAAACCAAGCGCGCTACTGATGCCACTTAATAGTTTGCGGGCCTCTTCGGGGGCGGACTCGGCGGTATGTATGGGCAAGTTCATTTCGGCTCTCCGGCAATGGACAGTGACAGCAGACCAGGTCGGGTTTAACATCCTCTAAGGTTTTCGCTTCAAACCCAACAATACTCGCGAGGAATATCGATGGCTCAACACGCTCGCTTTCAGCGCGCCAACCTAGTGGTGCGGACTATGGACCGCGCGCTGGCATTGTACCGGGACGTCCTGGGTTTAACGGTCGATTACATGAAAGATTCACCGCCAACCTCCTATTCCTATCCGGTGTTCCAGTTTCCCCGCGAAGCCAAACTGCGTTTCTGCACCTTGAGTTCGGACGAGCAAGTCCGCGTGTTGGCTCTGACGGAAGTGACCGGAATCGAGTTGCCGGAACCCAATTTACCGCGCTCGGCCGCCTTGGTTTTTCAGGTGCAGGATATGGATGCCACAGTCGAGGCGCTGAGCAGGCTGGCCGGAGTCGAAGGTTATCCCGAAGAACAATTACACACGCAAGATGGTCGTGTCGGGCGAGAGAAGGGCATAGTGGATGCGGATGGGCACTTGGTGGTGCTGTACTCCATCGCTGCGGCTAGCTAGTCCGTTGCCGGTGCGACCACGGTCACCGTGATCGGCTGGGAGATTATCGGCGGATCGTGGGGGCGATGCAGGTAGTCGCCCAATACCAATTGCAGGGTGTGTTCGCCTGGACTCAGACTGATGGTGGTTTCGGTCTGGCCGTTGCCGAAATGCACGACGTTGTCGGTCGCGGGCAAGGGCAGATCCAATGCCGGCGGTTCGTCGACATCGATCAGTAGATGGTGGTGGCCTGTATTGGGCTGATCGACGCCGGCGGGGGCGACCCCCATGCCCAGCAGACCGAATCGCACAACGAAGGACTCGGCGACTTCGGCGCCGTCCAAAGGCCACTGAATATATACCTCGGCACCGGGCGCCGACGGTATCGGCGGTGCTTGCGCGCCGGCCTGCGTGCTGAATAAAACAAGCAATAATATCGACTTAGGCCAGCTCAACATGGCGATTCTCGGCGCGGTAAGGGGTGTACGGATGGTAACATCATCCGAGTCAACGGATGCTGGCCTGGCACGTTAGTTCCCTTGGCGGCCGCGACTTGGGAGGGCAGCCCCGATAGGGCGTTAACCCCCTGTTTCGGAACTTCTGAAGCCCATTGTGACCCAAGTTAACATAGAGCGCTTCAAGTGCCTGCCCAGGCCGGATAGGCTTGGGTACAATTCCGGCGAGGTATTAATTAATGAATATTAATCGCTCACTCATGATCGTCGTTGCCGTTGCGGTGACCCTCGCGCTCGGTGCGTGTAAAAGCCAATCGTCCAGCGGTGGTGGTAGCTCCGGTGGTGGCGCTCCGTCTGGCGGTTCCAGCGGCGGCGGTTCCAGCGGCGGCGGTGCCAGCGGCGGCGGTTCAAGCGGCGGTGGTGCCAGCGGTGGTGGTGCCAGCGGTGGTGGTGCCAGCGGTGGTGGTTCCAGCGGCGGTGCTGGTGGTATTGGTGGGGTCGGCGGCGGCATGCCCGGCGGTGGCGGTCCCGGCGGTGGTGCTGGCGACGGCGGCATGAGCGGTGGTAGCCAAGGTGGCAGTACCGGCGGCACGGGCGGCGCCAGTGGTGGTTCTGCCGGCGGCGGCGCAGAATCAGGCGGCGAAGGCGACGGATCAGGTAGCTCGACGGGCGAAGGCGCCGGTGCGGGTGAAGGCTCGGGCGACGAGACCGGTGAGGGGGCGGCAAGCTCCAAAGGAACGGGCCAAGGAGACGGCAGCGGAGACGGTCCAGGTAACGGTGCCGGCGGCACTGCAGATACCGGCGCGGGTGGTGATGGCGGTGCGGGCGGTTCCGCGGGTGGTGGCGCCGGCACGAGTCCCGGCGGCACGGGTAGCGGCAGCGGCAGCGGCAGCGGTGGTGGTCAGGCGGATGCGGGTGACGGCGGCGCGGCTGGTGAATGGCCGGGGGACGGATCCGGCGACGTTGACGGTAGCCAAGCCTCAGTCGTGCTGGACGACGAATTCGAACGCTCACTGGAGGATTTTGACGGTGCAGTTGCGGCGGAAAGAGAGGTGCTGGCCGACGCTGGCGCGGGTGGCACTGCGGCCGACGAAGTGTTCCGCGATGCGGCAGGCGCTGGTGG
>JAHEKG010000268.1 GCA_024638475.1 Rhodospirillales bacterium | reverse complement strand
TGTCGAGGCGGCGGGTTAGGCGAGTGGTCGAGTCAGTCAAACCTATTCGGACGGCGCTGCGGACGTTACGAGTGTTAGCGGAACTAAATATTCGTGCGCCGGCGAGTGCGGCCGAGATCGCCAGGTCGCTCGGCATGGCGCGTGCGACCGCATATCGTTTTCTCGAGACCTTGGTCGAGGCGGGATTCGCGTCGAAGGAAGATAATAGCGGACACTATCGGCCGACTCACCTGGTCCGTACCTTGAGTTGTGGGTTCGAAGACGAGAACTGGCTAGTCGAGTGTGCGCGGCCCACGATTCAGGCGCTGGGTGCCGAGCTGGTTTGGCCCATCGCGATTTCCACGATCTCGGGGCCGGGTATGTTGTTACGCGAGAGTACTGACGCCGATAGCCCACTGGCCATCAATCGGTTCACGCCGGGTCGCCGGATCAGCCTTGTCGGTACCGCCTCAGGGCGGGTATATCTTGCCTATTGCTCCCCAGATCAGCGTGAAACTTTATTGGACATGTTGCGTCACTCAGATGATCCGGACGATGCCCCGGCACGCAATCGTTCCGCGCTACAGGCCGAACTATTGGCTATTCGGCAGAACGGTTACGCGCTAGCACAACGGGCCCGGCGGTTTTCGAATCAGAACGCACTCGCTGTACCGGTGCTGACCCCAGGGCATAATAGAATACTAGCGAGCTTGTCGATTAGATTTTCAGAAACCGCGATCAAAGAACAGCTTGCGATAGAGCGTTTTCTGCCCAAGCTGAGATCAGCGGCGGAGAAGATTGGTAGTAGTTTGTTAACGACATAGTAATAGGAATCGCATTCCAAACCCGGTGGCGATACAAGGAGATGTTCGATGAAACACGCTTTGTTTTTTTGGGCTGCAATTTTACTGTTGCCAGGGTGCGGGATGGCCAGTGAGACTCGAATTCATTGTGACGGTCAAGAGGCTAACCGTGACACTTACCTAGCGATGCACAAGATATTGTTCATGGAGCGCGACGGCAGCCGAGTTGGGGAGTTTTATGCCCCCAAATTTATCAGCCATAACCAAGATGAGGGTGGTGGTACCAAGCAGCTTGTCGACCACGCGCACATGGAGGCGATGTGGGAGCAGTCGAAACTACGCACGCCGGATCGCGTCCTGATTAATGACTTGATTCTTTGTATTGACGATTTCGTTGTGGCCCGGGTCGTCATGAAGGGACACCGTGTGGGTCTGGCGGGCGATGCTCCCGACAGCAAGGGGCGTTACTATGAAGCCTCCGCAATCGACATTTATCGTTTCGAGGACGGTAAGGTAGTGGAACGGTGGGGTAACAACGACGGGGTCACCATCATGCGGCAACTTGGACTGTTGCCCGCTGGCGAGAGTCGCTAGGTAGCCACTGTGCTGGGTTAGCCAAGCGTACATCGCTATCATGGGATGGCTTCCTGCGGTCCGCTTTATTCCCTCCAAAGTCGATCACACCGACGAGTGCGGCTTTCGCTGCCGTCTAGGTTGATGGCAAACAGTTATTGCGAGAGGTCGTCCAGTAGCCGCTCAATTAACTGAGTGCGGGCCGCGTTGCGCTGGCTTTGTTCCTCGGCATTGGGCGCGTAGGTTTCGATTGCCTCAGGCTTGATGACACCCTGCTGTTCCAGCAAGGCTTCCTGGGTGGCGAGCCGGTCTCTGAGCACGCTGATTTCCATACCGAGCCGGAGGAGTGCCGCAACCAGCTGATCCGGCGACAAGGCCTCGATCTGTTGGGGCCGCGGGATGGGCTGCGGCCCGGCATCCGGTAGGGCGTCGGTCACGCTACGTTCCCTTGCGGCCGCCAAATATGAAATACTCGCCCGTGCCCAGCGGATCATAATCGGCGAATACGTTGCTCGCTTCGAAGCCGGCGGCGATTAGCGCCTCCTTGACGTCAGTATCGGCGAATCTGGTCCAGAACGGTTCCCCATTGTTGATCACTTGCCAGTGATTGGTGACCTGCTTAGGGATGGATAGTCGATCTGGTTGATAGGGCGTATCGCCATTTATGAAAATACCGCCCGGCGCGAGCAGACGATGAGCTTCTTCCATAATGGCTGGCAATATGTCGTCCCACGTCTCGTGAAACAGAATATGCGAAATGATCAGATCGAATTTAGCATCGGGTAAACCCGTGTCGCTGGCGTTGGCTTGGCGAAAATGGATGGCTACGCCCTGATCTTCCGCCCAAAGATGGCCGAAGCGTAGAAAGGGCGCCGATAGGTCAACGCCCCAGACCTCGGCATCGGGGAAGGCTTCCTTGTAGGCCAGGGTCTGGGAGCCGGGACCGCAACCCAGATCCAAAACCGCGCGAGGCTTAATCGCGTCGAAACGCCGCTGTAACGCACCCAACAAATACCGCCCCATGCTGGGCTCGCCCACCGCGACACTGCCGTCGCCTAAGCCCTTGGCATTACGGTAAAGCTCGACTGTGCCGAAATAATGCATTCCTCGATGCAGGTCCGTACTGCCCGCGGGGCCAAAATAGCCCCCCGGTTGCCGATGGATTTCGACATGCCGTATCGGGTCCGGGGGCACGAAATCGTCTTGGAGTTCGAGAGATCCCAGCGTCGGCCGTTTCGCTAGCATGGCTTGGCGCGCTTCGAAAGCAGGTTCGAGGCGGTCGCAAGTGTCGCCGACGGTCTCCCACATCAGGTTCTGTGACGTGTACACCGCGCTGCCCCACAACTGGTATAGGTGACTGTGCCGAAATGCCTCGGTGCCCTGATAGCGATCGCGTGGTTCTTGGCCATGCTTTTCCATGAAGTCGAACTTCAATTGGTTGTCGTATTCGGCCGCGAGTTGAGATTCCATGGATCCGTTGACGTAGCCTTTGAGCGCACCAACGAATGCCTGCCGAGCGGCTTCGTCATGGGTCGGCCGATAGGCGGTCTTGAGGTTTTGCGAATCTGTCGCCATCGCTAGCCGTCCTGCTGGCCGCTGGCCACTAAGGGCCGGCAGACCTTGTCAATGAGCCGATCGCGGTACTGTTTGCGCCGCGACTCATCGGCCTCGGTGGGTTGGTAGTGATCCACGGCGTCCTGGTCCGGCACCTTGCCGCTCGCCGCCAGACTTTCGTGGGCGTCCAAGCGTTCCCGCAACATTGATACCTCGGAGGTGAGCGCCATCACCATGCCCAATAGGGTGTCCACTCGCGGATCGGGGCCTGGTACCAGCCGCCGCCCTCGATGACTCTTGGTATGCGCGCGATTAGCCACCTTGTTTCTTCCCGGAGACCATATACCAGGATCGGTAACCTCCTTTGTTGGGTTTGCCGAAGCCGGGTTCGGCGTCAGGGCTTGCCACAGTCACGGCGTCCTGAAAATCCGCGGCTACTTCAACGAAGCCAACATCTCGTGCGAGCTCGTCTAAATCAAAGCCAGCAATGCCCTTCCAGAAGGGCTCATTGTTGTAGCGGGCTTCATAGTCACCGCGAACTTCGCCGACCACGTCTACTTCCTCGGCCCGCACGGGAACCTCCAGATGCACCATCAAACCTCCCGGCCGCAGAATTCGGTGGCATTCCTTGAAGATTCGTTTGACGGCTTGGTTGGAAGTCTCGTGCAGTACGGCGCAGGAATAAACCAAGTCGAAACTATTGTCGTCGAAATCCGTCTGTTCGGCACTTTGCTGAGAGAAGTGAACCGCCGCGCCCATATGCGCTGCTCTGGCATGGGCATAGCGCAGCACGCCGGCACCGACATCGATGGCGTGGAAGTCGGCGTCGGGATAATAGCTTGCTACCGCCACGGTGCTGCAGCCGACCGTGCAGCCCAAGTCGAGAATTCGCTGCGGGGCGAAACCAGGAAAGCGTTCCATGATGTGCTGCACGACAACATGGCCGCGCATGTCGGCGAGTTCACCACCCTGCCTGCCAAGGCTATACAACCACGCAGCCTTGTCGTAGATCGCCCCCTGTCTGACATCGGTATCGCTTTCATTAGACTCATAACCGCCCGGCTGCATATGCGTGTCCGCCGCCGCAAGGTAAGCGGGTATTTCGAAGTCGGGATCGACGCGCAAAGAGCCTAGCGGCGGCGCTTGTTGGGCGCGCTCCTCTAAGTCAGTTTGCTGCCGGTCGACACAGTCGGCCGCTGCCTGCCACATCATTTCTTGGCCAGCACGCATGCTGGAGATCCAGTTCTGATAGACCGGCTTCGACGCCAGCTGGCGGCGCACCTCCCTGAATGGGGCGGCAGTACCGTCCTGTTCGAGCTCGCGCGCCGTGGTTCTCGCTTCCTCGACCAGCAATGGGTCCAGGTTGTTCCATACGTAGGTTTTGAACGCCAAGACGAACTTCTGCTCAGCCAGCTCATCGTGGTTGGCGGCAGGCATCATCGGATGGGGTCTTGTCATGGTCATCGTCCTGCTCCATTTGTGGAGAATATATGTCTATTTTACAAAGAGCGATGCGCGCGTGCTGAGAAATGGATCGATTGGGTCATACTGCGAACGATACCGTATTTCCCGTATTAGCCCATTACGCCAAGGCGTACAGGTCATCAACGAGACGCAAACTCGGCAAGGCCGCAGCAAGGCTGACCGGAAATTGGCCAACGCGAGGGAGGGTTTCGCAGGCCTCGACCAGCAGGTTGAGGTGTCCGGGGCCGAACCACTGGTCTGGGTGACTGGGGTCGAGTTCTGCGGGGGCGTCCAGCCCTTCTAGCCCCACGATAGTGTGACCCTGGAGCTCGATTCTCGCGTCATCGGCTGCGACGACACAGCGGGGTGGGCCGCCATGCTGGTCGCCTTGCGCCGTGAGCGTGAGGTGGCCGGAACAGCCGTCGAATTGCAGCTCCACGCGAACGTGGTGGTCGATGGGTAACCCGGCAATGTCGGTG
>JAHEKG010000029.1:460-19597 GCA_024638475.1 Rhodospirillales bacterium | reverse complement strand
CCCGACCAGGCCGCCGTCGATGTCCTGCCGGCTGAAAAGATCCTTGGCGTTAGCGCCCTTGACGCTGCCTCCATAGAGGATTCGAATCTGGGCGGCGATTGTAGCATCCCGCTCGGCAAGACGTGCGCGGATGTTGGCATGCACTTCCTGCGCCTGCTCCGGCGTCGCGGTCTTGCCGGTGCCGATCGCCCAAACCGGCTCATAAGCGACTACGGCGTTGGCAAAGGCCTGAATCCCGGCCGTGGTGAGTACCGCATCGAGCTGTTCGCCAACGACCTTATCGGTCGCCCCCTGCTCGCGCTGCTGCAGGGTCTCGCCGACGCACAAGACGGGGCAAATCCCCGCGGCCTGGGCCGCCAGGAACTTAGCCGCCACTCGCTCGTTCGTGTCGCCATACAGGGCGCGGCGCTCGGAATGACCGACGAGGGCATATTCGCATTGCAGGTCCGCGACCATGACTGCGCTTACCTCGCCCGTATATGCCCCCTCCTCCTGCTGATCGGCCACGTCCTGGGCCCCAAGGCGGACCGAACTGCCGCCTAACGCCTCGGCCACGGCCGCCAAATAGACGAACGGCGGGCAGACCAGCACGTCCACCGCGGGTTTGGCCGCGGCGATCTCGGCGGCCAAACGCGTCAGCCGCGCCTGATCACCATGCATTTTCCAGTTGCCGGCCACGAGTGGGGTTCTCACAACATGCTCTCACTAGGTTGGAATCGGTTCGCCGCCATCGGCGGCGAGGCGGCGCCAGCTTAATGGGGTGAGAAGGTCAAATCAACGGCCTTGAGGCCCTGAAGGCGCCTAGGCAACGCAGACGCGGCGGACGGTCCCGGCGAGTTCGTTGGCGAGGGATTCAACCTCTGCGGGATCCTCGCCCTCGACCATCACCCGAATCACGGGCTCGGTACCGGAGGCGCGCAACACGATCCGCCCGGTGTCGCCCAAGCGGTGTTCGGCCTCGGCAACGGCGGCCGTAATCTCGGGGCGATCGGCGGGATCGACGGGCTGGTCGATTTTCACATTAATCATCTTCTGCGGGTATTGAGGCATTCCCGCGGCGAGTTCCTGGAGCGTCTTGCCCCGGCGCTGCATGACCGCCAAGATTTGCAGCCCGTTGACCAAGCCGTCGCCGGTCGTCGATTTGTCGAGGCACAGCAGATGCCCCGATGTTTCCCCCCCGAGCACACCGCCATTGGCCTTCAACATGGCCAAGACATTGCGGTCACCCACCTTGGCGCGTTGGAACTGGGTACCCGCGGCCGTCAAAGAGTGTTCCAGCCCCCCGTTGCTCATCACCGTGCCCACGACCGGACCGGATAAACCGCCGTTGGCGAGCCGATCCATCGCCAGCACGTACAGTAGCTGGTCACCGTCGATCAGGTTACCCAGATGATCCACCATCACCAAGCGGTCGCCATCGCCATCCAATGCCAACCCGACGTCGGCGCGTACGCCTGCGACGGTGAGCTGCAACAAGTCCGGGCGGGTGGACCCACATCCCGAATTAATGTTCGTGCCATTGGGTGAGCAACCCACGGGAATGAGGTCGGCGCCCAGATCCGCGAGCACCCGCGGCGCAACCTTGTAGCCGGCGCCGTTAGAGCAGTCCAACACGATCTTCATGCCCTTGAGATCCATGTGATCGACTGTCGAGGCGCAGAATTCCTGGTAGGTCGTGCGGGCGCTGCCGACATTCTTGGCCTTCCCCAGCGCGCTGGAGTCGCGCGTAATCGGCGGATTGTCCAACGCCGCCTCGATACGTTCCTCCAGGTCGTCGGACAGTTTCTCGCCCTCGCCGTCGAAGAACTTAATGCCATTGTCGTAATAAGGGTTATGGGAGGCGCTGATCACCACGCCGAAGTCGGCGCCAAACTTGCGGGTCAAATAGGCTATGCCCGGAGTCGGTAACGGACCCAGCAGCAATACCTCGACACCGGCCGCCACGAAACCCGCCTCGAGCGCTGATTCGAACATGTACCCCGATACCCGGGTATCTTTGCCGATGAGGACGGTGCCACCCCCTTCGGGTGCCAACACGCTGGCGGCGGCGCTCGCAAGCCGCAGGGTAAAATCCACGGTCATGGGGCGATCGCCCACGCGCCCGCGTATCCCGTCCGTTCCAAAATAACGTCTTGTCACCGCGTATTCCCTTATCCGGTGCGCTCGAGCAAGCCGAGCATCTTGAGTGCATCAACTGTCGGCGCCACATCATGCACGCGTACGATCCTGGCTCCGCGTTCTACCGCTAGGACGGCCAGCGCAACGCTAGCAGCTAACCGCCCGGCCTGAGTCTCCACCCCCGCCGCCGCGATCATGGATTTGCGCGACAAGCCGGCCAGCAACGGCAGCCCTAGCGCCTTGAACGCCGTGAGTTCCCTCAACAAGGTCGCATTATGACCCAGTGTCTTGCCGAAACCGAATCCGGGATCGATCAACAAACGCCGGCGCGCGATCCCAGCCGCCTCGCATTTTGCCACCCGAGCCCGCAGGAAACCCATGACCTCCGTCACGACATCCGCATAACTCGGTTCCGCTTGCATCGTCCGGGGTTCACCCAGCATGTGCATGAGACAAACGGGCAAACCCGTTTCGGCAGCCGCCACGAGTGCGCCGGGCCGCCGCAGCGCGAACACATCGTTGATCATGCCGCAACCCTCAGCCGCCATCTCACGCATCAGTTCGGGCTTGCTCGTGTCGATACTCACCGGCACCGCCAACTCGTCAACGAGCCGCCGGACCACGGGCCTCAGACGGCGGCGTTCCTCCTCTAAGGCAACGCCGTCGGCTCCGGGCCGCGTAGACTCACCGCCCACGTCGATGATAACCGCCCCGGCCGCCACCATCTCATGAGCAGACGCCACGGCCGCGCCGGGATCCAGATGGCGGCCGCCGTCTGAAAACGAATCCGGGGTGACATTGATGATCCCCATCACAGCCGGGCGGCTGAGATCGATTCGGTGCGAGCCGCAATCGAGATACATCGAACCTTTACCCCGCGAGACGGGATTAAGGGGCGGCCGCTAAACCCGTCGCGTCCGTGCGCTCAATGCTGCCTAGCGGGGTCGGCTAGGGGTGGCGTCGATTCCGGTTCGGACTTGGGCGCCCCCGCGCCGGTACCGAGATCGGTATCCTCCCAATCCTCTGGGGGACGAGGCTCACGACCCTCCATGATGTCCTTGATCTGGCCTTCATCGATGGTTTCGTATTTGATGAGCGCCGCGGCCATGGCATGCAGCTTATCCGTGTTTTCCGTCAGAATATCGGCAGCGCGTTGATAGCTATTATCAACCAGCGCGCGGATCTCCTGGTCGATGACATGCGCCGTGACGTCGGACACTTGTTTGTGGCGCGTGACCTGGCGGCCCAGGAAGACTTCGCCGTCATCCTCGCTGTAGGTCAACGGTCCCAGCCGCTCGGAGAGACCCCACTTGGTCACCATGTTCCGTGCGATATCCGTCGCTCGCTCGATATCGTTGGACGCGCCGGTGGTGACGAAGTCCTCACCGAATACCAACTCCTCTGCGATCCGCCCGCCGAACAGGCTGCAAATCTGGCTCTTTAGCCGCTGCTTCGAATAGCTATAGCGGTCTTCCTCGGGTAGGAACATCGTGATGCCTAGAGCACGCCCACGCGGGATGATCGAGACCTTATAAACGGGGTCGTGATCGGGCACCGATAACCCGACGATCGCGTGACCGGCTTCGTGATAGGCCGTGAGTTTTTTCTCGTCTTCACTCATGACCATGGAGCGCCGCTCGGCACCCATCATGATCTTGTCCTTCGCCTTGTCGAATTCTTCCATGCCAACGACGCGTTTGTTGGCCCGAGCGGCAAACAATGCCGCTTCATTAACCAAGTTAGCCAGGTCGGCGCCGGAGAACCCTGGGGTACCCCGAGCAATGACGGATGGTTTAACGTCATCTCCCAAGGGCACTTTACGCATATGAACTTTCAAGATCAGTTCGCGGCCACGAACGTCCGGCAGCGGGACGACGACCTGGCGGTCGAATCGCCCGGGTCGTAGTAGGGCCGGGTCCAAGACGTCGGGGCGGTTGGTCGCGGCGATAACGATAATCCCCTCGTTGCCCTCGAAACCATCCATTTCAACGAGCAATTGGTTGAGGGTCTGCTCGCGTTCGTCATGTCCGCCGCCCAAGCCGGCACCACGATGGCGGCCCACCGCGTCGATCTCATCAATAAAGATGATGCAAGGCGCATGCTTTTTGGCTTGCTCGAACATGTCCCGGACCCGCGATGCGCCGACGCCCACGAACATTTCAACGAAGTCCGAACCGGAAATCGTGAAGAACGGTACTTTGGCCTCTCCCGCAATTGCCCGCGCGAGCAAGGTCTTGCCCGTACCCGGCGAGCCCACCATGAGTACGCCCTTGGGGATCTTGCCGCCGAGACGCTGAAATTTGGCCGGATCCTTGAGGAAGTCGACAATCTCGACGACTTCTTCCTTGGCTTCCTCCACGCCCGCGACATCGGCGAACGTCACATTGACTTGGTCTTCGCCCAAGAGCCGGGCACGGCTCTTGCCGAAGGACATGGCGCCGCGGCCTGCCCCGCCGCCTTGCATTTGGCGCATGAAATACACCCAGACACCGATCAGCAGCAAGATTGGGAACGAAGAAATGAACAGCTGCAACAAGAACGACTGCTGTTTCTCCGGGCTCGACGTAATCATGACGTTGTTTTTCTTCAGTTCCCCAATGAGGGCGGTGTTATCCGTCTCGGGACTGTGCGTAAACTGCATCTCGTTGTTGCGCATGAAGCGGATAGTCTTATCTTCGAATTCCACCTGCTTGACGGTGCCTTGATCGACATAATCAAGGAATACGGAATACGGGACGGGCTGGGTCCGCTCGTTGACCGGCCCAAAGCTTTGGAATACCGACATCAATACCACGGCAATGACGATCCAAAGAATGATGTTTTTCGCCAGGTCGTTCAAGCGTTCACCCTCTAAATGATTGACTCAAATAAGAAAAATTACCTTAACGGCACCCTACTACATCTGCAGTTGCCGAGCCAGCAAATACATCTCACGGCTCGCCGATCGCGACGCCGCGGGTTTGATCATGCGCACCCGGTCGAAACTGCTGCGTACGTCTGTTACAAATGCCTCGAAACCCTCGCCTTGGAATAGTTTGACCACCAAGTCACCACCGGGGTTCAGTTGCTCGCGGGCAAACTCCAAAGCCAGCTCCGCGAGCAGCATGCCCCGCGGCTGATCCACAGCTCGGTTACCTGTAATATTGGGTGCCATATCCGAAATTACAAGGTCCACGCCGCGTTCGCCCAACGTCGCTCGCAGGCTGGCCAGCGTTGCCTCCGAAGAAAAGTCCCCTTGCAGGATGTCGGCCCCGGCGATGGGATCCATGGGCAGCAAGTCGATCGCCACGACCCGGCCCTTGGCGCCCACGCGCTCGGCCGCGTATTGACTAAAACCGCCCGGCGCGGCGCCCAGATCCACGACCACCATCCCGGACCGCAGCAGTCTTTCCCCCGCATCAAGCTGTTGCAATTTGTACGCCGCGCGCGAGCGATAGCCCTCTTCCCGCGAACGGGCGACGTAGGGGTCCCGCCGCTGGCGGCGCAACCACCTGCCGCTGCTGCCACGCCGGGCCACGGCTAATGCATCCCAAAGCTTGCTTTCACGCCCGTATAATCCCTGCGATGCAGCTCACCGAACGACAACGAAAGAATCTCCGGCGCCTCGGTCATGGCCTCAAGCCCATCATCTTCATCGGCCAGGCGGGTGCTTCCGACGCCGTGTTGCAGGAACTGGAACAATCCTTGGCCCACCATGAGCTACTCAAAGTCAACATCCGAGGCGCCAATCGAACCGAGCGGGACGCAACCATCAGCGCCCTCGTCAGCGCCAGCGGGGCACACCTTGTCCAGAAGATCGGTAACATGGCTCTACTCTACCGACAACATCCGCAAGCGCCGAAAATAAAGCTCAGCTAGCGATATATTCCACCGCGGCAATTTCGAATCGCCGCGCCCCACCAGGGGTCGTTACGTCAACCTCGTCGCCTTCTTGCTTGCCGATCAGGGCGCGCGCAATGGGCGAACCGATCGAAATCTTGCTGGCTTTGATATCAGCTTCGTCTTCCCCAACGATTTGGTAGCGGGTCTCTTCGTCGCTGTCTAGGCAGACTAGTACCACCGTCGTTCCGAACACCACCCGGCCGTCGGTCTTAAGCGTACTGACGTCGATTACCACTGCATTGGAAAGCTTGGCTTCGATCTCGCTGATACGGCCTTCAATGAAACCCTGCTGGTCGCGGGCGGCGTGGTATTCCGCATTCTCCTTCAGGTCACCATGGGCGCGCGCCTCGGCAATGGCTTCGATGACCCGCGGCCGATCGACGCCCTTGAGTTGCTTGAGTTCATCGCGCAGACGCTCGGCGCCGGTCGCCGTAATCGGCACCTTGCTCATAAGCCTAATTCCCTGTGCAAATCCTGAAGCCGGTTGACATCCACGCTTTCCAGATAATCCAAAGCCCTGCAAGTTGCGCTGGCGGCGGGCAAGGTCGTGTAGTACGTAACCTTTTTAACCACCGCTGCGCCACGGATGGAATGAGATTCCTTGATCGCCTGTTTGCCCTCGGTGGTATTCACGATCAATGTAATCTCGTCGTTTTTGATCATATCAACGATGTGCGGGCGGCCCTCGCGAACTTTGTTGACCCGCCGGCAAGCGATGCCACCGGCCGTCAGCGCGGTTGCGGTGCCGCCCGTGGCGACAATGCGAAATCCGCGCTCCACCAGCATCTGCGCGAGTTCGACGGCCGCTTCCTTGTCGCGCTCTCGAACGCTGATCAGCGCGGTGCCGCGCATCGGCAAGGTTACCCCGGAGGCCAACTGAGCCTTCGCGTAGGCTTCGCCGAAGGTGCGGCCGATGCCCATGACCTCACCCGTCGACTTCATCTCCGGACCCAGGATGGGGTCCGCCTCCGGAAACTTGCCGAAGGGGAACACCGCTTCCTTGACCGCGTAGTACGGCAGAGTCTCCGGCGGCATCGGGCCCACGTCCTTGAGCTTCTCGCCCACCATCACCCGCGCGGCCACTTTTGCCAGCGGCACTCCGACGGCCTTGGATACAAACGGGACGGTCCGGGATGCCCGCGGATTAACCTCCAAGACGTAAACGATGCCGTTTTGAATGGCGAACTGCGTGTTCATCAGGCCGACCACCTTGAGTCCCCGCGCCATCGCATACACCTGCTCGCGAAGCTCGGACTGGACTTCGGGTGTCAGCCCGAAGGGCGGCAGCGAACAACCGGAATCGCCGGAATGGACTCCGGCCTGTTCAATGTGCTGCATGATTCCACCGACGACGACGTCTTCGCCGTCACTAATGGCATCCACATCGACTTCGACGGCCTGGTCGAGGAACCGGTCGAGCAAGATCGGACTGTCATCACTCACCTTGACCGCATCTTTGACGTAGGCGCGCAAATCGTCTTCGTTGTGAACAATTTCCATCGCTCGACCACCGAGCACATAGGAGGGCCGGACCACAAGCGGGTAACCGACGGTCTGCGCGCACTCCACGGCCTCCTCTTCCGTTCGCGCCGTCGCGTTGGGTGGCTGGCGTAGGCCCAATTCCATGATGAGCTTCTGAAAACGTTCTCGATCCTCCGCCAGGTCGATCGAATCCGGTGACGTACCGATGATGGGCGCGCCGGCCTTTTCCAAGTCGAGCGCGAGCTTGAGCGGGGTCTGCCCGCCGTACTGCACAATCAGCCCCTTGGGCTCTTCTCGGTGGACGATTTCGAGAACGTCTTCGAGGGTGAGGGGCTCGAAGTACAGCCGGTCGGAGGTGTCATAGTCCGTGGACACCGTTTCCGGATTGCAGTTGACCATGATGGTTTCGTAACCGGCGTCGCGGAGCGCGAAAGACGCGTGCACGCAGCAATAGTCGAATTCGATACCCTGGCCGATCCGGTTGGGACCCCCGCCAAGAATCATGATCTTGTCCCGATCCGACGGCTCCGCCTCGCACTCGTCTTCATAGGTGGAGTACATGTAAGCCGTGTAGCTGGCGAACTCCGCGGCGCAGGTATCGACGCGCTTATACACCGGCCGGATGTCGTGGCGATGGCGGGCGTGCCGCACCATCGCCTCGCTGGCATCGAGCAGGCTGGCCAAGCGGCGGTCGCTGAAACCTTTGCGTTTTAACCGGCGGAGGCGCTTCGCCTTGAGACTTTTCGATCCCTCAGCCTGAATTGTCCGCTCCTCGTCGATCAAATCCTTGATCTGGACCAGGAACCATGAATCGATGCCCGATAACCGGGCCACCTCCTCCACCGACAGGCCGTGGCGAAATGCATCCCCCACGTACCAAATTCGCATGGCGCCGGGCATGCGCAGTTCTTGGCTCAGCACCGCCATGTGCTCTTCGGCGAGGGTCTCACCGGCCACGGGCGGCGGCAGCTGAGGATTCAGCCCATCCGTGCCCACCTCGAGGCCGCGCAAGGCTTTCTGTAAGGATTCCTGGAAAGTTCGCCCGATGGCCATCACCTCGCCCACGGATTTCATTTGCGTGGTCAGCCGATCGTTGGCTTGCGGGAATTTTTCGAAGGTGAACCGCGGTACCTTGGTGACAACGTAGTCGATCGTTGGCTCGAACGACGCTGGGGTAAGGCCACCGGTGATATCGTTGCTGAGTTCATCGAGGGTATAGCCGACCGCCAACTTGGCGGCCACTTTCGCGATGGGAAAACCGGTCGCCTTGGACGCCAGCGCCGAGGAACGCGAGACCCGCGGATTCATCTCGATAATGAGAACCCGCCCGTCGGCGGGATTGACGGCAAATTGGACATTCGAACCACCCGTCTCCACGCCGATCTTGCGCAACACCGCGATGGAGGCATCCCGCAGCCGCTGATATTCCTTGTCCGTCAGGGTTTGGGCCGGAGCAACCGTAATGGAATCGCCCGTATGCACGCCCATCGCATCCACATTTTCGATGGCACAAATAATGATGCAGTTGTCGTTGCGGTCTCGCACCACCTCCATTTCGAATTCTTTCCAACCGATGACGGATTCTTCGAGCAATACCTCCGTAGTCGGAGACAGGTCCAGACCACGCGCGACAATCGTCTCGAACTCGTCGCGGTTGTAGGCGATACCACCGCCACTGCCACCCATGGTGAACGAGGGCCGGATGATGAGCGGAAAACCGATTTCCTCTTGCGTGACCCAAGCCTCTTCGAGGCTGTGCGCTAAACCGGCGCGGGGACTCTCGAGGCCAATTTCCTGCATGGCAATACGAAATTTTTCCCGGTCTTCGGCCATGTCGATCGCCACCCGGGAAGCGGCAATCATTTCCACGCCATAACGCTTCAGAACGCCCTCGCGATCCAAATCCAACGCACAATTCAGCGCCGTCTGGCCCCCCATGGTCGGCAGCAATGCATCGGGCTTTTCCTTAGCGATAATCCGTTCGACGGCCTGCCATTGAATAGGCTCGATATAAACCGCGTCGGCGCTTTCCGGGTCGGTCATTATCGTGGCTGGGTTCGAATTCACCAGTACCACCCGGTAGCCCTCCTCCTTCAGCGCCTTACAGGCCTGAGTCCCCGAATAATCGAACTCACAGGCTTGCCCGATCACGATCGGACCGGCGCCGATGATGAGGATAGACTGGATGTCGTCGCGTTTTGGCAAGCTATAATTTCTTTATAAAATGTTCGTAAACTTTTGTTTTTTATTCATTTACTTCATCTAACTGGGCGGGCTCACGCCGATACAAGCGCATCTGCAGCGTGAAGCGATCGAACAGCCCCGCCACGTCATGGGGGCCCGGACTCGCTTCCGGATGACCTTGGAAACCGAAGGCCGGAACGTCGATCCGTTCGATACCTTGCAGGGATTGGTCGAACAAACTCCGATGCGTTGGCCGAAGATTGTCACCCAGGCTGTCCGGATCCACCGCGAACCCGTGATTCTGGCTGGTGATCATCACCCGCCCGCTATCCAGTTCCTGCACCGGATGATTGGCCCCATGATGGCCAAACTTCATTTTCAGGGTCTTGGCGCCACTCGCCAGCGCCAGTAACTGATGGCCCAGGCAAATCCCGAATACCGGCACCTCGGACGATGCGAGAATTCCTTCGATAGCCGCAATGGCGTAATCGCACGGTTCCGGGTCCCCCGGTCCGTTGGACAAAAAGACGCCGTCCGGATCCAGGGCAAGGACTTCCTCGGCCGAGGTTGTCGCGGGCACGACGGTAATGCGGCAATCTTGCTCGGCCAATAGGCGCAAGATGTTGCGTTTGATCCCGAAGTCGTAGGCAACGACGTGATAGCTTGCGAGCCGCTTCGAATAGGCTCGGTCTCGCGACGGCCAGATCAAACCCTGATTCCACTGGTAAGCGTCGCGGGTCGTTACCAGCTTCGCCAAATCCATGCCCTTGAGACCGGGAAACTTACGCGCCGCTGCAATCGCCTCCTCGGCAACCGGCTCTTCCCCGGCGATGATGCAGCCGGCCTGCGCGCCCTTGTCGCGCAAGATTCTGGTCAGCTTGCGCGTGTCGATATCCGCAATCGCGACCGTTTTTGCGCGCCGCAAGAATTGCTGGAGGCTCCCCTCGCCTCGCCAGCTACTGACCGTCGCCGACAAGTCACGGATGACCAGCCCGGCGGCGTAAACCTGGGTGGATTCTTGATCTTCGGAGTTGGTCCCTACATTGCCGATATGGGGGTAGGTCAGGGTGACGATCTGGCGAAAATAGGAGGGATCCGTGAGGATCTCCTGGTAGCCGGTCATCGCCGTGTTGAACACCACTTCGCCCAGCGTTCTGCCGGCGATGCCGATCGATGCGCCGTGGAATACGGTGCCATCCTCAAGCGCGAGTATGGCCGGCTCCATCAATTTGGACTCCTCCGGGTAGCGGGTTCTAGATGCATAAAACGGGACGGCTGCTCAGCAACCTATCCCGCTAGGCAACCCGGCGCCAGCAAGGACGTGGGAGGCTTGAGCGGGTATTCTAACGGGTCGCGCCGCGCGTGCAATCGCTAGCGGGCACTATCGCCGATAAATCATTTCTTCTTGAAACCCAGCACGTCGCCCATGTCGTATAAGCCGGGCGCCCGGCCGGCGACCCAGCGGGCAGCCCGCAGGGCCCCTTTCGCGAACACCGCGCGCTCGGCTGCGCGATGCGTCAACTCGATGCGCTCGTCGGCCGACGCGAACACGACCGTGTGCTCGCCGACGATATTGCCGGCGCGAATAGCGGAAAAGCCGATACTGCCCGGTTCGCGGGGGCCCGTCTGGCCTTCTCGGGCGAACACGCCCAATGCATCCAAGCTACCGCCGCGGGCCTCGGCCACCAGTTCGCCCAGGGCCAACGCGGTCCCTGACGGCGCATCCACCTTGTGGCGGTGGTGCGCTTCGATAATCTCAGCGTCGTAGTCCGCATCCAGCGCCGCAGCACACCGGCGGACAAGCTCCATGAATACATTGACCCCCACACTCATGTTGCGCGCGTAGACAAGGGGTATCGTCAGGGCCGCCTCTTTGAGCCCCGCCAGCTGCGGGTCACTGAGTCCGGTTGTGCCCACCACGAGCGGAATTCCTTGAGTCACGCAAGTTCTGAGTGTGTCGGCCAGCGCCTCCGGCAACGTGAAATCAATGGCGGCATGGGCAGATCGGACCCCCGCCACAGGGTTATCGGTGAGTTCCACGCCGAGATCGCCGGCCTCGATCAAATGCCCCACGTCCACCCCTAAATCCGGGTCGCCGGATTCGGACACCGCACCCACGAGCCGTAAATCGTCGACAGCTTGGATGCACCGGAGCAACGTCCGACCCATGCGGCCGGAGGCTCCGATCACGGCGATATTCAACATTAGCTGCTCATGCTCTCAAAGAAACGCTTGACGCCGTCCATCCACGACCGCGCACGCGGGCTGTGCCGCTCGCCGCCAGCCTCCAACGAGTCATCCAGTTCCCGCAGCAGCTTTTTCTGTTCATGGGTCAACTTTACCGGAGTCTCGACTTGAATCCTGCAAAACAAGTCGCCCTGACCGCCCCCGCGCACGGGCGTTACACCCTTGCCGCGCAATCGAAACACCCGGCCCGATTGGCTCTCCGCCGGAATCTTCAGCTTGACCTGACCGTCCAGTGTCGGCACCTCAACCGTCCCGCCCAGCACAGCGGTCGCAAAACTAATCGGCACCTCGCAGCTCAGGTGGCGGCCATCGCGCTCAAAAATATCATGAGGCCGAACCATCACATCGACGTAGAGGTCGCCGCTGGGCCCGCCGTTGCGGCCACTCTCGCCTTCACCCCCCAGGCGGATGCGATCACCGCTATCGACGCCGGCGGGCACTTTAATGTTGAGCGTTTTTACTTTGCGTTGACGGCCCCGCCCGTGGCACTCATTGCAGGGGTCTTGCACGACCGTGCCCGCGCCGCGACATGTCGGGCAGGTCTGCTGGACGGAGAAAAAACCTTGCTGCATGCGCACTTGGCCGGCGCCGCCACAGGTTTCGCAACTCGTCGGGCTGGTGCCCGGCTCGGCGCCCGAGCCTTTGCAACGGCCGCACTCGACCTGGGTGGGGATATCCACATTGATGGAGTCACCGAAGACGGCCTGCTCCAGCTCGAGTTCCAACTCGTAGCGCAAATCAGCGCCGCGAAACACCTGACTGCGCCCGCCCCGGCGTTGGCTACCGCCGAAAATATCCCCAAAAACGTCACCGAAGATGTCGCTCATCCCCGCGCCGGGTCCAAACCCTTGCCCACCGCCTTGGCTGGGATCGACTCCGGCATGGCCGAACTGATCATAGGCCGCACGTTTGTCTGCATCGGTGAGAATCTCGTAGGCCTCCTTGGCTTCCTTAAACTTCGCCTCGGCCTCAACATCATCGGAATTGCGATCCGGATGGAATTTCATCGCTAACCGGCGATAGGCTTTCTTGAGGTCTGCCTCGCTGGCATTCCGCTCAACCTCCAGCACCTCGTAATAGTCGCGCTTACTCATGCCCCACCCATCGCTAAACGGTGGGAGCCGCTTGCGCAGCCGCCCACCGTATTGTTAGCTACTTCACCGTGCCCGAGCATCCCCGAGCAACATCGCACTACTTACTTGTCGTCGTCTTTGACTTCCTCGAACTCTGCATCGACGACATCGTCGTCACCCGCGGACTCTTCGGAAGCCGACGCCTCACCGGCCTCACCAGCTTTCTCGGCATACAACTTCTCGGCAAGCCCTGCGGAGGCCTCGCTGAGCCCAGCCAGTTTGGCCTCGATGGTGCTCTTACTGTCACCCTGGACCGCTTCTTTCAGGTCACTCAGCGCCGTCTCGATTTTGCCGCGTTCCTCGGCTTCGACCTTCTCACCCAATTCAGCCAACGACTTCTCGGTGGCATGAATCAACGCGTCACCTTGGTTACGCACGTCGACCAGCTCGCGGAACTGCTTATCCTCCTCGGCGTGCGCCTCCGCGTCCGCCACCATGTTCTGAATCTCGTCATCGGTTAGGCCGGAGGAAGCTTTAATCACGATCTTCTGTTCCTTGCCGGTCGCCTTATCCTTCGCCGATACATTGAGAATACCGTTGGCATCGATGTCGAAGGTCACTTCGATCTGCGGCATACCGCGCGGCGCGGGCGGAATATCGGTGAGATCGAATCGGCCCAGAGATTTGTTGTCCTGGGAACGTTCGCGCTCGCCCTGCAGCACGTGAATGGTGACCGCGCCCTGATTGTCGTCCGCCGTCGAAAAAATCTGCGTTGCCTTGGTCGGTATGGTCGTGTTCTTGTCGATTAACTTGGTCATGACCGCCCCCAACGTCTCGATACCGAGAGACAGTGGCGTGACATCCAGCAACAATACGTCCTTGACCTCGCCCGACAAGACACCACCCTGAATGGCAGCGCCCACGGCGACGGCTTCGTCGGGGTTCACGTCCCGGCGCGGCTCTCGGCCGAAGAAGTTCTTCACTTCTTCTTGAACCTTCGGCATGCGCGTCTGTCCGCCGACGAGGATCACGTCATCAATATCCGCGACCTTGAGGCCCGCATCCTGCAAGGCAATCCGACAAGGATCGATCGTCCGAGTAACCAACTCCTCGACCAAGGACTCGAGCTTGGCCCGCGTCAACTTGATGTTGAGGTGTTTAGGCCCACTGGCGTCCGCCGTGATGTACGGCAGGTTCACTTCCGTTTGACTGCCCGTCGACAGCTCGATCTTCGCCTTCTCGCCGGCTTCCTTCAAGCGCTGCATCGCGAGCGGATCCGTCCGTAGGTCGATACCCGCCTCTTTCTCGAACTCATTGGCCAGGTAATCGATGATCCGCATATCGAAGTCTTCGCCGCCCAAGAACGTGTCACCGTTGGTGGCCAGCACCTCGAATTGATGCTCGCCATCGACTTCGGCAATTTCAATGATGGAAACGTCGAAGGTACCGCCACCGAGATCGTAAACGGCAATCTTGCTGTCACCGCGCTGCTTGTCCAAACCATAGGCCAGGGCCGCGGCGGTCGGCTCGTTGATGATGCGCTTGACTTCGAGGCCCGCAATCTTGCCGGCGTCTTTGGTCGCCTGACGCTGGGAGTCGTTGAAGTATGCGGGTACCGTAATCACGGCCTCCGTAACGGGTTCACCCAGGTAATCCTCGGCGGTCTTTTTCATCTTCATCAACACCCGCGCGGAAATCTCCGGCGGTGCCATTTTCTTGCCGTTGACTGTCACCCAGGCATCGCCGTTGTCCGCCTTGACGATCTCGTAGGGCACCATGTCGATGTCCTTTTGCACGACGTCGTCATCGAAACGCCGGCCGATCAGACGTTTTACGGCAAACAAGGTGTTGCTGGGATTCGTGACGGCCTGACGCTTGGCCGATTGACCGACGATGATCTCGTCGTCCTTAGTAAACGCGACGATGGACGGAGTCGTCCGATCGCCCTCGCTGTTTTCAATGACCCTGGGTACCCCGCCGTCCATGACGGCAACGCAAGAATTCGTGGTACCCAGATCGATGCCGATTACTCTACCCATGGCTCGTCTCCAAAAAAGTTAAAGGTGCACAAGTTAAAAAATTCATATCTCGAAAAATGGGGGGGAATTGCCGAAATTCAAGCGTAGCCGGCGGCTTTTTTAGCTATCGGATGATTTGGAAACCAACACCCGCGCGGGCCGCAATAACCGCTCGTGGATGCGAAACCCCTTCTGGACGACCTCGACAACCGTATTCGGCTCCGTGTCCGGCGCTTCGACGGTACTCATGGCCTCGTGATAGTTGGGGTCGAAGGGCTCGCCGTGAGGGTCGATTACCTCGATTGCGAACTGGCTGAGTACCGAGTCCAGTAACTTGAGCGTGGCACGGCTGCCCTCCACCAGGGCGCTCGTATCGCCGTCGGCCTGAGCCGCCGCCGCAAGACCCGCCTCCAGGCTGTCCCAAACCGCCAACAATTCCCCCGCCAGCCGTTCCAGCCCGTATTTGCGGGCGTTCTCCAGCTCCCGCTGATGGCGCTTGCGGAGATTGTCCAGGTCGGCCAGGGCCCGCAGATGCTTGGCGTGGTTTTCCTCGGCCTGCCCGCGTGCCAACGCGAGCTCTTCCTCCAGGCTAGACGTGGGCTCGGCTGCGGCAGCGGGCTCGCCGGCCGGGGCCTCCCCGCCGACGCCGTGACCGAGCGCTTCGGCTTGCGCCGAGGATTCATCCTTGGTTTGGGTCATAAAACTCCTCCGCCTCCCTCGGGCGCCGGCGAACTTCAGATGAATGGGGGCTCGGCCCAGGAATTCAAGAGGAATTTAACGCGGAGCTGATCAGTTTGGCAGTGATATCCACGATGGGGATGACCCGTTCGTAGGCCATCCGGGTCGGGCCGATGACAGCCAGGACGCCCACCGTCTCATCGTCCTGGCCGTAAGGCGCCGTAACCACGCTGCATTCGTCGAGCAGCTGGTAGCCCGACTCCCGACCGATAAAAATCTGCACCCCATCGCCGTCCATGCTCCTGTCGAGCAGATGGAGAATATCCCGCTTGTCGTTGAACGCCTCGAACAGGCGCTTGAGCGTGTCGATGTCAGCTAACTCGTCTAGCCCCATCAGGTTGGTCTCGCCGGCGAGCACGAACTCCGCGTTAGGCGTTTCGTCGGCTAGAGCGCCCTCCGCCAAAGAAATGGCATCCAGCATCATTTCGTTCAGCGATGCGCGGGTATGCTGTAACTCCTCCAGCAGGTGACGTCGCACCTCTTCCAGATCCTTACCCGCAAACTGCTCGTTCAGGTAATTGGCCGCGCGGCGCAATTGAGACTCGTCAAAGTCTCGGTCCACGGAGACCACCTTGTTGTGAACTTCCTTGTCATTCAGGACCAAGATCGCCAACAGCCGCTTATCCGACAACGGTAGGAACTCGATCTGCCGCAATTCCCGGTGACCCGGCCGGGGTAACGTCACCACACCGGCGAGGCTCGTGAAACTAGACAGCACCTCCGATGCGGATGCAGCCAACGCTTTGGGATCGCGCCGCGCCGCCCGCAACAAGCCGCGCGCCTGTTCGAGCTCATTCTCTCCGGGCGGCGTCAGTTTTATTAATGTGTCGACGAAAAATCGGTAGCCCGCCACCGTGGGCACACGGCCCGCCGAGGTATGCGGGGAGGTGACGAATCCAAGTTCCTCTAAATCGGACATGACGTTGCGGATGGTGGCCGGACTCACGTCAAGTCCAGTCTCCTTGGATAGGACGCGGGAGCCAACGGGCTGACCTTCGCGGATATACCGACGGACAAGGAAGCGCAGTAGATGTTGCGCCCGCTCGTTAAGTCCTTCCGATGTAGAATTCACAGGCATCTGGTACCTTAACGCGCTACGTCATGACGCCGCAAAAAGCTAGCAGTGCCTCTGCAAGGGTGTCAAGATCCATGTCGACTCGAAGGTCATTTAACGAGCCATTATGCCCAGTAGCCCCCAAACGATCGGCCTGATCGGCAGGCTCAAAGACCCGCGTGTCGCGGAACCCGCCAAAACGGTCGTTAAGTTCCTCGAACAGCGCGGTATCAAGGTGCTACTCGGCGCGAGCAGCGAATTACCCGCGGAGCTCGACGGTCTCGGTCAGGTCGAAGGCGATGCACTGGGCGCGCAGGTGGATCTGGTCATCGCCATCGGCGGTGACGGCACGATGCTTTATGCCGCCCGCCGGGTGGCGGCCCAGGGTGTGCCCCTGCTGGGTATCAACCGCGGGCGGCTAGGCTTTCTCACCGACGTTACCCCAGACTCGCTGGAGGAGGTCCTCGACGCGGTGCTCAGGGGCGACTACAGCAGCGAACAACGCGCGATGCTGGAGGCCCGCATCGATTTAGACGGCGGTGCAGCGGGCATGCCCATGTTGGCGTTAAACGACGTCGTGCTCCAGGGCCGCGATAGCGGCCACATGCTCGACTATGTCACCTGGGTAGACGGCAGCTACGTCAATTCGCCCGCCGGCGACGGCTTGATCGTTGCCACGCCGACGGGATCGACGGCGTACGCGCTGAGCTGCGGCGGGCCTATCATTCACCCCGCGGTGGACGCCATGGTGATGGTGCCCATTTGCCCGCATACCCTCAGCGACCGGCCGTTGGTGCTGAACGGCTCGAGTGCAATCGAGGTGCGCATCGATCGTCGGGTTGAAACCAATGCGGAAGTGTTCTGCGACGGCGAGTATCTAGGCGATCAGGGCATTGATGGCCTGTTGCACATTCGTCGCGCAGATGTTCAGCTGACGTTGATTCATCCGGCAGGACACAATTATTTCGAGATCTTGCGCTCCAAGCTCAATTGGGGCCGTAACAATCGGCTTGATACCCACCGAATCCGCTAATGCTGCAGCTGTTATCCGTCCGCAACTTTGCCGTTATCGACCAGGTCGACGTCGAGCTATTTCCCCATATGACCGTCCTCACCGGCGAAACGGGTGCCGGCAAATCCATTCTCGTTGATGCGTTGGGGCTTGCCCTGGGCGAACGTGCCGACGGCAGCGTGCTGCGGGCAGGCTGCGAACGCGCAGAGATTTCCGCCGTGTTCAGCTGCGAAAACCTGCCGGCGGCGCAGGCCTGGCTCGCGGAGCGGGGCCTAGAGGCCGACGAGGAATGCTTGCTCCGCCGGGTCATCACCCGGGAAGGCCGCTCGCGGGCATTTATCAACGGCAACCCCGTCAACCTGCGCGACATCCGCAGCCTCCGCCCGTTGTTAGTGGACATTCATGGTCAACATGCGCACCAGTCGTTGCTGGTCGCCGCCGTGCAGCGCCGGATCGTGGATTTTCACGGCGGCCACCTGGAGCTCGCGGACCGCGTAAGACAGGCCCATGACACCTGGCGTGACGCCCAAACCCAATTGGAACGGTTCAGCGATGGCCAAGCGGAAATGACGGCGCAGATCGATCTGTGCCGTTTCCAGCTGGAGGAACTCGAGCAGCTCGACTTGGCGCCGGATGAGGTCGCGGAACTTAAGCGCGAACGCGACCGGCTGGCCAACGTGCATACGCTGACGTCCCAGGTCGAGCAGCTGCTGAACTTGCTGGACGAGGGTGAACCGGCCCCCGCGCTGCAGCAGTTGGGCCAGGCGGAGCGCCTCTTCGACACCATCTGCAGTTTAGACACCAGCCTCCAGCCGGGCGCCGCCGCCGTCACCGAGGCCGAGATTCAACTGCGTGAAGCCATCGGCGTCCTGCGCCACTACCGCGACAAGCTGGAGCTTGACCCGCAGCGGCTCGAGTTCGTCGAAGACCGCCTGGCGCGAATCCGCAGCTTGGCGCGCAAACACCGGGTGGAGGATGAAGCCCTGCCCGGCGTGGTCGCGGAATTGCAGCAGCGGTTGAGCCAATTGGGCGGCGACGAACAGTCCCTGGAAACGTTGCAGACACCGGCGGCGGCGGTGGAAGAGCCGGCCGAGGAGTCCGAGACCATGCCGACCGAGGAGGCCGACGACCAGGCGGCAACCGTGGCTGAAGCGGGCGGCGACGAGCGGGGCGAACAAGCCGAAGGCGCAAGCGGCGAGGAGGGCGCGGCCGGCGAAGCGGAGGACGACGAGGACGAAGAGGACGCCGGCCAGGCGGTGGTCGCCAAGGAGACCTTGCTCGAGGTCGATCCGCGGGAGTTCGGCGCCGGCAGCAAGCGCCGTCTCAGGC
>JAHEKG010000029.1:0-450 GCA_024638475.1 Rhodospirillales bacterium | reverse complement strand
TCGCCAAGCGGGCAAAGCGGCTCACCGAGGCCCGGCGCCAGGCGGCGAAGGACCTCAGCCGGCGGGTGACCGAAGTCATGCAAGAGCTGGGGATGCCCAAGGGTGAGTTGCAGGTGGCGCTGACGCCGTTACCGGCGAGCCAGTGGGATGGCAGCGGCTGTGAGCGGCTGGAGTTTCTCGTTGCCTTGAACCCCGGCCAGCCCGCGGCACCCCTCGCCAAGGTCGCTTCCGGCGGGGAGCTGTCTCGGGTAAGCCTGAGCATCCAAGTCGTGGCCTCGGCCGCGACGGCGGTTCCCACCATGATTTTCGACGAAGTCGATGCCGGGGTCGGCGGCGGTGTTGCCGAGATTGTCGGCCGGCGCCTACGCGAACTCGGCGAGCAACGCCAGGTGTTGTGCGTCACTCACCTGCCCCAGGTCGCGAGCCAAGGCCAGCAGCACTACCGGGTGG
>JAHEKG010000028.1 GCA_024638475.1 Rhodospirillales bacterium | reverse complement strand
GAGCTAGTTGATGCGCTTAGGTTTTGGGGGTGCGGCCGTGGGCGTAGTTTTCCAGACTCGATAACGACTCGTCGGACCACTCGGTGGGCGCATCGAAATATTTCGGATAGTGCTTTTCGGCATAATCCAACGCCGATTTCGACAAGACGACGCTCAGGTCGTCCGTATTACCCATGAAGCAGTTGTATTGACAATGGCCCTCCGCCTGGCCCATCAACATCCACGGTAGCCAAGGCGTGGTCCGGTTCCAGGTGCCGTTGTAATCCAGTGAAGTCACGTCCGGATTCTGCATGTCGTCGGCAAGAATGTGGTGCGCGAAATACTCCGACACCTGCACCATCGAGCCCGATGATTCGCGCGGCCATTCGTCGGGTTGCAATGCACTCGGATACAGGAGGTGCATGTGCATCTCCATCTCCAGCCATTCATTGTGCTGATACCAGGGCAACACGAACGGAATTTTCGGCGGTGCCTTCTCCTTATTAACGCCGCCGAAACTCGGTGGCACCGGGAAGTGATCCTGGATCAGGTAGTTAAACGGATCGTTGGCGACCTGCACGACTTCCACGGTCTCATTGGTGTAAGGGTTTTGCCACTCGCTTAAGACATTGCCCTGCATGTCGGTGTAGAGGATGATTTCGCGGCACAGACGCTCGAAGGAACCGTCCTCGCGCTCATTCAGGCGAATGACGCCGAAGCCCTGGCAACCGAGTAAATCGTCGACCTTCTTCCAAGGGCGCACGGCGGAAACGTAACCCTTAAACCAAAAATACTTTTGCTTGCCGAAATCGATGTCGCTCTGAATACGCGCGTAGGCGAGCTGATTGCCGCGCCCCGTGCGGAGATCCAGGTAAGGCCCCGCGATGGCCTCACCGTAGCCGTGCCGGCTGGTATATGCCGTGCCCGGGGCCGCACCCTGCTGCGCACAACCCGCCTGACTCATCGCCATGCTGGCGGCCCCGACCGCGCCCACGCTTGCGAAAGATTTCATGAACTGCCGACGATTTGATTCCACCGCATTTTCCCCGGTTAGCTGAGAGGTGGTGCGGATCATAGAATCAGCCCCGGGCGTGCTCCAGGACGGCGGGTCGATCATCTGCGCAGTGGACCGGCGGGGCGCTTCGCGGCCCCCCCAAGCGCAAAATAACGCCTACAATTAAACCCACGCCTCGACTCACGATGGCCCGTATGAACTAGGAGAACGACTTTGACCGAGCTGGATTCGCAATTACAAACTCGCCTGGAGGCCGCGGCATTCCGCCGGCTAATCGCTCACCTGAGCGAGCGGACGGACGTACAGAATATCGATCTTATGATATTGGCCGGATTCTGCCGCAACTGCCTCAGTAAATGGTACGCGGCAGCGGCATCCGAAGAGGGCCTGGAGATGGATCTGGAAGACGCGCGAGAAATCGTCTACGGCATGCCCTATGCCGACTGGAAAGACCGGCATCAGCAACCGGTGCCGGACGAAAAACTACGCGCCTTCAAAGCCACCCAAAAATAAATGGGGACATTCCCCTTTTTTGCCCTCCACGAAATAAATGGGGAATGTCCCCATTATGGTTGGGTGCCGTAGTAGAGGGTCACGGTGTGGGTGGCTTCCGCGAAAAACAACCAGCGCTCTATGAGAATTCCGAGCGTCAGCGCCGCGGCACCCACGCCCAGCACCAAGCCGCTGGCCACCGCGGGCAACAACAGCCCGCCCAAGCTCAACAGGGGCAGCAGCAAACCAGACACCACGGCGATCCGCCTCAACTGATTCGAGTGCCGGCGGGCGACGCTATAGGCCATTTCGTGTAGCAAGTAATTCTCTTCCGTGTGGGGCGGGTCCAACGGGGTCACGGCGCCGGTCAAGGCGGTCGCCGTGGCGGGCGTACTCGGGCTTTTATCCTGATCCAGTTCGCGCCAGTAACGCCACTTCGCGAACCACACCGCAGCCAGCGCCAGCACGCTTACCGCGGGCAGCCAACTCGGCGCCTGTGCCGCGGGCGCCAATAACAACAACAACCAGAACGCCCCCGATGCCAATGCGAAGCCCAGATAGATGGGGGGTACCAGGTAATGGCACCAGGCGCGGATCGGCCGAAGGCTTGCGTAGATCATTGCGGTGCACAACACGGTGATGACACTCATGAGCATGACCAGCAGCGCGACCAGGGGGCCAGCCGCGCCACGCCACACCGCCAATGCCAGCCAAAGCAACGGTGCGTAAGCCAGGATGGCGGCGACGCCTTCGCGCGACAGCCATGACGAGCGCCATTGGCTGAATGCGCGCCAGGCGCGCTCCGGATGATGCAAATGCAGGGTTGACGACAATAAGCCCGCGCTAATGAGGAACAAACCGATGCCCAATGCCACCAGCGCGAGTGTCCGATCCACTTCCGACGAGCCGGCAAGAACCGCGGCCGCTAACCAAAAGGTGAGCCCATAACCCACCCCGGAGACGCTCGTAAAGAAAATGACGGACCAGGCTGGGCGCATGGAAAAACCTAGTCACTCAACAATTGGTCGAGCCATCCCAAGAAACCCACGCTAGTGGATGTACTGGCCGCCGCCGCACCCATTCGAGGCGCAGCGGCTTTGCGGGATCGGGGCGGCAAGTATTTGTTCGTGGGCTTGCAGCCTTGCTCCGGCATGAGGTCGGCCCCGCCCCGCTCGGCGACCAGTTTAGATACGGCCGATTCGGGGTCCCCCAAGTCGCCAAAGTGCCGCGCCGATGTCGGACAAGCGGCGACACAGGCGGGGACCCGTTCATGCTCGGCGAGTTCTTCGTTGTAGATACGATCCACACACAGCGTGCATTTCTTCATGACGCCCTGGTCGAGGTCCATTTCCCGTGCCCCATAGGGACATGCCCAGGCGCACAAACCGCAGCCGATGCACTTGTCTTCGTCTACCAACACGATGCCGTCTTCTCCGCGCTTGAACGAGGCGCCGGTCGGGCACACCGTCACGCAAGGCGCATCCTCGCAATGCAGACACGAACGCGGGAAATGGACCGTGCGCGACGCGGAATCGTCGTCACCGGACCACTCGTAGCTATGCACGCGATTCAACCAAGTGCCGCTTTGATTCGGGCCATAGGGATTTTGGTCGGACAAGGGTGCAACCCAACCGCCCGTGTTCCATTCCTTGCAGCTCACGGCACAGGCATGACAGCCGACGCAGGTATCCAGATCGATCACCAGGCCGAGTTTGACCGGCGCCGGCTTAGCGGGTAGCTGCGTCACTGGTCACCACCGAAACGCGAAACGCTCGGCGCCGGCGCTATTCCGGCGGGCGTCTGGAGGGCACGAAAATGAGGTTCCACGCGGTGGGTCTCGCCGGCCTCGACCGGTTCTAGACGCACGCGCAAATCGAACCAGGCCGCCTGCCCCGTGATGGGATCGGAATTGGACAGGCCGCCCTGGCTCGGTGGCTTTAGATCCTCGATGAGGTGATTCAAGAGGAATCCTTTCATTCCTTCCGAGCTGTCCTTGTCCAGGTTCCAAGCCCCGCGCCGCTTGCCAATGGCATTCCACGTCCAAATCGTGTGGCTGTTGACGCCGGCCATCGGCCGCACTTGAACCTTGATCCTGCCGTGGCGTGACACGGCCCAAACCCAATCGCCTTCGGCTAACCCATGTGCCGCTGCAACAGTGCGCGGCAGGTAGAGCTTGTTGTCACCATGGATTTGCCGCAACCAAGCATTGTGCCCCCCCCAGCTGTGGTACATCGCCATGGGCCGCTGGGTGAGGGCGTGCAGCGGATACTCGTCAGCCTCACTCGTCGTGTCCGCCGTCGCGTACCAAAACGGCAATGGATCGAAATAGCGCTCGACGCGTTCGCGGTATTGCTGCGGCGGTAGGACTTCGCCGACACCCCGGGCGGCAAGCCGAAAGCGCTGTAGCGGTTCCGCGTACAGTTGCATCACGACCGGGTCCGCGGCCGGCAAAAATCCACGCTCGACGGCGTAATTCAGGTAATCCGCGTTGGAGTGGCGGTAATACCTGCAATTTTCGGGCAACTCTTCGCGCCAGAAACAGCCGTTGTCGATATAGCGGCGCAACTGGTGCTCGTTGGGTGCGCCCTTACCCACGGCGTCGCCGTTCGCGCCCCGCCATCCCGCCAAGGTGCCCACGCCCGGCGCACGCTCGTGATTGACGATGTAATCGGCGTAACCCCCAGGGTAAGCCGCCTCTCCGGCATCCGTCACCATGCCGGGTAACCCGAGGCGCGCACCCAGGTCTAGCAGCACATCTTGAAACGGGCGCACATCGCGGTCCGGCGCTACGACGGGCTGGCGGATCGCGTCGGCAGGCCCATCCGCGTCGGAAATCGGCCGATCGAGCAGCGACATCGCATCCCAGCGCTCCAGATAAGTCGTGTCCGGCAGTACCAGATCCGCGTACGCCACCGTCTCCGAGGCAAACGCATCGGAATAGATGATTTTCGGAATTCGGTATTCGCCGGTTGCCGCATCCCGGTCGGTCAGCATGTCGATGGTGCCGGCCGTATTCATCGCCGAGTTCCAGGCCATGTTCGCCATGTACATGAACAACACGTCGATCGGATAGGGATCGCCACGCCAGGCGTTGGCGATGACCGTGTGCATCATGCCGTGGGCGGCCAGCGGCGCCTCCCAGGAATACGCGCCGTCGATGCGAGCGGGAGCACCCTGCTCGTCGACGAGCAAATCTTCGGGACCACGCGGATAACCTAGATGCGCGCCGGCGAGGGGCTGGTTCGGCGCGACGTGTTCCGCCCGCCCGCTGGGAACCGGCAACGCATCCAGCGGTTTCGGATAAGGCGGCGCGTAACGCAGCCCGCCGGGTACGTCGATGCTGCCGAGGAGGAGCTGCAACAGGTGGATCGCCCGGCAGGTCTGAAAACCGTTGGCGTGCGCGGAAATGCCGCGCATGGCGTGCATGCTGACCGGGCGACCGACCATCTTGTCATGATGATTACCCCAGGCGTCGGTCCAGGGCACGTCCAGTTCGATGCTGCGCTCGAAAGCGGCGGCCGCCAACTCACTGGCAATACGCTCGATCGAACCCGCCTCGATGCCCGTTGCCTCGGCAACCTGGGCAGGCGCGTATGCGTCGCCTAAATACCGCTCTGCCAGCAAATGAAACACGGGCCGCGCCTTGCGGCCGTCGGCTAGACGATACTCGCCCTTCAGCGCCGGATGGCCGGCGCCGCCCGGCGCGTGCACAGCCTCTTTAAGTTTGCGGTCCCAGGTGAGCGGGCGGCCTTGTGCATCTCTTGCGATGAGCCCGTCTTCCGCGCCGCCAGGATCGTCGATGACGAGCCACGCCGCGTTGCTGTAGCGCAGCAGATAATCGACGTCGACCCAACCGTGGCGCAGCAACTCGTGCACCAGGGCCAACACGAACAGGCCGTCGGTGCCCGGAGTAATACCTACCCATTCATCGGCAATGGCGGAATATCCGGTCTGAACGGGGTTCACCGAAACGAATTTGACGCCACGGGCCTTGAGCTTGCCGAGCCCTATTTTTATCGGGTTGGACCCATGGTCTTCGGCGACCCCGAACATCATGAAGTATTCGGTGTTTGCCCAGTCGGGTTCGGAGAATTCCCAAAACGCGCTACCGATGGTGTACATGCCCGCCGCCGCCATGTTGACGGAGCAAAAACCGCCATGGGCGGCGTAGTTGGGAGTCCCGAATTGTTTTGCCCACCAACTCGTCAGCGCCTGGCTTTGGTCACGACCCGTAAAAAAAGCAAGCTGACGCGGATCTTTCGCGCGCACCGCGTTGAGCCACTCGGTAGCCAGCGCCAAGGCTTCGTCCCACTCGATTTCCTTGAACTCCCCCGCACCCCGCGGGCCGACACGGAGCAGCGGCTTTTGCAGGCGCGCCGGCGAATACTGCTGCATGATGCCCGCCGACCCCTTGCCGCAGATGACGCCGCGATTCACCGGGTGGTCGCGATTACCTTCGATATAGCGAAGCGTGCCATCCTTGAGATGGACCTTAATACCGCAGCGGCAGGCACACATGTAACACGTCGTGCACTTTACGTCGTCACCGATGGGCTGCTGCAGTTCAGCGACTGGCTTGGTCAGTTCAGGCCCCTGTCGGTTAGATGCGGGAAAAGCCGTAGTGTGGCGCAATTACCAACGGTCGCCAAGCGCAAATCGGGTAATCGCTAGGTCATCTGCACGGCCGAGCCGACGACACGGTTACGCCCCGCGCGTTTGGCATCGTACAAGCGATCATCGGCCAGTGCCAGCAATGAACTCGCGTCGATTCCGGCGCGATTTTCCGCAATTCCGAAGCTCAAAGTGATAAACACATCCGGCGCAACGAATGACCAGTCCTCCCCTTCGATAGCCGTGCGCAATCGCTCGCAGGACGGCTTTTGCTTTGAGGCTGACATCGTCCGATTATTCCATTAGCGCCGGATTCCGGTACACCCAGATTATATCGTTACAATAGGTTGGCAGCGCGACCAGGAGTCCTGACCTCATGACCATCGATCTTTACTCAGCCGCAACGCCCAATGGCTATAAAGTCTCCATCGCTTTGGAAGAATTGGCGTTACCTTATACGCTGCACGCGCTTCACCTCGGCAAGGGCGATCAAAAGCGACCCGAGTTCTTGGCGATCAATCCCAACGGCCGCATTCCCGCAATCGTCGACCGTGACAACGACGACTTTGCGGTGTTCGAGTCGGGCGCGATCCTGATCTACTTGGCCGAAAAATCCGGCGGCCTCATGCCAAAGGAAGCCAAGGCGCGCTCGCGGGTCATCCAATGGTTGATGTTTCAAGTGGGCGGCATCGGCCCGATGCAGGGTCAGGCCAACGTGTTCAATCGTTACTTCCCCGAAAAAATCCCCAGCGTCATCAGTCGTTACGTGAACGAGACACGCCGACTTTACGAGGTGCTCGACAAGCGCCTCGCGGAACACGAATATTTGGTCGACGACTACAGCATCGCCGACATTGCCAATTTCGGCTGGGTGCGCACCTATGATTGGGCGGGCGTGAGCATCGATGGGCTCGACCACCTAACGCGCTGGCTCGGCGCCATCGAAGCGCGCCCGGCGGTGGCCCGCGGCTTGCTCGCTCCGCCCCGCAAGGGCGGCAAGACCACGGTGGACGTCGGTCAAAAAATTATCACCGTGTAAGCGCTATACCCGCTCAGTTCTTGCCCAGAGGCGCTCCGCCACCGGGATAGGGATTAATCGCCCATTCGAAGGCGATGTTTTCCCGCGGCAGCGGATAGGCCGGGTAGGCGACGCTGGCGTTCTTGAGCTTGCTGACGACGATTTGCTCCGGCGCTTGCCCCTGTTCCACCCAGCGCTCGAGGTGGGTGAGGGAATCCAAGCTGTCCGGGCCAACGCCACCCCGGCAATGGGCCACGCCGGGCAACATATACAGCCGCGTGAAGGCCCTCATCTTTTCCATACCGCCCATGGTGCGGGTCGCCAACTGCAGATAATCGACGATGCCCAACGGCGGGACCGACTCGTCACTCCAGCCCTGGTAAAGAATAATCTTGCCGCCCCGAGCCGCGAAGGCGGTGAGGTCCGGATTGGCGGCATTGTTGAGCATGCGCATGCTGCGGAGCCGCGGCAAGTCCCGCGCCATGTCGAAGTCTTCAGGATGCCACTGGGGGCCGGCATCTTGGTCGAAGGCCAGATAGCGAAAAAAGTCGCCGCCGAACAGATAGTAAATCGGCGGCCCGACGTCGCGCACGTAGGCAGGGACCCAGTGCGGTTCGGAACCGGGCATGGGCACGGAACGGTACGCCGGCTTGCCGTCCAAACCGATGGCACCGGAATAAATTTTCTTGATGACCTCGATTTTTGGTTTGGTGAAACAGCCGTCCTGTTGGCCTGCGCGGCACACAAACGCATCGGGTTGCAAGTCACATTGCTGCGGGTCGGCAATGATGCCGTCCTCGACACCGTCCAGACCGTCGCAAGCCGCGAGCACATGCTGCTGCCATGCGGCGACGTCCCGCTCGGACAGAATCGGCGCGCCATCGGCCGATTTGTTCGCCAGGGCGCTCCAGATCAAATGCAGCCCGCCGCCGGAACTCACGCCCGCCGGCGCCGCGGCAATGACGCCGTCGAAATCCTCGGGGAACCGCTGGGCCGAAATCAGGCCCTGGCGGCCGCCGGTGGAACAGCCGCGGAGGTAACTCCGCTTGGGCGGCTTTGCCATCATCCGCTGAACAATGGCTTTTGCGGCGAGGGTCGTGACGTGGGTCGCGCGATAGTAAAAGTCGATTTCGGCCGCGCGATTGTTATACGCCCACTTGGCGTCAATGGGCGTGCTCTTGTGGCCCAGATCGGTGGTGACGCAGGCATAGCCGCGCGCTAGCGCATCGTTACAGTCTTCGATCTGCCGCAGGGAACCGCAGAAACCGCCGCAGCCTTGAAACAACAGGCGCTCGTTCCAGGACTCGGTGGGCACGCGCAGTTCGAATCCCACTTGGCGCGACACGTAGCCCTCGATGCGACAGTAAGCCACCGAGCCGGTCCCTTTCACCGCACCGACCGCCGTCAGGTGCGTCGGCGCATCCATAACGGTCGAAAAATCCTCGAACCGCATTTGTTCGCAGGACAGCTGCGAAAAAGCGGGCGCCGCCAGCAGACAACCTAGTAGCAAGCCGGATCCGATTAGCGCTTGTCCCACCCGCGCCCCTGGTTTTCGATTCGTCATCGCAAGTGTCCCCATGGCCGAAGACCAATTGTCCGATATTCGCTAGGCTTAAGGAACTGCGGGCTTATGCCCAACCACAGGCACCGACGGGGGCATTCGGCACAATCACGTGTCTGGTAGGGTTGGATGGGGCGATAATATCGCTTGAACTTTCTTGGCGGCGGGTTGGAAAATCAATCGCAAGGTAAATGGAGCGGTAATTGGACTTCCAGGACTACTACAAGACAATGGGTCTCGACCGTGATGCCACCCAGGATGACATCAAACGCGCGTATCGGAAGCTGGCCAGAAAATATCATCCGGACGTTAACAAACGAGCCGATGCCGAGACCCGATTCAAGGAGTTGGGCGAGGCCTACGCCGTCCTCAAAGACCCGGAAAAACGCGCTGCCTATGATCAGCTTGGCGAGAATTGGCAGTCCGGACAAGAGTTCCGACCGCCGCCCGATTGGGGCAGTGGTTTCGAGTTCAGCGGCAGCGGTTTCGAGGACGCCGGCGGCGAAAACCATAGCGATTTCTTTGACGCGTTATTTGGTCGCGGGGCCGGCGCCGGATTCGGCAGCCGCTCGCAGCGCGGTTTCCACGCTCAAGGCGAGGACCATCGAGCTAAGGTGCTCATCGATCTCCCCGACGCCTACAGCGGAGCGACTCGCAGCATTACTTTGCGCACACCAGAACTGGATGCAACTGGCCACGTCGTCACCAAAGAGCGCACGCTCAACGTCGATATTCCCAAGGGCGTGCGGGAGGGCCAACGCATCCGCCTGGCCGGACAGGGCTCCGCGGGGCTCGGTGATGGCAGGCCCGGCGACCTATACCTCGAAATTGCGTTTCGGCCCCACCGGCTCTACAAAGCGGACGGTAAAGACGTTCATCTGGAGCTGCCCGTAACGCCTTGGGAAGCCGCCTTGGGAGCCACCGTCAAGGTTCCCACGCCGGCCGGAGCCGTCGACCTGAAAATTCCCCCGGGGGCGCGCAATCTGCAAAGGTTGAGGCTGAAAGGCCGTGGCATCCCGAGCAAACCGCCGGGAGACTTCTACGTGACTCTGAACTTAACGCTACCGCCGGCGGACACCGAAGCCGCGCAGGCGTTGTACAAAAAGATGCAACAGGACATCCCCTACAACCCGCGCGCTAATCTGGAGGTATGAACGGTTATGGAAGGTAAGAAACTAACCGGGGTGCTGCTAGATGACCAAGTCCGCCTATCGCTGGATGAGATCTGCGAGGCGTGTTCCTGCCGGCGCGAGTGGGTCGTCGAGCTGGTCGAGTACGGCATCCTCGAACCGCTGGATGCCCATGGCGAGGAATGGCGCTTTACGGGTGTTAGCCTAACCCGGGCGCATACGGCACGACGACTGCAGCGGGATTTAGGCGTCAATCTAGCCGGCGTCGCGCTGGCGCTGGACCTGCTGGAAGAGATCGAGGCGTTACGTCGAGGGCTCCAAACTCGCTGAACCCTAGGCGTATTTGGGGTTGAAATTCACGGCGAGACCCCCAATAACCAGAGGCAACCCCCTTGTTAACGGTTATTTGGCCATGAGTGAATCCAACAGCCCATCAAAGTCCAGTTCGACGGAAGCCGCGCTTCCCGAGGACGTCCTTTTGATCGTGCCGGTACGCAATCTGGTGATGTTTCCGGGCGCGGTCAAACAGGTGGCGCTGGGGCGCGAAATCTCCATCGCGGCAGCCCAAGAGGCGGTCAAAAGCAACCGCAAACTCGGTATTCTGCTCCAACGTGATGCCCAGGTTGATAGCCCGACCCCTGACGATTTGTATAAGGCCGGCACGATTGTCAGCGTGGTGCGGTACCTTACGGCGCCCAATGGGATGCAGTATCTCATCTGCCAAGGAGAGCAGCGTTTCAGGACGCTCGACTTTCTAGCTGAGCTGCCGTTCCTCGCCGCTCGATTCGACGTGATTCCAGAGCCGACGGCCAGCAATGCCGAAATCGAGGCACGGGCGAGCACCCTCAAGAAGAAAGCGGCCGAGGCGATCGAACTATTGCCGCAGGCACCTCGCGAGTTGACGACGGCGTTGGCGCACATCGATTCACCCGGCCAATTGGCGGACCTCATCGCGGGTCTACTCGACAGCAAGCCGGCCGAGTTGCAAACGGTTCTAGAAACCACTGCCCTACAGCCGCGTCTGGATCTGGTGCTAGCTTTGCTGTCACAGCGGCTCGAGGTCATGAAGTTATCGAAAGAGATCGACGAACAGACCCAGGAAAAACTCGATGAGCGCCAGCGGGAATATGTGTTGCGCGAGCAGTTGAAGACGATTCAACAGCAATTGGGTGAAGACAGCGGCAACCCGGAAATAGACGCCATTGCCGAAGCGATCGCAGCGGCCAAGATGCCGTCAGAGGCGGAGGAACAGGCCAATAAGGAGTTGCGGCGACTGCGCGAAATGCCCGAAGCAGCCGCGGAACATTCCATGGTTCGAACCTATTTGGATTGGCTGACCTCTCTGCCATGGTCGGCGATCGATGAAGAAGTGATCGACATTGCCGCAGCACGCGAAATTCTCGATCAAGACCACTATGGTCTGAAAAAGATAAAGCGCCGAATTCTTGAATACTTGGCGGTGCGCAAACTAAACCCGGAAGGCCGCAGCCCGATTCTTTGCTTCGTTGGGCCACCGGGTGTTGGTAAGACTTCGCTTGGACAAAGCATTGCCAGGGCGTTGGGCCTCAAGTTCGTCCGCGCCAGCCTCGGCGGCGTACACGATGAAGCCGAAATCCGCGGCCATCGGCGCACCTATATCGGCTCCCTGCCGGGCACGATTATCCAAAGCATCCGCAAAGCCGGCACCCGCAATCCGGTCTTCATGCTCGACGAAATGGATAAGCTCGGGGTCGGCTTTCACGGCGACCCGTCTTCCGCTTTGCTCGAGGTCTTGGATCCGGAGCAAAACTCGACGTTCCGCGATCACTACCTGGATCTGCCCTTCGACCTGAGCAAGACTTTCTTCATCGGCACGGCCAATGTGCTGGACAACATCCCCGGCCCGCTGCGCGACCGGATGGAGATCATCGAGCTGCCGGGCTATACGGAAGAGGAGAAATTGGAAATCGCCGAGCGCTATCTCGTTCAGCGTCAGTTAAAGGCGAACGGATTGCAACCGGAACAGGCTTCGCTGAGCAGGTCCCTGCTGGCGGAGTTGATCGACGGCTATACGCGCGAAGCGGGCGTCCGCAATCTGGAACGCCAGATCGGAGCGGTACTCCGCAACGTCGCCATGCGTATTACGGAAGGTACGGCGGAACAGGTGCAGCTGGAGGCAGAAGATCTTCAGTCGATCCTCGGCGCGAAGAAATTCGAAAGCGAAGTGAAGATGCGGACCGCATTACCCGGCGTGGCCACCGGGCTGGCCTGGACACCCGTCGGCGGGGACATCCTATTCGTCGAGGCCACACGGACCCCCGGCCATGACAAGCTCATTCTCACCGGCCAGCTAGGCGACGTGATGAAAGAAAGCGCCCAAGCCGCGGTCACTCTGGCGAAAGCACGCTCCAGTCAACTGGGTATCGAACCGACCGTGTTTGAACATAGCGATCTGCATATTCACGTCCCGGCGGGGGCCATCCCCAAGGACGGGCCCAGCGCAGGTGTCGCCCTGTTCGTAGCCCTCGTGTCGCTGCTGACCAACCGAACCGTCAAGCAGGATATTGCGATGACCGGCGAGATCAGCCTTAGAGGCCTGGTGCTACCGGTGGGCGGGATCAAAGAGAAGACCCTGGCAGCGCTGCGCGCGGGAATCAAGACGGTGTTGTTGCCGGCCCGTAACAAGAAGGACCTCGAAGATATTCCGAAGTCGGCACGGCAGCAGCTCGAGTTCATCTGGCTCGACAACATCGACGATGCGCTGGCAGCAGCCTTCGACCAGTCAGGCGACAGCACCGAAACGCGGGCGGCCTAAACTGCGGTCGCGTAATGAATGCAGCACCGCGCGCAACGTCATGTAGGCTTTATGACGATCCTCCCAGCCCATGACGGCCTCCACGTGAAGGAACCAGGCGTTGGTTTTCTGTAACGTTTTATCGAAGGCAACAAAACGTTTGGATGACCCGGAACGCCCCGCATTGACAAGGCACGCTCACTGTAAAGAATCTAGCACTGCGAATGGGCGCGTGCCTATAAGGGCTTATTCCTAGCCGATGCGGGTAACACCTACTGCTAAGCTGCAAGCTCTGTGGTCTGATGGTAGGGATGATTAAACCGACGCGCCTAAGCTTCGTCGCAGCGTTGTGGCTATGTCTGCCACTCGGCGCGCCAGCCGCGGAACCCAACCTATTCTATTCGCGCCTACACGACGCCCTGCAGAAATACGAAGCCTTGCCAAAAACTAGCAATTGGCCGTCCGTCGCCCCGGGCCCGAGACTACAAGCGGGCGACGCGGGCCCTCGCGTCGCTGCGTTACGGCAACGGCTGTTGGCGGAAAACGATTTACCGGGCGCAGAGCATGCCGGCTCAAACGATAGCTTCGACGCAGGCTTGCAGCAAGCACTGATGCGCTTCCAGAAACGCCACGGTCTGACGGTAGACGGGGTCGTCGGACCCGTGACCCTCGCTGCGCTGAATATCCCGCTAGCAAGCCGCGTTGCTCAGATGCGGATCAATTTAGGGCGGATGAATGATTTGGAGTTAACGCCAACTGAAATTGTGATCGTGATTAATGTCCCGGCGTACGAATTACTTTGGCTAGAAGACCAAAAAGTCACTTGGCACACTCGCGTGCAAGTCGGAAGCCCGGAGACGCCAACGCCGCTATTCAAATCAGAGCTGAGGCAGATCGTAGTCAACCCCAGTTGGGCAATACCCCGCTCCATTGCGGTTGAGGAAATGCTCCCGCGTATCCAGGAGGATCCGGGCTACCTGGCGGCGCAGAACATTGAAGTGTTCGACAGCGATGGTCTCCGGGTAGCGGAGGATACGATCGAGTGGTCAATGCTGAGCCCGGCACGGTTCCCATACAAGTTGATACAGAAGCCCTGCGCTTTGAATTCGCTGGGACGGGTTAAGTTCATCTTTCCCAACGCGCATGACGTCTATCTTCACGACACGCCCCATCGCATCTTGTTCGAACAATCCCGACGGGCCTTTAGTCACGGTTGTATCCGCGCAGAGCATTCGCTCGACCTCGCCCGCCGCCTACTACAAGCAGACGGTTGGGAAAACGCGGCAGCAGAACTTGTACTAAACAGCCCTGAGTCCCGCAACATTGGTTTGACAGTGAAACCACTGGTGGCGATCGTCTACTGGACGGCTTTCGTCGATAGCAATGGCGCAATGCAGTTTCGCGAAGACATTTACGGGCATGATATCGGCGACGAAGCGCGGCGCTAACTGAGTCGCGCAAACATGGCGAACGCCTCCGCCCCGGTCAACTCTTGAGTATCGTGCTCGAACCGGTACTAGTTCGGTTTTTCATCGATGAACATCTGATGGTGCGGTAGAATCAGGCATGTTTTCCATAGAATCAGACTATGCGTAGGACTTTACTTATGAATCGCCGCAATTTCCTGTTCACCTCGTCCGGCGCCGCCATGGGATCGTTGAGCGTCGCTGGGATCGCCGCCGAACCGGCAAGCGCGTCACCTTACCACGACAGCGGGTTGGTAACCGGCCTGCCGAAACCGTTGCGTTACGAGGCATTACCCGGCTTCCTAAGCGCGGCCCAGATCGCGCCGCATCAGGACGGCCACTACGGCGGAGCCCTGCGGGCGTTCAACGACGTCGAACGGCGCCTAGAGGGCTACCTGAGCGGCACCACGCCCATCGACCCCGCCGCCCTGCAAAGGGTGAAACAACTGCAATCCAGTCGCGGCAATAGCGTGATTCTGCACGAATTGTATTTCGCCGGGATGGCACCGAAGTTGGTCGCGCCGGCGGAGTCGATGCGCGGCGCCATCAGCAAGCGTTTCGGATCCCTCGACCGCTGGACCGACGACTTCGTGACCAGCGCGAAGACGGCCGCGGGTTGGGCGATGCTCGTCAACCATCCCGTCAATGGCAAGCTTTACAATGTGGTCAGCGACGAGCACGCCCAGGGGCCGCTGTGGTTTTCCGCGCCGCTGGTGGTCATCGATACCTATGAACACGCCTTTTACATCGACTACCACAACGACAAAGCAAAATACGTTGAGACGTTCGTTTCGTTTATCGATTGGTCCGTGGCCGAAGCGAGATGGCGGGCGGACTAGACGTCTAGCTTTTGTCTCAGCTCGGCCACTTCTACTTCCAGAGCGCTGACCCGTGCCGCTAACTCCGTCAGGGTACCGCCCTGCTTGGGCCCCGCCGCTTGGCGGATCTGTACTTCCGCAGCATGGGCCGCGACGTCGATAGGGCCCGATAACAGGTGCATATACTCGGAATCCTTGCGCCCCGGCGTACGCGGCAGTTTGACCACCAACGGCTGGCCCTCCCGTTCAATCAGTCCGTTGAGGGCAACGACGACCGCGGCATTGTCGTCGAACTCATGCAAGCGCCCGCTCCGCGAGCGCAGCTCGCCGGGGGTTTGGGGACCCCGCAACAGCAGCAGGCAAACCAAGGCGAACTGGGGCGAATCGAATTGATAGTCGCTATACGTCGTATTGCACAGGCGCTGCCGATACTTTTCCACGCCGCTCTTGAAGTTTTCATCGATGTGCAGCAGATGCCGGCTACCTAACGCCCGCGCGGTCCGCTGCACCTCGCCCTTATCTAAACCCATGACTGGATCGCGCGCGGATTTCTGGTTACAGGCGTTGGTCAACGCGTTGAGCGTCAGCGGGTATTGATCCGGCGTGACAACGGACTTTTCCATCAGGCAACCGATGATGCGGGCTTCTACGGGTGTCAGGCTAAGCAAGGCGGGTCTCCCCCATTTCGTAAGCGGCTAGCCGGGTAGCATACGCAACTTGGTCGGAAGGAAAAGCGCTCTGGCAACCCCTGCGGCAAGGAAATACACTGGGGGTTCCTAGGCCTTACGCGAGACGGCTCATTACCCACTCGATTCCCGGTAGTGCATCACGCGGCGTCGGCATCGCCCAGGCATTGCTGGTCATCGTCGTTTCAGGCTGCACGCCGAATCGGCATGGGATCGATCCGCCTTTCCCGTATCAAGGCGGCCACTATGACGAGGCGCAAATTGCAGACATCGCCGCACGCCGCTGCGGAATGGCCGCCCCGGCCCCCGCCGCCCAACTCAACCCCTTCACGACGGACGGCTGCAGCATGTACCCGGACGGCGGCTGGCGCGAGTGTTGCGTAGCCCACGATATGGACTATTGGTGCGCCAATGCGCAAACCACGAGGCGCGAGGCGGACCGCGCTTTCATGACCTGCGTCACGAGCCATAGCAACGCATTCAACGGCCGGCTCACCTATCTGGGCGTGCGCGTGCTCGGCCACGACGCCTTGCCGTTTCCCTGGCGTTGGGGTTATGGCTACCCATGGCTCGAGACACCGTGAAACGCCGCGACTTCCTCCGCGCCTCGGCCGCCGCGACCGCACTGCTACCGATCCGCGATATCTCCGCAAGCACATTGGCATTGAGCCGTGCCAACGCAAGACTGCCCGCGAGGGCCCTCGACGGCAGCGACATGACTTTGATGACCGCGGACATCGAAGCGTTGGCGGCGAGCTTACATGGTGACGTCGTGTTGCCCGGGGGCGCGGACTACGACAGCGCGCGTCGAGTTTGGAACGGTATTTTCGACAAGCGTCCCGCGCTGATCGCCCGCTGCAGCGGCGCCGCCGATGTGACGCGGGCCGTGAATTTCGCCCGCGAGCATTCCCTGCTCGCTGCCATCCGGGGCGGCGGCCACAGTTATTCCGGCAAGTCCAGCTGCGACGGCGGCATCGTCATCGATCTGTCCGCCATGCGTAGCGTGCGCGTGAACCCCACCCAACAAACAGCGCGAGTGGCCGCGGGAACCTTACTCGGCCAACTCGACCATGAAACCCAGGCGTTCGGGTTGGTGACCCCCGCCGGGGTCATCTCTCACACCGGGGCTGCCGGGCTGACGCTCGGCGGCGGTTTCGGCCGTCTCAGCCGGCGGTTCGGGCTGACCTGTGACAATCTACTGGCGGCTGACGTCGTCACCGCAAACGGCGATTACATTCGCGCCAGTGACAGGGACAACCCCGATCTGTTCTGGGGCCTGCGGGGCGGCGGGGGTAATTTCGGCGTCGTCACGTCTTTCGAATATCGTTTGCATGCAATGGCACCGCAAGTATTAGCCGGGGCGGTGGCCTGGCCCTTCGAGCAAGCCCGGGATGTGTTGCGCTTCTTCGCCGACTATTCGTTGCGTATCCCGGATGAGCTCTACCTCATCGCCGCACTGCTTCGGGATAAGAATGGCGAGCCCTTCGTCAACATCGGCGTTCTATGGTCGACGGATCACGCAAAAGGAGAGCAGGCGCTCAAGCCGCTGCGCGGTTTCGGCAAGCCGTTTAGGGATACCATTGCACCGATATCCTATGTCGAGCGCCAATCGCAGGACGATTGGACCCAACCATTCGGCTTGAATTACTACAACAAGTCGGGATTCTCGCGAGAACTGAGCGACGACGCTCTGGACTTGATCCTCGACGTCTTTCAGAGCTCGCCCCACCCATTTAGCCTGTTCATGACCCTGGAGGGCGGCGCAATCGGGCGGGTGGCTCCGGACGCCACCGCTTTCCCCAATCGGGATGCGTTGTACTGGCTCGCCATTTCGGGGCAATGGGAAGACGCAGGCTTAAGCGAACAGCGGATCGGCGTCATGCGTGCCGATTGGCAGCGGCTGCAGCCCCTCACCCGAGGCTTCTATACCAACTCGGCCATGAACGAGAGCGAGGCCAGGTATCGCAGCAACTACGGGCAAAACCTGCCCCGCCTGGTGGCGCTGAAGAGCCGCTACGACCCGGGGAATCTGTTTCGGCTCAACGCCAACGTCGCACCCAGCCCCTAGTCCAGGTGGGCCGTGATCCGACGGTCACCGGGGGGGCCTGGGAGTCGGCCTTCCAGCCCACTTGGGCACTGTTCGGACGGCTAGCGACGCTCCCCACCCGCCGCCCTGGAGTTCTGAGATAATCGGAACTTAGACCCCCACTGAAAGCCGCACCAGAGGACATGACCATGGCCACCAGAACCACAATGAAGCTCGATTCCAAGCGCCCCACCTACGCGAGCGACTACCTCAAGGGGGACTCGGAGCGGGTGACGTTCTTGGGCAACCCGGTACTCGACAATGTGATTACCACGCTGGTGGCGTTGAGTTCCGAGATGTGGGCCGACCGCCGCCGCGACCGCGTGGTCGAACGCCTATTGGCAGAGAAAGGAATCACCCGGGAAATGATCGAAAACTACCGGCCCACCGCAGAAGACGAGGCGGAATGGCAGGAGGAACGCAATCGGTTCATTCAGGCGACACTGGGGCCGCTGCTTCGAGAATCCACCATCCCCCTATCCGCCGATTACCCGGACCAGGACTGAGCCGGCAAACTACGAGGAGAAAGATATGTTAGATCGTCGCACACTGTTTGCCGCCGCCGCCACCACCGTGGCCGGCTCCACACTACCGCTGCGCGAAGCCATCGCCGGTGCGCCCGGTGACCTGGAACCGAGGGGTTCCGTGGGGCGGCTGGAACGGTTGCCGTTACTCGATCTCGAGAGCGTGCATGATTTCACCGCCGGGTTCCGCACCTGGCACAGCGTAGCCGCCAACCAAGTTGCCGACGCCCGGGCCAAGGCGCTGTTCAAAGAACGCGGCATCGAGTTGTCGGCCGAGCTGCCTGTCAAAGAAGTGTTGAGCATCCTCCAAGCGGACCCCATCGTGATGATGAGCGGCCGCTTGTGGATCAGTAACCAACAAGTCACGTGGAAATCCATCGCCGACCGCTTTCATGCCCGCGCCGATGAATATCTGGCCGAGATGGAAAGTTACGACAAGCGCGGTCCCGGCAGCCTGGAACTGAACCCGGACATGGACATCCCGGACTATGCGAAACATGAAATTCACATCCAGCCGGGCGGTTATGTCGGCGATCCGTTTGCGGGGCACCTCTATCATTACGGTACCAACAGCTTCTATCACGGCAGCTACGATGACGGTAACGACCAGGACCAAATTCACGCCGGCACCGCCAATCGATTGCCCGTGCCCGCCGACGGCAAAGTCAAACGCATTCTCGACCTCGGCTGCGGCATTGGCCAGCTCGCTATCAGCCTCAAGGAACGGTTTCCTGACGCGGAAGTTTGGGGCCTGGATGTCAGCGGCCCCATGATTCGCTATGGACACATGCGCGCAGTCGATCTCGGGGTGGACGTCAACTTCGTGCAGCGGTTGGCCGAGGACACGCACTTCCCCGACAACCACTTCGACATCGTGACCTCCTACCTCATCCATCACGAACTGCCGGGGCAAATCTCGAAAGACGTACTCCGCGAAGCCCACCGTATCGCCCGGCCCGGCGGCTACTACTATCCCGTCGATTTTCGCTCCGGCACGGCTTCGCGGCGGCGTTCCGCCTACGGCACATTTAGAAGTTGGTGGGACCATCGCTGGAACGGTGAAATCTGGCGCATGGAATTCGCCGCCCTGGCATTCGAGGACGAAATGGAGAAGGCGGGCCTCAAACTCAACCCGAAGGCCAAGGCCGCGCTGCGACGCTTCGGCATCCGCCATGGTGTGAAACAAGCCTAGCCTGTGCGTCGCCTTCTCGCGCCGGTTGGCATGCTGCTCGCCCTGGCGGGCAGTCTAACGGCGCGGGCCGACCAGGCGCGCTGCGAAGCGTTCGTTACGGAGGATCTCTCCGCCGTAGCGGAGGCCGCCACACATCTGCTGGCGGCAAGTTGGTCAACGCCGACGTCGAACCAGGCCGGCTATTGCGAGGTTGCGGGGTATGTCGCGCCGAGCGTCGGTTTCGGCATGCGACTGCCGGCTAAAAACGACTGGAACGGCCGCTTCCTGTTGCGGGGCT
>JAHEKG010000267.1 GCA_024638475.1 Rhodospirillales bacterium | reverse complement strand
CGCTTGTTGAGATATTTCGATGGCCGCTTCCAGGAATACAGCTCCCCCACGCCATCGATAAGCACCAACACCTCGACGCCACGCGACACGGCGGCCTCCAGTGCATCGGCAAACCGAGACCCGGTGCGATCCATTTTCAAAATAAACGTTGCCAGCAGCACCCTGTGTTTGGCGCCTTCGATCGATGCAAGCATTGCGGGATAGGCGTTTTCGCCATTGTGAATGGCCTCAACAGCATTGCCTTCGAGCAGCGGAGCCCCGGTGATGCGTTCGCCGATTGCCCGCAGCCCGAGCTCGTCAACAACCGGTCGGGCGAATGGCCGGTCGCCGGCCTCATACTCGACGGCCAGCAAGCCCCGCCTAATGGACCTGGCGCGCGTCCGAACGCGATTGATGCCAAACAAGAAATAGCCGATCGGGCCGCCGTAGGGAACAAAGACACAGATGATGATCCAACTCATCGCCGCGCGCGGGTCTCGCTTGTACAGCAACACGTGGTAGACGCTCCAAGTCGCCGGACCCAGATACAGGATTGCCAGAAAGGCGAGTTCAAAGACGGTAAGCATCAAGGGTTATCCGCTGCGAGGGCGTTGCAGTAGAATCATAGCACCCGCCCTGGAGCGCATACGGAGTGACCCCATTCCCGAATCGCCCCGAATAGCGTTAACCTCTCGGCGGTGCCGCCAACTGGGCTCGGCCGCAGCGCCGTACCACTGTCTGGGTAGTCTGAATGGATCGTGTCATGACTCAATGCGACAACCAGGCGCTAACCAAATCCTTGCAATGGCTCGCCGGTGAACACCAGCTACCGCCCAGCTACACGGATAACGCCCTGGCGTTCTATCCGCGCGTGATCGACTGGCTGGTGGCAGCATTGGACCGATACAAGGACTCCACTTACGTGCTGGGAATCTACGGCGCGCAGGGCACGGGTAAGACGACATTCGCCGAACTGCTGAGCCGCTACTTGACGGACCGCCATGACAAGACCGTCGCCAACATCTCGATCGACGATTTCTACTACTCCCGCGCCGAACGGCAGCAGCTTGCCGCCGACGTCAACCCGTTGCTGGCAACCCGCGGACCACCCGGTACCCACGACGTTGAATTGGCATTGGCCACCATTCGCCGTTTGACGGCGCTGGCGCCGGGCGAATCGATCCGCATACCCAGGTTCGACAAGGCCACGGACGACCGCGCGCCAGCGTCGGCATGGCCGGCGGTGACCGGCCCGGTCGATCTCGTTTTGTTGGAGGGTTGGTGCATCGGCTGCACTCGCAGCACCCCGGCAGCGCTCGCGGAACCGCTCAACGCCTTGGAGCGTGGCCAAGACCGCGACGGTTCCTGGCGGCGCTTCGTCAACGAGGCCATCGGCGAGTATCAACCGTTGTTCGCGCTGCTGAATGGCGTGGTCATGCTCAAGGCCCCCAGCTTTACCGCCGTCACCGATTGGCGGCATGAACAGGAAAGCAAACTTCGCCAATCCGGTCGCGCCGCGGGAGGCCGAGTCATGACGGCGGCTGAACTCGATCGCTTCATGCAGTTGTTCGAGCGCGTCTCCCGCAAGACCGAAGCGGAGATGGAGGATCGTGCGGACGTCATCTGTTACTTGGGCGCGGATCATCTGATCGAGGCCGTGACCCTGCGCTGACGCCGTTGGCGCCCAAGCCTTCGCCCCGGGCCCGTTTAGATTCTAATTGTAAACAAGGTGTTAGGATCGGTCCGACCGCGCTGAATCCAAACGCCTCGGGCCGGCGAATCCTTAGCTAAGTGAACGCTACGGGTATGAAGTCGATGTCGATAACCAGACTGATTTTGCTGACGGCCGCCATACTGGCCGGGGAGAGTGCGATGGCCATTGAGCAACCGAAATTTCGCGTGGTCGCCGAATACGACGAGTATGAGATTCGCGAGTACGAGCCCTACGTCGTGGCGGAAACCCGAGTGTCCGGCGATCAGCGCAGCGCCGACAACAGCGGATTCGGGATTCTTGCGGGTTACATCTTCGGCAAGAACAAAGCCCGTCCCGGCGTCGCCACGGTGCAACGCGACGGCGCGGAGAAAATCTCCATGACCGCGCCGGTCATCAGCACGTCACCGGAGGACGAAGCCGGTTATATCTACAGCTTCGTCATGCCGTCGAAATACACCCTCGACACGCTCCCGGAACCACTGGATGGGCGCGTCAGTTTCCGAGAAGTACCCGCACGCCTTGTGGCTGCACACCGCTTCTCCGGACGTTGGCAGCAACGCCGCTTCGATAAGCATGTGGCCATTCTCGAAGAGGCGCTGCGCGATGATGGCGTCGAGACCATCGGCGAACCCATGCTGGCCCGATACAACGCACCGTTCGTGCCCGGCTTCATGCGCCGCAACGAAGTCATGTTCCAAGTCGTACGGCTGCCATCGCCGCGGGAAGTCGAACTGGCCTACGAGGCCGGTGAGCCGGCCCGCTAAATTCGCCGACTTTTAGGAATACAGCGCCAGCTCTGCGAGTGCGACGTCCGCTTCGAATTCCCGCATCCAACCCAGGATGGCGATGCGCTGGAGGGTCGAACTATCGAGCGGAACGTTAACGCCGTTGCCCTTAAACTCGTCCCACGGTACTCGAATGCGCTGCCATTCATTCTTGGCAACGAAGGTAAAGCGATAAGACTCATCGTACCAGCCGCAGTCACGGGTGCGCAGATGCACGTTGTAAGCTTCATTGTTGCCGAAGACCAGCATCTCCAAACCGCGATAAGCTGACGCATCGAAGCTGGCTTCGTTATTACCAAAAAAATAGGCCATCTGAATGAAACCGCCGTTGCTCTCGCGGGTGACGTTACCGGTCAGGCGTAGGCAATCCTTGCCGGCAATCGTCGCCTGGGTCAGTTCGGCGTTAGAGATACCGCCCATGACACGATCGCTGAAACCACGCCAGCCGCCGCTGCTGAATATTTTGGGGCGCCCATCCTCGAAGGTGCTGAGCGTCAATTTCTTCGCGGCGGTCATAGGCGGATTGTCCGCCTGGCCGTTGAGCCACACAAGCCCGACGAGCCCCGTGAGGGCACCCAAAATCTTCCGCCTGATGGAGCTAATCACTCTGGCGCGACTTGAAAAACTTGCCGACGCGAAAGGTAAGAAACATCATCAACGATAACAGCACCGCGATTTCGTAGCGATCGGCGGCCACCGCGATACCGATCAGGCCGGTGGTCCAGATACTGGCCGCGGTGGCGGTTCCGGTCACATTGCCGCTGCTTTTGAGAATCGCGCCACCGCCGATAAAACCGATTCCCGTAATGACGCCTTGCAGGACGCGCGCCTCCGCGTCCGTCGTGGTCAGAATCGAGAACCCGACCAGCGTGTAGCCGCAGGCTGCCATCGCAACCAGTGGGAACGTCCGCAGCCCGGCACTGCGGCTTTCGCTTTCTCGATCCGACGCGACCGGCAGCGCCAACACGTACGCGATGCCCAAGTGACTGAGGTTGAACCAGATTTGATTCCAGTCGATGTCAACACCAAACATAACTTAGCCCCGCGCGAACCTGATCGGTGGCGAAAGTCTACCGCTTTTCGACGCCGACGCCAGCGGGCCTTGAAAAGGAGCAAGAATGGGTCTGGAAAATCCGCGAGGGTTATCATGGCGCATCGTGACCACCGGGACGGGATGGATGTCGAGCATGAATGTGATTGAGATGCATGGCCGCGGCGCACCGGAGGTCATGCGTTTAGCGCAACGGCCGCGACCCGCGCCCGCTGCCGGCGAAGTCTTGATCCGGACCCGCGCGATCGGCGTCAACCGGGTCGACCTCCTGCAACGCGCCGGGCAATACACGCCACCCTATGGGATCACCGACGTGCCCGGCGTCGAGGTCTCCGGAGACATTGCGGCCCTGGGCGATGGCGTGACGGGCCACGCCGTCGGCGATGCCGTGTGCGGACTGGTGGTCGGGGGCGGCTACGCCGAGTACTGCGCCGTACCCCACGGGCAGGTGTTGCCGTTGCCGAAAGGCTACGACTATGTCCAAGGGGCCGCATTGCCGGAAGTGCATTTCACCGTATGGACGGCCCTCATGCAGCATGGCCGCTATCGGGGCGGCGAGTCGCTCCTCGTCCATGGCGGATCGAGCGGCATCGGCACGACGGCTATCATGCTCGCGCGTGCCCTCGGCGATGGGGCCATTTATGCCACCGCCGGTAACGACGAAAAGTGCAACGCCTGCGAAGCGTTGGGCGCGAACCACTGCATCGATTACAACACTAATGACTTCGTCGAGGCGATTCGCGGTTTAGGCGGCGGCACCGGCGTCGACGTCATCCTCGATATGGTGGTCGGCCCCTACGTGCCGAAGAACCAGGCCTTGCTCGCGCCCGACGGGCGATTGGTGCTGATCGGTTTGATGAGCGGTCAGCGGGAGGCGCAGATCGATGCCACCGCCGTGATGTTGAACCGACAAGTCATCACGGGCGTGTCCCTGCGCGGCCAGTCGAATGAACAAAAGGCCGCCATTCGCGAGGAGATGGAAAAAGTCGTTTGGCCGCTGCTGAACGGGGGCAAGCTACGACCCGTCATCGATTCCGTGTTCCCCATGGCCGAAGCCGCCGGGGCTCACGAGCGGCTCGAAACAAGCCAACATATCGGACAGATTGTTCTGACCGTAGGCGTGAGCTGATGTGATCTCGGCCCTAACGGCATCGTTGTCTAGAAGCTGGCAATCACTAAAAGTAGCAAACAAATCGCCGCGAGTGTTACTACACTCCATCGCAGCAGGGTCGTGCTTGGGCGGCCGGGTGTGGTAGACGCTACGTTGTCATCACTAGTTTCAGCAACCTGTAACGATTCGACAAGCTCATGGCATGTCGGGCGGTGGCGCGGGT
>JAHEKG010000266.1 GCA_024638475.1 Rhodospirillales bacterium | reverse complement strand
CAAAATGCCCCCAGCGGCTCCCTAGATCGGCCGGCTTGTCCGACACATGGAGGGCCGCTCGTCCAATGCCCGGAAATCGCCTAACATGGGGGTAATGTCAACGGTAATAGGGCCTGGCAGCCCAATAACCAGAGGGGGTAGGTTAATGATCACTAACAAGACGGTGACCGGATTAGTCGCGCTCACGTTGGCGGGGCTGGTGAGCCACGCCAAAGCACAGGCACCAATACTCGAAGAAATTGTGGTCACCTCCCGTAAAGTGGAGGAAAAACTCCAGGACGTGCCCCTGGCCATCTCCGCGTTTAACGCTGAACAAATAGAATCCGCCGGTATCGAAGACCTTAACGACGTCGCCGATCTGACCCCCGGGCTGACATTTTCCAACGTATTAGGCGAATTCTTGCCGGTGCCCGTGATTCGCGGCGTCGCGCCAACGGCCATCTTCCGCGAGAACAACGCCGCCATTTTCGTCGACGGCGTCTACATCTCCGGCCGTGAGGGTTTGAACTTCAACCAACTGGATTTGGAGCGCATCGAGGTCGTCAAGGGACCCCAGGCGGCGATGTACGGGCGCAACAGCTTTAGCGGCGCCGTCAATTTCGTCACCGCGCGCCCAACCGATGAGTTTCGGGGCAAGGCCGAGCTGCAGGTCGGCGACGACAACCTGCAGAAGATATCGGGCTCGATTAGCGGTCCGCTCGTCGAGGGTGTGCTGCGCGGGCGTGTCGCGATCGTAAAAAACGAATGGGACGGGTCCTACAATAACGCCAATCCTGGCGGGCCGGATATCGGCGGGTACGACAACGAGAGCTTCCAGGGCAGTTTGTATTGGACGCCGAACGATCAATTCGAAGCGGGGCTATCGGTTTATGTCTCAAACGACCAAATCGACGATTCCCCTACTAGCGCGGTAACCCCGAACTGCGAAAACACCAGCGCGATGGGCACGCGTCTCGAGAATTTTTGCGGTGAATTACCGAGCATCGGCGAGAATGATGTCTACATCATCGACCGGGCTACGGGCGAGGATCGCGACGTCATCAGGGGCAGTCTCACTTTGAATTGGGACACCGATTTCGGCACCATCAGCGCCCTCACGGGCTTCTCCAAGGTCCAGCAAAGCTTCTTTGTCGATGGTTCGCGGGGCGATCCCACCACAACATTGGCCTACCAAACGTTTTTCCAAGCCTTCCCAGGCGCCTTCGTGCTCGATACCTTCGAGGCGGAGTTTTTACAGATCGGCCCCGGAGACCAGGCCGAAGAATTCAGCCAAGAGCTCCGCTTCACCAGCCCCGTAGACCGTTCGGTACGCTATACCGTTGGCGGCTATGTGTACGGGGTGGAGTTAGAAGCAACCAACAGCGGAATTGTCTCGCTGTCCCAGCCGCCGTTCGGCTTTTCCAACTTTTGTCCCTGCATTCAATTCTTCCCCCCGATCGGCTTCGCCTTACCGGCGTTCCCCGGCGCATCGGTTGGGGACCTGGTGTTCGGGCCGTGGTTTGCCGGGCCGAACGGCGACGCCAACTCGGGCCTCGCCCAGACCAACGAGACCGATGCCTGGGCCGTCTTCGGCGCCGTCGAAGCTGACTTTTCCGACCGTCTAACCGGGCGGGTGGAGTTGCGTTACACAGACGAGGAAAAAACCACGGTCGATTTCGAAGCCCCCTTCAATTTGAACAACTCCTGGGACTTCCTGACCTGGCGGGCGACGTTGGATTTCAAACCCTCCGAAAATACGATGTTCTACGGTTCCGTCGCCTCGGCCGAGAAGAGCGGTGACTTCGATTTCGATACGGAAATCAATATCAACGGCGATCTGGTTTCCTTGGCGAGTTTCATTGATCCCGAGAAAAACACGTCGTTTGAGCTGGGAACAAAGGGCACCTACGTGGGCGGCCGCCTGCGTACGGACATCGCACTGTTTTACATCGATTGGTCGGAGATCGTCATTCCCCAGCTATTCGCGACCGACCCCATGGGCATCCCGCTCACCGGGACCGTTTCGTTGGATACGAATGCCGGGGACGCCACGGTATTCGGCATCGAGGCGAGTTTCGACTATGCCTTTACCGACAATCTGACGGGTAACTTTGGCTTCACGGTTACCAGCGCCGAGTTCGACAACGCAAAAATCGAATCCTTCATCGACTTCCCGACTTTCGCACCTGATGGCGACGTTTCGGGCAACAAAATCTTGCGACAATCCGAGGTGCAAGCCAACGCCACTCTGAACTACCGACGGCAGCTCCGTGGCGATGTCGATTGGTACGTCCGCGGCGACGCGGCGTATACCGGCAAACAGTATCTCGGCTCACCGAACCAGGCCGAAATTCCCGCGCATACCTACGTCAATCTGCGCGTGGGCATCGACACGGAGCGTTACACGGTCGAGCTTTGGTCCACCAACCTGTTCGACGACGACAACCCGATTGCCGGATTCCGCGACGTTTATTTTGCGAACGCGTTGCCCGGTGGAGGACCTGGCGGATTTTTCGACGAGTTTTTCCCCTTCCGAATCACCTTGTCGCATCCGCGCCGGCGCCAGATCGGTCTCACCGCACGCGTTAGGTTCTAACTGCGACGGCACGCTCATCGAGTAACAGGAAAGTAGCGCCCGACCGCCGTATAATCAGCACTCGGACCTGCAGCGGATCAACTGATGACCATCACCACGACACGTAGCGAACGCGCCAAGCTCGATTTCGTCGGCGGACTTATGGCGTACAATTCCATGGGCATTGGCAAAAGCATGTTCACCCATTACGAGGCCAACAAGCCCAAGCATGGTGACGCCGAGCCGAGCTTCGATGAGGTCAAGGCAATCATGGAGGGCGCTGATGCTTACAAGTTTGGCGCTTTTTTTGAACGCCACAATCACGCGATGATGTTTCAAACCACCCTCGACATCGTCGCCCGCCAGAAACAACAGGCCGACGATTGGCTGGATACCTACAACGCACCGGGCAGCGTCGGCAGCCTCACGCTCGACCCCAGTCTCGAACCGCCGCGCTACTACAAGAATCTCGAAATTCACACCCAACCCGGTAACTATCATGGCGAATACGGCGGGGTACTCTACGATTGGATGATTCACCCCTTCCTCGTTCACCGGGACGACAATGACGAAATGGGCTGGGACCTGGCCAACGGCGTGCCCAAACGAGACTACAAGCGAATATTGGATCTCGGCTGTGGGGTCGGCAAGAGCACCCTGCCCTACTGCGACCTGTACCCCGACGCCGAAATCCACGGCATCGACTACGCGGCACCGATGTTGAAATACGCGCACAAGAAAGCCGAGTCTCGAGGTAAGGCGGTGCATTACTCCCAGCAGCTAGCCGAGGACCTACAGTTCGAGGACGAGAGTTTCGATCTGGTAACGGCGCTTTGGCTGTATCACGAAATTCCGCGCAAGAGCATGGACAAGATCGCCCAAGAAGCCTACCGGGTGCTGCGTCCCGGCGGCGTATTCGCGATCATGGAGTCGCCACCCTTCAAAGTGATGCGGGAAAAGTGCAGCCCGCTGTCGGAGTTTTTACTCGATTCGACGGGGCGGCGCATGGAAGATCCCTACATTCCCATGTTCTTCTCCCTCGATCGCGTGGAAATGCTGCAAGGCGCGGCGCCCTTCGACAAGGTCTACGATAAGGAACTGCCCAATCACCTCACGGGGTGGAGCACGGACGGTCAGTACTTCTTTGGCGCGTTCCCGTGGTGGGCAACCATTGGCGAGAAAAGTTAACAACGATAGCTGGGGTAGCGGATGGAAAATCTAGAAGCACGCTTCAAAGCGATTTGCTTGAAACTCTGGGGGGACGAAGAAGGCGAAGAAGTCTACAAATGGATTGCCGATAACCGGCCGCCCTATTTTCACGGCATGCTGGTACAAGTGATGGTACCCATGTGGGAAATGGACAAGGTCGATATCAAGACCAAGATCCTTTGCATGTGCGCCTGCTTTACCGCCCGGCATATGCAGGAGGTCGAGTTTATGTTCAAGGCGGCGGCCCATCATGGCATTCCGCGGGAACACGTCGAGGAGATCGTCCTCATGGCCGGCCTGGAAGGCGGCTTCCCCTCCGCCGAGATGGCGATCATGATTCTCATGAAGGTCTACGAGGAACACGCCGCCAAGCACGGTTAATGGGGACATTCCCCATTAATTACCTTCAATTAATGGGGAATGTCCCCATTAACCGCCGATGGGGCCTTCGCCGCAGTAGAGAGCTACGCAGCCGGCTTGGGATGCGGAGCGCGTCGGAAACACCAGCGAGGCCGGTTGCTGCCAGTCGAGGTAGCTCCACTCAGTAAGCGCTTGGGTATCGTCCGCATCGCCACCGCTAACATCAACTTCTAAATCACCGGACACGACAAACAACCACTCGCGCCCGGCCTGCCCCTCCAGGACCAGCTCGGCGGGAGGCTGCCAGTCGGTCGGGATGTGGATCATCGCGACCCGGCCGCCATCTCCCGTGGGTTCCGCCAGCGGTCGAATTTTCCAGCCGTCGACCCGTGGGTGTGGCTGCCACGGCACGTCATTGGTTTGCGTAAACTCGCAGGTCGTGAATTTAGCAATGGGTACGTCGGCGTTCACATCGAACGGCACTTTCACGGTCTCTGAGTCGAACTTTGGATCCAAAATGCTTACACCCGGGCCGGTGCTCCAATAGAGAATCATGGCACCGGTTTCCGAGCGCGGTTCGGGTAGTAAGCCGTGTAACGACTGCACGGGGCGATTCATGAACAGCCCCTTTTGTAAGATCACCAGCTCGCCGTCGAAATCTTCCACGCTCGAAAACTCCCAATGGGGGAAATCGCCGAACAGGTGAAAACCACGCTCGACTACCGTATTGTGATAGTGGCGATCGGG
>JAHEKG010000027.1 GCA_024638475.1 Rhodospirillales bacterium | reverse complement strand
AACAGGCTGCCGCCTTCTACCCATGCGGTGCGACTAGCAGGATCAACACGCACTCCGCGCAACCCGGACAAATCGATCATCAACCCGCCATCGCAGGTGCCTTTGCCGGAGAAACTATGGCCACCACCTTTGACGGCCACCAGCAGGCCATGGGCACGGGCGAAACTAACGGCCGATTGTACGTCCGCCGCCCCGCTGCATTGCGCGATCAGTGCCGGGTGCTTGTCAATGGATCGATTCATGACGAGGCGAGCGGATTCGTAGCCCTCCATGCCGGGGAGGAGCAAAGGACCACGCATCGCCGCGGCCAGCTCCTGCACGGCCAGCCGCGGGAGTGTCAGTTCGGCCCCCATGCCGCTGCGTGCCAGCACGTCGGCGGTGACGGCTTCAGGAGCCCCCGCCAGCAGCCGGCCGGCCGGCAGCAACGCCACAGCGGCAGCCGCACTGGAAGTCTGTAGAAATCGACGCCGATGCATCATCATTCTCCTCGTTCGTAGTTCGCCCCCAACGCTGTAGAATATCCTCAATTCGCGGCAACCCCTAGGATTAAAAACGTGGCGATCGGTTTCGGTTTGGCACTGGATTTCTGGAGCAACTCAAAATCCCTCAGTCGGCACTTGGACGACTACGCGGAACTGCTGAGCCTCGCGGAAGGTTATGGGTTCAATTCCGTGTGGGCCGGAGAGAACCGGCCGCGGCAGCCCGAGCCCGGTCACGTTCCATCCCCGCTGCTGATACTCGCGTCATTGGCCAATCGCACTACCCTGCGCCTGGGCACTGGGGTTACGCTACTGACACTCTGGCAGCCGCTGCGCCTGGCGTACGATGGCGCGATCCTGGATCAGCTATCCGACGGCCGCTTTACGCTCGGCGTGGGGGTGGGGGTCGCGCCGACGATGAAGCGTTACGGCGTCCCTCCGGAGGAAGCGGGTTCCCGCACCGACGAAACCTTGCAAATACTCAAAGCCATGTGGCGGGGAGACAAAGAGTTTCACGGCAAACATTTTGATTTCAAGGGCGGGGTTGTTCCGGGACCCGTCCAGAAAGGCGGTCCGCCCATTTGGGTTGGCGGCACGATTCAACGCTCCATTCGGCGCGCGGTCGAGTTGGGGGACGCCTGGTACGGCGCGACTCAGTATCACTTCGAGGTGGTCAAGCGTCAGGCCAACCGCTACCGCATAGCCTTGGGGGCAGCCGGCAGAGACCCCGGCGCGGCAACAGTCGCCCTTAACCGCACGACATTCTTGGCGCCAACCGATGCGCAGGCGAGGCGCGAAGGCAAAGCCTATGTGAGCCAGGTACTCAACTTCTATGGCAGTTTCGGGGCAATCACCAATGCCGCCGGTGAATCGCTGGACCCGAAAACGACGGATCTATTCGAGGCCGTCAACGACGAAGTGTACTTTGCCGGCAGCCCGGCAAGCTGCGTGGAGAGCATCCAGCGCTACGTGGAGGCCGGCGTGACCCAGTTCAACTTGCGAGTCAGCATGGGCGACATGCCGACGGACTTGGTCAAACGCAGCGTGCAACTGCTCGGTGAAGAAGTGCTCCCGCGGTTTCGTTAAGTCTGCGACGCGGGGTATCCTGGCCACCCGAATCCGCGCCAGACACCGTTGCATGGAACCCGCTGGTTTGCGGCCGTCTGGCCCCTTATCCAGGTCGGTGGCCGCGGACAATAGGCCCGGGTGTGACCCCCATCTCATCGCCCATCTTATGTATATAGGAAAATACCGCTTCCTGTGGTCACGGGCGCTCAGCGCCTAGAACGTTTCGGATGGAGCCAAAACGTCGCAGATCGCCGGCGCTGGAACGGATTCGGCGCTGGTTTCCTCTCGTCTTGCTGTTGCTCGGCTGGGCGGATACCGCCGTGGCGCAAACGCCCATCAGCCTGTTTCAGAACTACCTGGGCAGGGTCAACTACGTATCCACCGGCGGCAGCTTGCGCAGCCAGCCGAATACCGTTAATGCCTGTTCGCTAAACCCCACCAGTTCCAACAACCTGACCGGCATACCCGCCGCCGCCACGATCCGCAACGCGTATCTATACTGGGCCGGATCCGGCAGCACGGTCGATACCAGCGTCACCCTCAACGGCTCCACGGTCAATGCCAGCCGCACGTTTACCGCCACCTTCGTCTTCGGTGGCACCAATTTCGATTTCTTTTCCGGTTTTGCAGACGTGACCAGCATCGTCACCGGCAATGGCAACGTCACCTTTGGTGGTCTGACCGTCAACAACGGTGCGCCCCACTGCGGTTCCCAGGCGGTGTTGTCCGGTTGGGGATTGATCGTCGTCTACGAGGATCCGGCGGAGGATTTGCGGGCGGTGAACCTCTACGACGGCTTTCAGTTTTTCCGCGGCAATTCCCTCGCCACGACCCTGGATACCTTCCGGGTTCCGCCGAGTCCCATCAACGGCCAAGTCACTCACATCACCTGGGAAGGCGATCCGCAAAACTCCGGGGCGTTAAACGGTTTTTCGGAAAGTCTAACCTACAACGGCAATTTGCTGGACGACGGCCTCGTGCCGCCCAACAGCAATCCCGTGATGCAACAGTTCGACGGCACGATTAATACGATCCCCTCGATCACCGAATATGGCGTCGACGTGGATACCTATGACGTATCCGCGTTCCTCTCGCCGGGTGATACCAGCGCCACGACGATCTACAGCTCCGGCCTAGACCTGGTGTTGCTCAGCGCGGAGGTCATGAGCGTCACCACCGAGCCGTTCGTGGACTTGACCTTGACCAAGTCCCATGTCGGCGATTTCATCGCGGGGGTCAACGGCGACTACACGCTCACCGTCGGTAACAACGGTCCCGAGGACGACGCGGGGGTGACGGTGACAGACACCTTGCCGGCTGGCCTCGGCTACGTCGGCTTCGCGGGCACCAACTGGAACTGCAGTTTCGCGGCGCCGGATGTCACTTGTACTCACCCCGGGCCCCTGCCGGCGGGCACGAGCCTGCCGGATCTGACCCTGACCGTGATACCGGATGCGAGCGGCGCCCCCTCGGTCGACAATACCGCCACTGTGACGAGCCTCAGTTTCGACTCGGATGCATCGAACAATACCGCCGTCGATACCACGACGATCCGCACCAGTGACTTGTCGACGTCCACGAAGGGCGTGGTCGACCTGAATGGCGGGGACGCCGATCCAGGGGACACGCTGCGTTACACGATCACTTTGATTGAGACCGGCGGCTTTGATGCGCTCAACGTGAGCGTAACCGACAATATACCCGCCCTCGTCAACAGCTTCAGCGTGGGGACCATTCCGCCGGGTGCCGTGGACAACTCCACGGGCGCCGGCACCGGCGCCAACGGCACCGGCTTCTTAGATGTTTCCGGCTTCACGGTCTTAGCCAACAGCAGCGTCACTATCACGTTCGACGTCGTTGTCGCCGGTAGCGCAAACCCTGGAGATATTATTTCCAATCAGGCGACGGTCACGAGCGGCAACGGTGTCGGCGGCAATCCGGTTGCGCCCAACGTCATCGTGTCGCAAAGCCAGATCCCCAGCAGCGGCACCAAGGCACTTTACCTCTACGATCTAGCCACCGCCGATCCCAACGGCTTCAATCAGGGCCCGCAACCGTACCTGTCACGGACACCGCCGGCGGGTGCGCAGAACAACGTCACCGTCGACAAAAGCCAGCCGCCGAGGGTATGGACAATGACGCCGGCAACGCAACTACCGCTGAATATCGACGGCGGGGTCGGGGTGAGCATCCCCGTCACGCTCTATGTTTCGAAAGGGGGTGGTAGCGCCAGCGTGGTGACCCGGACGCTGCAGGTCGCTTTGGACACGATTGGCGCTACCACCGGGCCGTTGGGCGTGCCCGTCACCCTCACTTTCGGCGCCCCATCGAGCAGCTCACCCATTCCCATCGTCTTCAACATTCCGGTGGCGGTACCCGTTAGTCTCGCCACGGGCACCCAGATTCGCATGACCGTGACCAATCTAACCCCCGGTGGCGGTAACCGCAGAGTACGCGTGTTTCCCGTCAGCAGCGGCAATTTCTCACGCGCTGAATTACCCGCGCTGACAGTGATCGACGTCACCGACGTCAGTGCCTTCGACGCTGCCTATCCGGGCGGCGGTACCCCGCCGGACTTCCCGCCGGGGGCCGATGTGTTTATCCGTGCCACCGTCACGGACCCCTTCGGTAGTTTCGACATTGCCAGCGCCAGCCTCGACCTCATCGACGCCCTCGGCAATCCGCAATTAACGGGCGCGGCAATGACGCTGGTCAATGACGACGGTGCTGCCACCCACATCTATGAGCTCAGCTATACCCTACCCGGAAACGCCGCCGCCGGAACCTGGACACCTCGCGTCACGGCCGTCGAAGGCACTGAAGGCATCATTACCCGCCTGCGTTCCGGCGCTTTCGAGGTGGTCTCGCTGTTGCCCGACTTGTTGGTACTCAAGTCTGTCGTCACCCTGTCCGACCCGGTCAACGGCACCACCAATCCGAAGGCGATCCCGGGGGCCATCATGCTGTACACCCTCGAAGTCACTAATCAGGGGCCGGGTAGCGTTGATGCCGACACGTTGTTGCTCTCCGATGTCTTGCCGGCCAACAGCGCCCTGTTCGTCGACACTGGCAGCGGCGATCCCGTCGTCTTCGTCGACGGGACGCCGGCGAGTGGCCTTGGCTATAACTTCGCCACCGACGTTAGCTACTCGAATCAAGTTGGCGGCGGGCCACCGTACAACTACACTCCGGTGGCCGATCCGCAGGGATTCGATAGCTCGGTCACCGGCCTACAAATCAATCCCAGCGGGCCGTTGGCGGGGAATAGCGGCGCGGGCGACCCGAATTTTCAGATCCGCTTCCGTGTGCGCGTCGACTAAGGCCCTTGTATGGCTTAAGTTTCGGTGCCAGCGGTACGACAACTAGAATGCCCACTAGCATCGAGACACCATGACGGTAGACGCAACCATTGAAAGCCTTTTCGCCTGTCCTCGCTGTGACAAGGGGCTAACGAGCCCCGCGCAAACGGGCTTGCACTGTAGCGCCTGCCAGCTCGATTTCCCCAGCCTGGATGGTGTGCCGGTACTGGTTGCCGATCCGATTACGACGTTGGGCGAATGGCGCCAGCGACATCACATGCTGCTGGAGAAACTCGGCCGCGAGCAGCAGCGCCTCGATGGGGAATTGGGCGACCGATCCTTGAGCGAGCCGGCTCGGCGGCGCCTGAAACTGCTGGCCGATGCCAAAGCCGAGCATATCGTGGAACTAAAAACCCTATTGCGACCCCTGGAGCTAACCGGCTACCAAGCGAACTACGAGACTTACCTCGCGTTACGCACCCGCGTACCTTCCGATCATGGGTTAACGACCTACTATCCGAATGTCCACCGGGACTGGTGCTGGGGAGATGACGAAAATCGACGCTCTGCCGAACTGGTCAGCGGCGCGCTGCACGGCATTGACGACGGTCCTCGCCTGCTCCTCGGCGCCGGCGCCGGGCGCCTCGCCTACGACTTAGCCTGCGGCGAAACCAGCATTCGGACGATCGCGCTGGATTTCAATCCGATGTTGCTGTTGGTGGCGGCCGCCGTCTCCCGTGGCGGCACGGTGACGCTAACGGAATTTCCCATCGCACCAAAAAGGTTGCAAGACTTTGCCGTCACACGGGAACTACATGCACCAAGCCGTGCACCGGATAACTTGCAGCTCGTTATGGCGGACGCGTTGCGCGCCCCGTTTCGGCCTCAGGTCTTCAGCGCCGTGATCACTCCCTGGTTGATAGACGTCATCCCGGAATCCTTCGATCAATTCGCTACTCGGGTGAACCAACTGCTTCCCAAATCGGGGCGTTGGGTGATTTTCGGCTCCCTCGCTTTCGGCCAACCCCGCCCGCGGGATCAGCTCGCCTTCGAGGAAGTGGAATCGGTGTTGGCCGCCGCCGGATTCGCCAACGTGAACTTTGACGAAGCCGAAATACCGTACATGTGCTCACCCGCGAGCCGCCACGGGCGCCGGGAACAAGTGGTCATCATCCGAGCCGATAAAGCCAAAAGCGTTAAGAAACCGCCGCGGGCGATATCCTTGCCGGATTGGATCGTCAAAGGCGACGCCCCGGTACCGTTAAGCGAGCCCTTTCAAATGCAGGCGGCGTCAACCCGGATCCACGCGTTCCTGATGTCACTGATCGATGGCAAGCGCAGCCTAAGGGACATGGCCGCGGTTGTAGAGCAGCAACAACTCATGAGTGCCGCCGAAGCCGAATCGGCGATTCGATCATTCTTGATCAAGATGTATGAGGACAGCCAGCGGGAAACCACATACTAGTTATTCAGAATTCGCTCCAAGATCACCACATCCAGCCAGCGTTCCTGTTTGAATCCGACTTCGCGCAGTACGCCGACCGGCGTGAATCCGCTGCGCTGAAATAATATCAGGCTGTCTTTGTTACTAGCTTCTATCCGACCTACGAGGACATGGTGGCATGCCTCCTCGGCCATGGCGATGAGCCTAGAGAGCAGCAAGCGCCCCCCACCCTGCCCCAGGTGCCCTGGACTAACAAACACCGAAACTTCGACAGATCGATCGTAGCCGCTCTTCTTCGACCAACGCGACAAAGTCCCGAACCCCAGGAGGTCGTCACCGAGTTCCCAGACGATCAGCGGGTAGCGTGGGTCCCGATGTGCCGCATACCACTCCAATCCTTGTACGGCAGAGCGCGGCTCCTCGTCGAAAGTCGAGACGCCAACTTCGACATAATAGTTGTAGATCGCCGTACACACGGGCACATCGGCCAAAACGGCTTGCCTGATTGTCACGCGGCAGGCGGCCCGGCTAGGTTGACTCGACGGCCAACATGAAGGTGCCCAGCACCTGGACGTCAAAACTCACAGTACCGGCCCGCGGGTCCAATCTCAGACCACGTCCGCCTGGAACCCGGTAGACGGGATCCCATCCCCGAGTCGCCTCATTGAAGATATAGGGCCGCAATCGCGCCAAGTTGGCGCCGGCCCGCGCCCTCAACGTCACCGTTGCGGGCTGGTTGAACAAGGTTCTGTAAGGCCCAAACAGAGCAGGCTCACTGGCGGCGGTGAGATCGGTCTCGCCGAGCGTCAGGGGGCGCGCGATGTACGCGTCGAAATCATCCCACGCGCCGACGAGATTGTCGTCGGCATCGTTGATCGTGCGAAACTGTTGCGGGGTAAATGACTCGGGCTGTCCGGGATATTTATCCGGGTGAACGGTCAAGGCCGCGCCCGCCAGCGCGCCGTCCGTAACGCGTACGCTGCCTCCGGTCAGCTGGCTGATCGGGGCGGAGGCGAGTGCCTCAACGCCGCGTGGCAACAGGCCGAAACGTTCTACCCCGCCACGAATTCGATGCGCGTAGCCGAGCGCGAAGGTATCGGCCACTGCATCGAATGCCTCGGTATATTGAATCCGGGTGAGTATCTGCTCCTCATCGTCACAGGGTACAAACTCCGCTGAACCAGAAGCCTCACACCACTCCAGCCAATATTTGCCATGGCCCAGATCACGCCTGGAGTTAAGCGGTAAGCCTTGCAATACCCGAATTGCCAATAACGTATCGCGATTGTTGTCATACCAATGGGATAACAAGACAATCACCTCGCCTCGGCCCTCGGCTTTGGCCCTGTCGAGATTTTCACGCAGGGTCGGAAAGTAATCCTCCGGGACATCAGGGTTCCCAATCGGCGCGCGATACATTGCGTACGCGAAATAGTTATCCAAACGTGCATCCCCGTCACTTCCCTGATAGTTGAAGTTCAGGCGATATTTATGACCGAACCTTGCCTCGGCATAGCGCTTGAACGACAAATAATTGTTGTAAGCGTTTTCGTGGAATACCTCTTTCGCCCATGGGTGCGGTGCGGAAAATGGCCCCGTTGCATCGCTGCCGGGCCATGGCAATCCATAGGTCGTATAAATCACCGTAACATCCGAACCCTCTGCCAGGCGCCCGAGGTGCTTGCCGAGGTTGTGCATTAGCGCGGTGTTGTACTCCGGGGTCCTGCCGACTTGACGCACCTGTTTGATCTGAAACTCGTCGAGGACACCGGCTCGACACAGGCCCGCTTCAATGTAACCGCGGCTCATGAAGTTATTGGCGTAGTTATTGTTGTCAGTCGTTTCGCGAGTGACGATAAGGCGGCGAATCCCATCCTTGGCCATCGCCACGGCGACGTCTTCTTCCAGCTCCATCAATCCCGGCGTCGGTGCGTAGCCGCCAAAACGCACATCGACTCGGTCGGGCCCAAACAGATCCTGTAAGGTCCCTGCCGTCCCATTCATGATGGTTTCCATCGCATGCGCTAACTTCGGCTTCAGGTCTGAATACAAGACATGCATGTCCGACAATCCGGAAACGAAAACGATTTCGTCAACGTCCCGGAGGCCGTTCGGGAAAGCCCTCGCGTTCGGGCCTGGCCCACGGCTCGCCAGACCGATTTGATATAGGCGCTCGAAATAGTTAGTTCCATTGCGGGGGTCGATGCCCCATAGCGAGCGCTGCGGACGGCTTGTGGATTCGACCGCGGGCATGACGAGGTCGGCGGGCACGGCGTCGACGGCATAAGACACGGCGGGGTCGAAAACGGACACGTAGCGGCCGCCGTCTTCGCTGAGCCGATAAAAGCCGATGCTGTCATACATCCCTTCGAGACCTTCGACGGGGAAGGTCAAAGCAAACGGCAGCATCCCCATGGTTGCCGCGAACGGAAATTCGCCCACATGGTTTTCCGTACACGGTTGTCCGGGGAACTCGGTGCGGACACCATAGGTACGCGTTGAGACGAGGCGGCGGTAGGTTGGGTCGAAGCCTTCCGGTTCGGCCCAATCGGTAATCAGCACCCCGATAGGCGGTTCGCTGCGCTCAGCATCGGCAACCACGGCTACAGGCGTCGCTTCGTCCTCACTCGCGTTGGCCGTTTCGGACACAGGCTGGGTGGCGCAAGCGCCCAGTCCCAGCAGCGTCATACCCAGCAGTAACCTTAACGTCATCATCAGTCCCTTAATTCACAAACCGCGGTGGCAGCTCGTAGTGGTTGCCGAACTCAGCCTCGACAACTGCCGCAATCCGCTCAAGCAAAGATTCTTGGCCCGGCCGCGTAACGAATTGAACCGCAACGGGCATATTATCCGCTCCGCGACCAACCGGCAGCGACAAGGCTGGGCAACCAGCGAAATTGGCCGGCGCCGTTAGCCCCGCTTGGTTGTCGGGTGGCGTTACGCCGTCGAAAGGGAACGCTTCGTGCGGAACCGTGGGAACGAGGAGGAGCTCGTGAGCCTCTAACCAGCCGAGCCACAGGTTCGCGGCATCGGTAACCACCTGCCGGGCTTTGTTCAACTTGCCGCTACTCATCTGAGCCCCATAGCGCAAATAACCCGCCATGGTCGAAGACAAGCTAGCGGGATCGATGGTGTCGCCCAAATAGTTGGCGAGTTCATGTTCCATCATGGCAAAGCCAGCGCGCCGCGCAGCCTGCGCCTCGTAGTTGGCGTCGAAGGGCTTGACGGTGTAACGCAATTGGCGAAGCAGCTCAGCCACGCGCTCCACGGCCTCGAGCACGGCCGGTGTGCAGTCGGCATAGTCGGGCAATTGTGGCAGACCCACTTGCGGTAGCGCGGCCACTGCCGGTTGGGATACTGGCTGGGTGCTTAGCAACCGCAGGACCGCGAAGAGATCTTCGGCACGGCGCGCCAAGGGACCCACGGTGTCAAATTGCGATCCCACGGGTAGGACCCCGCTGGTACTGAGTCGACCAAAACTCGGTTTCAACCCCGCCACCCCGCAGTAAGCGGCCGGAATGCGAACCGAGCCCATCGTGTCGGTCCCCAATGCGATCACCGCCAGTCCTGCCGCCACCGCGGCTGCAGAGCCGCCGCTGGAACCGCCGGGGGTAAACCCGTCGGCCCACGGGTTTTGACAGCGGCCAAAATGAGCGTTATCGCCGAGTGCCGACAGCGCACCCTCATCCATATTCAGCCTTCCCAAAAGCACCGCACCCGCTTTTAGGAGTGTTTCGGTAACCTGAGCGTGAGTACTCGCCCGGATGTCACGGCGAGCTGCTAAACCGGCGGAATTCCGCCAACCCTTAACGGCAATATTGTCTTTCAGTGCAACGGGTATGCCATCGAGCAGACCGCGCGGCTCGCCCGCCGCCCACCGGTTTTGGGAACGCTCCGCGGCTTCGCGGGCGCCGTCGGCATCGACTTCCAGAAAACAATTCAACACCGGATTATGGCGCTCGATGGCCCGTAGGTAGTGTCGAGTCAATTCAACAGCGTCGATCCTGCCGTTAGCGAGCTGTGCCTGAGTTTGGCGAAGACTCAGGGCGCGCAACGGCGGGTCAGTCATCACCACGCAAGTCGCGTTCGTCCAGGAGACGAATGGGTTTCTGGCGTTGTTCGATCTGGGTGAGCGCTTTTAATTCTCCCGCCGCCTTCAGCTCCACGGGCATTTTCAGGCCGAACCGCTGCCGCAGCAGGTTCTCAAATCGGCGGCCAACTTCCGTATCGTCGGCCCGACTCGCCTCGATCAACACCGTCAGTTCATCGCGACCAGCCGGATCCCGCTGCACACGACAGATGTACTCGCCCAAGAATTCGTCGACTTCCGAGAGCACCGGAGCCAGCGCCTGCGGGTAAATGTTGATGCCTCTAATCTTGACCATATTATCGCTGCGGCCGAGGAAGCCTTCGATCCGCTTCAGGTTCATACCCAGGTCGGAGTCGCCTTCGCGCCAGGCGGAAACATCCTTGGTGTTGAAGCGAATCATGGGATAGATATCATCCCGGTACAGACAGGTCACAACCAGGTTGCCGGGTTCGGTGGTTGCGATCGGCGTGTTGTCGTCGATATCGCAGATCTCCGCCAGCTGGGCATCCTCCATCACGTACATGCCGTCCTGGTCGGCGGCCTCCGCGGCAATCAGACCCGTATCCCCCACTCCATACCAATCGTAGACTTCGGCACCGCCCCAGGCCGCCGCAATGTCTTGGCGGGACTCACGCCCGATGTGCCCGGAGATCATCCGTATGGGTATGTCCACCCCGGGCGTCAGACCCATTTCACGGGCAACCTCGGCGAGGCGCTTGATGTAGTCGACGAAACCGACGATCACCGTAGCGCCGAAGTCCTTCATGAGGCCGACCTGCTGCACGGAGCGTGTCTCGACCCCCGTGCCCGCGGACAGCAAAACGGCATTGGTGTAGTGAGTCACCGCCTCGCGCACGTAATGGCCGCCGTTGATCATGCCGTGGCCGTAAACCGAGTGAACCACTTCCGCTGGGCGCAGCCCCTGTAGCGCATAGGCGCGACCGACCAGCAGCGCCTGTACCTCACGCGACTTGGGACTAAAAAACAGCGGCTGCGGACGTCCCGTGGTACCGGACGTCGTCTGCATCACGACAACGGGCCGTTGTGCCGGCGGCCATTTTTCCCAGCCGTGATAGTCGCCGAAGGGAGGATACTCGGCGACGCTCTGCATCAGTTCGGTCTTGGAAAAAATCGGTAACCGCGGCAGGTCATCCAGACCGCGGATGTCCCCTGGCTCGAGGCCGACGGCGCCCCACAGCCGTTGGTAAAACGGTACTTCCCAGGCCCTGGCGACACAGCGCAGAAACTTCTCCTGCTGCCGGTGTTCAATCTCGTCGCGACTCAAACGGGCAAACCGATCGAAATCCTCCCGCAGCGGAAAATCGACCAACATCTGCGCATAGTCAAAGGACTCGAAATAGTGAGGAAAACGCTTGGTGTCCACCATCGCCTACGCCATTAGCTGTCGGGTCAGTAATCTTGTATCCGGCAGGGCCTCGAGCCTTTCTACGCTGGCAATCAAGGCTTCCAACCGCTCATGATTAAGCGGCTGAGCTGCAGAGGCCGCGCTGCGCCTAAACTTCTGCATGTACGCATCACGGCTCAAGGGATTCTGGGGATGGCCCCGCATGATGGCAATAGTTTGGGCGTGTCGCTGTCCGCCTCTTAGTTCGATAGTCACCGTAACCGGCGCTAACGCATTCTCGTCGGGATTATCGTCCAGAGACAAACGCAGTTTGCTAGCTAACTCGAGGCGGGATCTGTCGGCCAACCTATCCGGAAAAAAGTCTCGTGGTTCAACACTACCTGCAATGAGTGCCGATGCGGCGACATAACCCAAACAGAGGCGCGCATAGTTGGGCGCCATCCCGACCTTGACAGGCCGCCCGCCCAATTGCACCACCAGTGGCGGTCCGACGACGTCAATACCAACGATGTCGTCGCACTCAAACTGATGCTGCCCCTGCAACGCACCCAGCGCATCGATGACCGCGTGAGTCGCTCGTCCTGTCGGAAACGGCTTGTGACTCAATTCTTGAATCCAGTGACCACCCTCCAGCGCGGCTGCCGCATGGGCTTCGTTCCAAGCCATTTCCATGAGATTAAAATACCCGTAGCGGCCTTCAAGAAAATCCCGTGGGCCCGGCACGCCGACGATCGCCAAATCGACCGCGTCCAACACCGCGCGCGCATTGAATCCCATTTGCATGGGCAACATCGGGGACCCCTCCGCGTGCGCCTGCATCGTCCCGGACAACTGCGAATAACAAAGGCCCATCGCGCTGGTTACCCCGTCGGTATCCAGGCCCCTTAGCTTGGCCAAGGCGGCGGTCGCTCCGAGGGCAGCGGCCATGCCCTGCCGATAGAATTTCAGTGGGGTGCGGGCGACCAGGCCAATACTGATCGCCACCTCGACACCCCGGGCGACGCCGTCGGCAAGCTGGGCACCGCTCAGCTCCTCCGTATCGCCGTGGGCCAGCAAGACCCCTAAAATAACGCCCATGGGGTGCACAATGGCGCGCTCGTGGACACAATCGTATTCTTGGTTGTGAATGAGGTAACCGTTCACCAAGGCCGCGCCATCTCGCGATAGGGGTTGCCGTTGGCCGATCGCGACTGCGGTCCCGTCCCCATGCCAGGCACGCGCCTGCTCCGCCAGCACCTTTGCATAAGCGATATGGGTACCGGAAAGCCCCGTACCCAATGCGTCCAGCACGAAAACGCGGGTCGCCTGCAAATCTTCCCCCGATGGGGTGAATTGCATGACGCGGCTTATCAGGCGGCTCGTGAAGCTCATCGCTGGGACAATACCGGAAAACGACCAAGCGTTGGACCAAAAATCATGGCACCCGTGCGCGGTCTAGAATGATCAACTAGGGTCTGACAACCAAATAAAGGATGCCACCATGGCCGAATACGGCGCCGAACGCTACGGTCCTTCCGCAGACGTACCCCCCGATTATCGGGTCGCCGGCCGGCACGCAATGATGCCGGCGGCGAATCACGACGAAATCGCTCGCTTCAATTTTCTCGCCAATCTGGTGAAGTACGTGTCGACTCGGGTCCTACCCGGTACGGCCGTTGCGTACCAGAACCGGGCTGAGCCCGCTTTCGAAGATAAGCACGGCCACAAACCTCGCGATCGGCGTGAAGTTCGTAAGGCAATGGAGGGCGACCCGTATTACAAAATTTGGAGTGCGCTGCGACTGAATACCATGGAAATGCGCCAGCAGGCGGGCCGGTCCGTCGTGCTCCGTCAGCTTGACGAACTGAATGCCGCTGCGAAAAGCCTGAATGACGACAAGCCGACCTTGCAGCTCGACCCGAGTGTGGAGATACCGCGTTACATCGGCTCGGTCGACAATCACTTGATGCCCGGCAGCTATTACACCGAGCTAGTAGCCGACGATGTGTCGCCGGCAGCCAACTATGACGTGGGAATCTTTGTGACCACTCAAGGGCTATTCGGTTTGCACACGGATGGCGCAGGTCACGGTTTGGTAAAGTGGCTTGCCGACAATCACCCTGACTTAAAGATAAATCGTATTCTCGATATCGGTTGCGGCCTCGGGCACAACAGCGTACCCGTCGCGCTGGGTTTTCCTGACGCAGAAATGTATGCGGTCGATGTAGCCGCCCCAATGCTGCGTTACGGGCATGCGCGCGCACAAGACTTGGGCGCGACCAATCTTATTTTCAAACAGGGTAATGCCGAGGCACTGGATTTTCCTGACCAGCATTTCGACTTGATCTACTCCACCATGTTTGTCCATGAAACCTCCTACAAGGCGTTGCATCGGATCATGGCAGAGTGCCGGCGCCTATTGCGTCCGGGCGGCTTACACGTGCACTTGGAACAACCACCGTTTCATGGCATGAGTCCGTTCGAACAATTTCTGCGCGACTGGGACGCCTATTACAATAACGAACCGTTTTGGAGCACGGTGCATAGCCTACAAATGACCGATGTGATGGCCAAGGTCGGGTTTGACCGAGCTTCGCTATTCGAGACTAAGGTTACCGCCGTCGTGGACGAAACGATTTTTCCGAAAGCGGGAGACTTTGATTACGGCCGCGGCTGCGTGTGGTATACGTTCGGCGCCCAGGCAGAGGCTGCCTAGTGAGCACCATCGACGTCTTCAAACTGGCCAATACGCGGGCGAAGGGCAAACGGCCTAACTTCCTGGACGACCCCGCCGTCGAACGAGTGTTATCCATCACCCTGGCGGTCGCCGGCGAATTGGCTGTGACTCGCGAGCGGCTGGACACAGTTGAACGGTTGTTAGCCAAGAACGACTTGCTATCCCAAGCCGCCATCGATGCGTACGAGCCCAGCGAACAAGAAGCTCAGCAGCGCGCTATGTGGCACCAGGAATATTTGGCGCGAATTTTCAGGATAGTCCAGCAAGAACTGGAAGCGCTCGAGCGCAGCGACCCGTCCAGTGAAGACGTGGGCGCCACGCTCGCCGAAGGCGAGTCCGACTAGACTACGAGCGTTACGCGGCCACACCCCAGTAGTTGAAGGCCGCAAGTCTCGGCCCCGGAATATAGGCGGACTCCATCGATTGTATCTTGAAGCCTGCCTGCTCCAATAAGTCGGGTATAGGCCGATTCAAATGACAACCACCAGCGAGCTTTTTCCAGATGGGGTTCAGCCGCTGCTGCCACTTCCGCACTGCAGGGTCCGGAGCCAGGCCGTGCTCGCAGAACACCAACTTGCCCGCGGGTTTCAATACACGCCGCATCTGCCCTAAGGCGGTCAGCCAATCAGGGATAGTGCACAATGTGTAAGTGAGTAGCACGGTATCGGCGCTATCATCGTCCAGAGGAATTTCCTCCCCCGGCAAGCCCAGCCACTCGATCGCAAAGGGCGCCTCGGCCAATAACGGCGCGGCCTTCTTGCGCATGGCCTCGGCGGGCTCCAAGCCCCAAACAAACTCGACTCGGGAAGGATCATAGAAGGGAATATTCAACCCGGGGCCCATCCCGACTTCCAACACCCGGCCTTCGGCCAACGGCACGACTTTCTCGCGCTGCTTGCGCACGGGTTTAATGTTACAAGCCAGCTTGATGAGATGAGGGAGGCAATGATCCTCGTAAAAGCTCATCGCGACTAGCCGGCGGGACTCGGATTTTGGGTTTTGAAATGCTCGGCGATTGCGAGCCGGGTCGCGATCCAGACATCCGGCTTGGCAGTGACGTGCTCGAGGAAAGACCGCAGCGCCCCGATCCGCCCCGGACGGCCGATGATCCGCAGGTGCACGCCGAGAGACATCATCCGAGGCTCGGTTTCGGCCTCCTGATATAACCAATCGAAACTGTCGAGGGCGTACTTCAACCAGTGATCCGGGGTCAACGCTGGCGCGTTCCACATTTTCATATCATTGGAGTCTAGTGCGTAGGGCACAATGACGATGGGCTGCCCGCCGGCATCTGCCCAGAACGGCAAGTCGTCGCTGAAATCGTCCATGTGGTAGACGAAACCCGCCTCGCGTAACAAGCGGCGCGTATGCTCCGTGTGTAAATAACGCGACAGCCAACCGTAGGGCCGTGTACCGGTGGTAGTTTCGATGCTGGCTACCGCGCGGGCTATGAACTCCTGTTCCTCGGCTTCCTCCATTCCCAGCTGTTGGCGCCAACGAAAGCCATGGGCGCAGACTTCATGACCCCCGGCTACAATGGCTTCGGCAAGCTCAGGCGCACGTTCCAGGGCCTGGGCGGCGGCGGTAAAGGTAGCGACCACGCCCGCAGACTCCAGCAAGGCAAGCACCCGCGGGGCACCACGCGTTATTCCGTACTGATAGTTGCTTTCGTTACCGAAATTGCGCACCGGCTTGCGTAATGCAATACCGAGCTCGTCCACCGGTTCCGGGCCTCTGTCGCCATCGACGATGTTGAGCTCCGCGCCCTCCTCCACGTTGACGACGAGGGAAACCGCGAGACGTGCGTTGTTAGGCCAGTTAATAGTCATGGCGCCTATTCTAGCCTGGGAGGGGCAGCGGCGGGCAGTTCGCTAGCCATCGGCCTCAGCGCTGTTATGCTTAGCGGATATGGCCCAAGTCCAGCTCACCACAGAAGGTCCGGTTGCCCGTCTCACCCTTGAGGCGCCCGACAAGAAAAACGCGATCAACAGAGCCATGTGGCAGGCGCTGGCGGACTATTGTGAGCGCCTCGAAACCGACGACGCCGTGCGGCTAGTGATCCTCCAAGGGCACGGCGATTGTTTCAGCGGGGGTGCTGACCTCGCCGAAATGCAGGCCATGCTCGAGGCCGGGGAGTCGCTCGCGCCGAACTACGCGGCGGTGGACAAGGCGCTAACGCAGCTCCGCAACCTGACGAAGCCGAGTATCGCCGTCATTCGGGGCGCATGCATGGGCGGCGGTTGCATGGTGACGCTCACCGCCGATTTTCGCCTCGCGGCCCGCGACAGTGTCTTTGCCATTACGCCGGCGAGGCTCGGCCTGACGATCACACCCGAGCAAATCAACGATTTGATCTCTCTCGTCGGCGTGTCGAGGGCCAAGGAGATGCTCTACACGGGCCGCCGGGTCGCGGCGGCGGACGCGTTGGCCTGGGGGTTGGTGAACGACACCACGGAACCCGCCGACCTAGAGACGCGCGCGCTGGCGTTAGCAGAAGCGATATTGTCCGCCTCACAGCATTCCGTACGCACCTTCAAACGCGTCATAGGCGAGATGCAAAAGGGCGATCGTGGCGACGCCGCACTCTGCGAGCAGCTTTACCGTGAGGGCTTTGAAGGCGCCGATTTCAAGGAGGGTGCCGCCGCGTTTCTCGAACGACGCAGGCCGAAATTTCCAAGCAATCACTGACCGGGATTATGTCGCATGTCCCCTCGGGGCGACATGGATAATGCGAAACGGTTCAACGCATCTCGGCATGGACTCGCGCATCATATTGGCCATACGAGTCAATTCCGATTGCCATGTCCACGCATTGCGAAAAACAACACGGTTTTACGCTGATCGAGCTGATGATCGTGGTCGCCATCATCGGCATCCTCGCCTCCATCGCGATACCGGCGTACCAGGCTTATACGGTCCGTGCGCAGGTCGCGGATGGCCTGAACATGGCGGCCATGGCAAAGGCGCCCGTTGCGGATTCGTTCCTCGATCGCGGCATCCCGCCGGCCAATCGTAGCTTGGCCGGGATGACCGCCAACGCGACGGACACCAGTAGCAACTATGTCACCGGGGTACAGGTCATCAACGGCGTCATTTCCGTCGCCTTCGGCAACCGCGCGAACGCCGCGATCCAGAATCTTACGGTCACGCTCACACCGTACGAGACCGCCAATCTCGGCATGGTCTGGCGCTGTGGCACCTCACCCGCACCGGTCGGGTTAAATCCCGCGGGCACTATTGGGGGTTCCCCCGCGACTTATATTGCGCCGACGGTACCAGCCCAGTACCTGCCGTCGTCTTGCCGGTTATAAAAAAGCCCCGCAAAGCGGGGCTTTCAAAAAATGGCAAGCGCTATCGTTGTTGTTGCCGACATCGCCTAAACCACCGTCAGGTCATTCGTCCATCGTGACCTTTGTGGCCTGTCTGCCTTTGGCACCCATTTGGGCTTCGAAATTGACTGTCTGGCCTTCTTTCAAGGTCTTGAAACCCGCGCCTTCAATGGACGAGAAGTGCACAAACACATCCTCCCCACCGTCCGACGGAGCTATGAAGCCGTATCCCTTGGTCTCATTGAACCATTTCACGGTACCTGTCGCCATACTCGTACTACCTCTCTTAAGTTACTAATCTAGCGTTCAATTGCAGATTGAAAGGCGATACAGGAGAAACCACAGGGACTTCTGAAGCTGAAACGACCTACATCTGACAATGCGAACTATCGTTGGCCGCCGGCTCTCTCAAACCGACGCCAGGGGGCAACCAATGTTACCTGGCCGCACCCATTCGCTAATATGAGGGGCCTGGGGGCAAGATGCAAGGCCCCCAGGCCGTTTTTGCCTATGAATCTAGTGCCGATGGGAGCGGTAGCGGCGATGGCTACGATGGCTACGGTAATGGTGCCGGCGCGCGTAACCCCTCGGCCGATAGTAGTGGCGGCTCGACCGATAGGCGCGCGGGTAGTAGTCGTAGCGATGGGAATCGTAGCCGTAGTAGGAGTACCCGTAATGATGGTGGCCATAGTGGCGCCCACGCCGGCTGTCGTAGATTAGCTCGCCAACGGCCGCGCCGATGATCGCCCCGCCCAATACATAGGCCAGCTCGTTGCGCCGATGATCGGCCTGGGCCGAGGTGGCGCCGAGCATGGCGACGGTGGCAACCGCGACAATAGCAGTCAATTTCATGACAGTACCTCCAACAAGACTTTCCGAGGCTAAAGCTACCAGAGTCTGATGAACAGCAGCTGAACGGTTACAGCCGTTCACCCAAACGCTCGAGGGCCAGCGAAAGGTCGGGTGCATCGGCCATCACGCCGAGGAGCGGATCGGCTTTGAGTTTGGCTAGCAAGGGGACCGCCGTCTTGATCGTAAAGCGTGTCATTTTGAGCCGCCGATTGACTTGGCCCCAGGTTAACGGCATCGATACCGGGGCAGCGGCCAGCGGCCTGACGCTAAATGGAGCAACCAAAAGCCTGCCGTGGCCATTCTGGAGGAAGTCAACATACACCTTACCCTCGCGCGCATCGATAGCGCGCTGGATCGTTGCGATCTCGGGCATCTGCTTGACGATCACACGGGCAAGCAGCTCAGCTAGGGTTCTCGAATGCTCATAGGAGTAGCGCGCACCTAGGGGTACGAGCACATGCAAACCGCTCGAACCGGATGTCTTCACGTAATTGGGGAGACCGATATCCTCACAGAGGCGCCGGAGGGCGCGGGCGATTGCGATCACGTCCGTAAACGGCGCGCCCTTGGGGTCCAAGTCCAAGATGCACCAGTCCGGGTGCTGTAATTGGCTTACCCGGCTGGACCAGATATGCAGAGGAATGGCGCCCATGTTCGCGACGTAGGTGAGGGCATCGATGTCCTCAACGATGAAATAGCGGATCTCTCGCTCCGCATGCTCACTCCACATCGTTTCGAGACGCAGCCAATCCGGCGCGTAGGCCGGCGCGTCTTTTTGGAAGAAGGACTTACCATCAATGCCGTCCGGGTATCGGGTCAGCACGAGGGGCCGGTCCTTGAGGTAGGGCAGCAGCCACTGGCCAACCTGCTGGTAATAGGTCACCAGGTCGCCCTTCGTATAGCCTTCGTCGGGCCAAAACACCTTGTCCAGATTGGTCAAACGGACGTTGCGCTCGCGCTGCTCTTTGACGGGCGCGGGTTCCGGCAACGATTCGCCCGCTTCCGGAAGCAGGCACGCCTGCACCCGTTTGTCATCGCGGTAGCGC
>JAHEKG010000265.1 GCA_024638475.1 Rhodospirillales bacterium | reverse complement strand
CGACAACGTATCTAGCCGCGCCGGCTCATCTGCTACCGCGCCGCCAGCTTCAGCCAAATACTCATTTGAATCTCCGGCCTGCGGCTCTTGCGCGCCTTCATTCTCCGACGGCTGTGGCGCAGCCGCCTCGGGCGCGCTGGCCTCTTCCGCCTCCGGCTGATCTTCCGAAATGATTTTACGGATGGAAGCAAGAATCTCGTCCATCGTTGGTTCGGTGTTCGGGTTTGACTGACTCATTGGTTTTCACTTCCCGATCGTTGCCAGGGGGCTAGGCTCAGCTGAATCTAACCCAAAGCGGTTTACACTAGCAAAGCGGCATTTCGTTAATATCGACTTTAGGGGTGCGCCAAGCTTCAATATTGCCATGCTTTTGCCAAGCCTGCCTCAAAGCTCAGCTAAAAGACGAAGCCTTTAGCCTTTTCGAAGCCGGGCAAAATGGGCAGCTGAGCGTCAAAGGCGGCGCGGCTGCTTATGGCGCCGTTATTATTCACGAAAAGATGGGCCTGCCCGCGGCCAGCGGTGCGAATCACCGCCACAAGCCGCCCGTCCGGCTTAAGCTGCTCCAGAAGTTTGTCCGGTCTGGTTTCCAGCGCGCCGTTGACGAAAATAACGTCGTAGGGCGCGCCGGTAGCAAACCCGGCGGAAAGTTGCCCCTGTTCGAGCCGTACGTTCTTTGATTCCACAAGCTGTTCGCGCGCCATGCGGACACGTTCCGAATCTTCTTCCAGGGCGATGACATCGCCGGCCAAACGGGCAAGGACTGCCGCCGAATAGCCGCTGGCGCACCCTACGATAAGGACATGATCGCTCTCGTCGATAGACGCCAGTTGGGCGAGTTTGGCAAAGCACCGTGGGTCAAGAAGGTAGCGGCCGGGCGCAACTTCAAGGCTGCTGTCCATATAGGCGACGCTATCCAAATGCGCCGGCACGAAGCGCTCACGCGCAATCTCCGCCATGGCTTCTTGAATGCGCGTATCCGTGACGTCATTGGCGCGTACTTGGCCCTCTACCATGTTGAGCCTTTGGACGGCGAAATCAGACATTGCGACCTCGGATAGCGCTATTGTTAAGAAGCGGCCTGCTTATACTCAGCCCGCGAACCGGAGACAACGCGTGAACAGGCCCGCTGGTGCGATTGCCGCCGCTTCTTTGTATCTGATAAGAGGAACGCCCGCTTCGGTTCTGTCGATCCGGAGGGTGAGGCCACGTGGCGGAGTGGTTACGCAGCGGTCTGCAAAACCGTTTACACCGGTTCAATTCCGGTCGTGGCCTCCATTTATTTTCAGTGAGATGGCGTAATTTTGGAACAGGGAATGTCCGGAAAGGTTCCGGCTCCGAGCAAGCAAGAGATTTATCGCTAGTCCTTCATTCTAACCGTCGAGCGCTGCCTGGAGTATTTCGGCGACCTCGTCGGAGGGCCGATTGTCGGCACTGCCTGCCCGCCCCAAAGCCGCGTCGAGCGGCGACACGCCGAGATCGTCCACGATGTCCACCTCCGCGCCATTATCGATCAGATACTGAGTCACGCGAGGCCAGCCCCATTGCACCGCGCCGTACAGCGCGCTCTGCCCGCCGCGCTCCGGCAGCGTGCTGCCACGGCCCATGCGCGCGGTGTAACTCTTGACGTCGGTGATCCGCGCATTCACGTCGGCGCCCTCCGCCAGCAAAATTTCAATCGTTGCGATCGAGCGATCCTCCACATCGTCGGCGGCGGCATCGAAGCGCGGGGTGGCTTCATCGTCCATGCCGAGCCCCGCAGCGGCAATTAGCGGCGTTACGCCCATCACGTTAGGCACGTCAATGCGCCCGCCATACTCGAGCAACAGTTGCACCGCCTCGGCGTCTTGTGACGCGGCGGCGCGCAGCATGAGCGTCGCGCCGGTTGTTACAATATCGTCGGCAAAGCGGCCGGAATTTCCGCCGCGGCTGGGCCGGTGCATGTTCAATTGAGAATTAGGGTTGACGCCGGCTTCCAAAAACAGCCGTGCGAGTTCGAGCGGAGTAGTCTCCTCCGTCACGATGGGCGGCCCGGTGAGCTCTTCGTAAGCAGCGGGATCGTAATTGTTCATGTCGATGGCGGCGTACAGCGCGGTACGGCCCCACCAATCCCAGACATGCGGATTGGCGCCGCGCTCGAACAGGAGCTTCGCCGCGTCAAACGCGAAATTGTCGATGGCCACGATCAGCGGCGTTACGCCGTCGGGATTCGGCCGGTTGGGATCCGCACCGGCGTCAAGCAGCGCCTGCACGCAGCCCGTGCATGCTGCGCGCGCCGCATAGAGCAACGGCGTCAGGCCGCCGGTGGGACGATACTGGTTGCGCGGCTCGCCGGTCATCTGGCTCGGCCAGTCGGTAGCCAGGGCATGGGTATTCACCTCCGCCCCTTGATCGATCAGCAGACGCGTCAGCTCGACGGCGCGCGCATCCACCGCCCACATCAGCGCCGTCTGGCCGCGCCATGCCTCTCGGGCATTGACATCCGCGCCGTGCCTCATCAGCAGCTCGGCAACCTCCAGCGACCCCGCCCGCGCGGCCAACATCAAGGCCGTTTGGCCTTCTTGGTTGGGCACCTCCACGTCAGAGCCAGCATCAAGCAGCATTTCGACCAGCTGGGCATCGGCGACCTTCACGGCCTCGGCCAACGGGGTCGAGCCATAGTCGTTGATGGCATCGGGGTCCGCCCCGCGTTCGAGCAAAGCACGCGTAAGCTCCGCGTCGATTTTGTAGATCGCCCAGTGCAGCGGCGTCGTACCGTCTCCCTGGGCTGCATTCACATCGGCGCCCGACGCAATCATTTCGAGCGCGGCGTCGCGATCACCAGCTTGGATCAGATCGGCCAGGGTATCATCGCCAGCCGCGGCGGCCGCCGCAACGGCCGCCGTAAGCGAAAAAATAGCTGCGAGTATGACGCGCTTCATAGCAGTCCCCATCAGAGTACATCCCCGCCGAGGGAATTATGATGCGCCCAATAGCCCTTATGGGCGTCATAAACGAACCTGAACGGGTCGGCGAATGTCCGACTTAAACCTTCCATAAGTCCCGCTTCGACCATCTCTTGCGCGCTCATGCCCTGCTTGAGGAGCGCAAGCATCCGATCGTAGAGCAAATGCATCATGTCGGCCTCCGCCTGCAGCTCAGCGCGGCCCACCACCGGGCCGTAGCTCGGCACGATCCGTGTTTCCTCATTGCTGAGTTCCAAGAGTTTTGTCTGGGCATCGGCACGCCCGCCCAGCCAGCCGCCGCCGAACCAGTCGAGCACGGGATCCCTGAGCGGCGATACGGCGTCGCCCACTGCCAACACATTGGCATCACGGAAATATACATAGATGTCGCCGTCTGTATGGGCTTCGAGCAGGTGGCCGAACTCGACCCGCTCGCCGCCTGCGAGCGTCTCGCCGCTTTCGAAAAAAGTCTCGGTCGGGTGAGCCGCCGCGGGCAGCGCTTTTTCGTAGCGGTCCTCGCCCCACAGATAATAATCCGTTGCCAGATGCGCCTTCGTCTTTTCGTGAGCGATGATCCTTGCCCCCGACTGGCCGAGGGCCAGGTTCCCACCCACCTGATCCAAATGCCAATGCGTGTTGAACACGGCCTCGACCCGGCCTGCGCCCGGCAGCTCAGCGAGGCGCTCATGCACTGCGCCTGTAAACTCAGCGGCGCCGCTGTCCACCAGCACCTGACCGCCGCCCGCCGAACGCACTAGGATGTTGCCTCCGGCACCGGTGAGCATGGCGAAACCGTCGCTCACGGGAACAATGGCGGGTCTCAACTGCGCGAAAGCGTAGCGCGCGAAGGGCGACAGGGTCAGAGCCGCAACGCCGCCCAACGCAGTTTTCAATATTGCCCTGCGGTTCATGGCTATTGGTCCCGGTGCTCAGACTCCGGCGATTTCGCCGGTGCTATCCCCGAAGCTCTCCATCTCCAAGCCCGCCTTGTTCAATAAAGTGAGGTGGAGGTTTGAAATCGTCGTGCGTTCGGGCAGCTCTATCTGCCGTCCGCCATTGAGCCCGCCGGCGCCGCCACCGACCAGAATGTTCGGCACCGGGTAATTGCTGTGCAGGTTACTGTTGGCCATGTTGGAGCCGTACAGCAACATAGAGTTATCAAGCAGCGTGCCTTCGCCGTCGGGGGTATTGGCGAGAGTCGTGACGAAATCCGCGAAGCGCTCCGCGTGATAGGTTTGGATCTTGACCAGTTTTTGGATTCGATCGAGATGATCGGCGTGATGTGACAAAGGATGGAAGGAGTCCGGCACGCCGATGTGATTATAAGTCCGGTTCGTACCCTCGCCGACCATAATGTAGGAGGCCACGCGGGTAAGATCGGCCTGATAGGCAATCGCGATCATATCAAACATCAAGCGCACTTGCTCGTCGAACGAATCCTGCTCGCCAAGCGGCGTCTCCGGCACTTCCACGCCTGAGAGATCGCGGTTCTGCGCCAGCTGCACGCGCCGTTCGATCTCTCGCACCGTATCCAGATAGCCGTCGAGACGCACCCTGTCGCCCGGACCTAAATCCACTTGCAGCGCCTTTGCACGCTCGGAAACAAGATCGAGTATGCTCAGTTTTTGTCGAACGATAGCTTCGCGCTCTTCCGCTGTAGAGCCTTCACCGAACAATTGTTCGAAAACTTTGCGCGGGTTGGCTTCCATCGGCAGGGGTGAGTTTGCATTGCGGTAGGACAGCGTAGAGCTATAGAGGCAGCCAAACCCGGCAGCGCACGCGACCGCCTGGATCTTACTCTCCGAGGCGATCTCCATTGACGGCAGCGCAGACTCCTGACCGATGTGTCCGGCAATGATCTGATCGATCGTCGCCGACATGCTGGGTCCGGGGGCTTCGAGATCCGGTTTGACACCGCTGAGCCATGTCGCCGGGTTGTAATTGTG
>JAHEKG010000264.1 GCA_024638475.1 Rhodospirillales bacterium | reverse complement strand
TCTAGAAGTCCTACCCGAACCGGACACCATATGTTCTGGGCACATCTAGGAAGAACACCTGAAGACCATATACGTTGTTTGTCCCGGAGGTGACGGGGGTATCTTCGGCTCATTCCGAGAAGCTGCCTCAACCAATACTATTTAAAGCGTTATCGCAAGAGAGGTCTGGCCCCTCATTTCCGAAGGTGCGCTGCCACCGAAGCAATGAAAACATTCGTCTGAGTCGATTGCCGGGCAAGAGCTTCTCGAAGCAGGCTTCGCCATAAGATAAATTCGGCCATCTGATAGATAATACCGCCGAGAGTATTCTCGGCGAGTTAACGTGTTCCGGTCTCGCGGTTAAGCCGCGCGAATTCGTCACGCCGGTTATTCTGCTGGATTAATGGTCTTGCCAGGTAGAGACTGGCCGGCATTCGGATGCCACACTAATCAAAAATCGACGCTTGGACATTCTGGGCGAACAAAGAACTTCTCGGGAGGAGTGGTCATTTGGAAATCACGTTTCTTGGCGCTGCGCGCGAGGTAACCGGGTCGTGTTATCTCATCCGCGCGGGCGACGCAAAAATATTGCTTGATTGCGGACAAATTCAAGGTAGGCGACGCGATGAAGCACGAAACCTTGAAGTGCTGTCGATTCCAGTCAGTGAACTTGATGCGGTCATATTGAGTCATGCGCATATCGATCATTCCGGCCGCATCCCATTATTGGTGAAACAAGGCTACGACGGGCCGATATACACCCACCATGCGAGCCAGGCACTATGCGAAATCATGCTGCTCGATTCAGGTTACTTGCATGAAAAGGACGCCGAGTGGGAAAACAAACGTCGCAGTAAACTTGGCCGACCGTTGGTTACGCCTTTGTACACAAGGGACGATGCCGTCAGGGCGCTCCCATTGTTCGCCGGAATTGCGTACGGAGAAGAGGTTGAAATACTGCCGGGGGTTCGGATGCGGTTGGCGGATGCTGGGCACATTTTAGGCTCTGCCATCGTCGAGTTATGGCACGATGACGGGGCCTCGACGTCGAAGCTGGTATTCAGTGGCGATCTTGGTTACAAGCATGCGCCGGTGATGCGCGATCCGGCAAAGATATCGACCGCTGATCTTCTGCTTCTCGAGTCGACTTATGGCGATCGATTGCATCGGTCGTTTGACGAGACCCTGCGAGAGCTCGGTGGGATTTTTGAAAAAGCAAGAAGTGCCGGTGGCAACATCTTGATCCCGGCATTTGCTGTGGGTCGGACGCAAGATTTGTTGTACCTTCTGGCACAACATTACGAGGAATGGGGCCTTTCTCAATGGCAGGTTTTCCTAGATAGCCCAATGGCGATTCGGGCGACTGAGGTGTATTCCAAATTCGCCGCCCTTTACGATGCGCCGTTGTTTACGCGGGATGGAGATGTGCGTTCGTTGCCGAACCTCACTTGCACGCTGACAACAGACGAGTCCATGGCGATCAATCAAGTCAAGTCCGGGGCCATCATTATCGCCGGCAGCGGTATGTGTACCGGCGGTCGGATCCATCATCATTTGACAAACAACATCGAGCGACCGGAAACACATCTAATTTTCATCGGATTCCAGGCATACGGAACCCTCGGACGACGATTGGTAGATGGCGTGGATAGTGTCAAGTTATGGGGGCGGGACCATGTGGTTAGGGCGAGGATTCATACGGTGGGCGGGCTCTCTGCGCACGCAGACCAGGAGGGACTGACGGATTGGTATGGGCAATTCGACGCGGCGCCACAAGTTTGTCTGGTGCACGGGGAGGAGAGAGCCCAGCAAGGCTTGAGCGCTGCGCTGAAGAAAAAGTATGCGGTCACGCCGACAATCCCGGATCGTGGGGACACCCGCAAGATTTGAATCCGCCAAAGCAAGCAATCTTTTTGCCAGGTATCAGGGCTCCGCAGCGGAAGTGGCAGCGTTTTGTAGATCACATGCCAACATCACGCAGTTGCATGTTTTTGGAGGTACTATAATGCGCACCGCTCGGTTCGAGTATACTAAAGCTTGCCCGGTCGATAGCATGCGCCGCGAGTAAACGGGTTATTTTCGGAGGACTGAATCATGCAAGTTAGATACCTACACGCCGCGCTAGTATGTTGTCTGTTGCTGGCATCCTACCCATCCATCGCCGACACCTCGACAGGAATGGAAAAGTCCAACGACTGCTTACAGTGCCACAATACGGTAGTGAGTTTGCAAGGCAGGGGTGCCGAAACAATAGCCCGCCAAATTCACGCAATCCGCGCTGGTGATAAACGCCATCCCCCAGGGCTCGATAAATTGAATGCTGACGACATTGCGGAGATAGCTGCGTTCCTTGACGGTGCCTGATCACGCAATTCATTAGTAACCATCGCCGGAGCGTTAATCGCCGTGCCGGTATGTCTACAAACTTCCTGCAAGCTTCTTGAATCCGTTTCGGATCTCCTCGCCAAGGAGTTTTGCTGCAGCTCCGATATCCTTGGATGAGGCGGCAGTGGCGTGCCCCAGTTGTTTCACTTTTGATTCAAGCGTGGCGATCTTAGCTTCAATCTCCTCCCATTCTTCGTTGGCCTCCATCTTTGCTAGACGTACTTTTACGCGAAGTTCGTCACGCTCTTGCTTCAGCTCCTGAACAGTCTCTTCGATTGTTCTCTTCAAGTCTTTCATGTCGTTGTTCTCCGTTGCTATAGCAGGATTCGAAACCCCGCATACATAGGGCGATTTCACAGGCTAGCCGCTATTTCGCGCAATAGGCAAATACCGAAGCTCTGATCATCGCAGGCTGGCACTGCTCGACAAGGGCCTCTGCCCCCCAAACTCGTGCATCGACGAAAGTAGCAATGCATGGCAAGTTGGTTCAAGCAATCTGGCCCGAGGGGGAGGTGATATCTTCGCCACTCTGTTGGTACCAGCGCAACAAGCCTTCCCAGATTTCCTCGGCTGTTTCGGCGTACCAAAACAGATCGCTATCTTCTAGGTCGATTACGCCTTCGTCGGCCAGAAATTCGAAATCGACCGCTTTGCGCCAGAAATCTTCCCCGACTAGGACAACCGGGAGCGGATGAATTTTGCGGGTCTGTATGAGCGTGAGCGTTTCAAATAACTCGTCGAGGGTACCGAATCCTCCTGGAAACGCGACCAGCGCCTTTGCACGCATCATAAAGTGCATTTTGCGAAGAGCGAAGTAGTGAAACTGAAAAGACAGCTCCGGTGTCAGGTAGGGATTGGGATATTGTTCGTAAGGTAAAGTAATGTTGAGACCGACCGTCGCGGCATCGCTCTCGTGAGCACCTCGGTTAGCCGCTTCCATGATGCCTGGTCCCCCACCTGTCACCACAACCAGCCGTGAATCACTCGGGCCGCGGCCGGCAGCGGCAACCAATCTAGCGAACTCTCGCGCAACGGCATAGTATTTAGTCTTAGATAGAATTCGTTCGGCCACAATCAATCGGCGCTGATGGTCTCGATTGTTAGGGTCGGTCGTGAGGGCGGCTTGCAGACGTTCAACTTTTCTTGCCGCGGCAGAATGCTCGACGATACGCGTGCTTCCAAATACGACGATTGTTCGTAGTACACCATGTTCCTTCAATAATCGATCGGCTTTAAGATAATCCAGTTGTATGCGGATGCCCCGCGCGTCATCACCGTGAAGGAAATCCACATCCTCAATAGCGGGACGATAGGAAGCGCTATTGAGGATGGCCTCCAATTTGCTAGGCCCTTCGGGGTCCTCCGCGGGCGGTTTCGGTTCTTGCCAGGGAAGCGGCTCGTTGCGGTTTTCGGCGTCCGCCGGCTGGGGGATATTGGGTGGGCTGGTTTTATTGATCACATCGTTACCTCGTCGGGTTAGCCGTAACCACCCACGCCGCGAGATTCCGGACACGTTAGCGGTGGTGCCAGAAATGTCCAGAACGCGACCCAGAAAGTAGCACGCTGCACCGTACGATAAGGAGCCGTGCTCAGCAATTGCGGTATGTCCGTATATTATACGTCTGCAGCGATTTCTCGCGATGGTGACACCTATTACACTCGAACTAGTCCTGTTGACGTTGTTCACTTGCTGTCGGGTGGATTCTCGACAAGGTTGTTGTTGTGAGGAATGCTAAGTATTTTCACGGATTCCTTTTATCCACGATATTGGCTCTGATGACTCTTGGATCGTTGTATGGGTAGTGGCCTCGTATGCTGCCAGATGGCGCGGAAATAGCACCGCAACCCTGGTCTATTCCCGTTGAACTTCTTTTGCAAGAACTCGCGGTCGATCCTGCCCAAGGGTTAAGTGAGTCGCAGATTGTTTTGCGGCGCGGACAGTTTGGTGCCAACGAGCTGCCTAGTACGAAAAGGCGCCGGGTCTCGTCGATTCTTGCAGATCAGCTGAGTAACGTCGTCATCCTGCTCTTGGCCGCTGCGTCGGTCATCTCCGCTTTCTTCGGCGACTACCGGGAAGCAATTGCGATTGCACTCGTCATCGTTATCAACACCTGCATCGGCTTCGTAACGGAGTGGCGCGCGGTTCGTTCAATGGAAGGCTTGCGCACGCTAGGGCGGGTGAGCACCGTGTTGCGAGGCGCCGGCGACATCGTGACAGCTGACGTCCGCTTGATCGATGCGTCGAATCTGGAGGTCGATGAATCCACCTTGACAGGCGAGTCCGTGGCGGTCGCTAAAACAACCGACGAGCTACCCATGGCCACGCCGGTTATGGAGCGAACCAACATGTTGTTCAAAGGGACCGCAATTACGGGCGGTTCCGCTATTGCCGTTGTGGTGGGTACCGGGCATGAGACTGAACTCGGCAAGGTCTCTCGCCTCGTTGCGGACACCGAGGCCGCGACCACACCCCTGGAAAAAAAGCTCGATCACTTAGGCCGCAGGTTGGTGGGGATTGTTGTCGATG
>JAHEKG010000026.1 GCA_024638475.1 Rhodospirillales bacterium | reverse complement strand
TCCGCCGGCAACGGTTTGCAGAAAACCTCGTCGATGCAATGACCACCATCGGCACCCGCCCCCGGGCCATGCCATTGCAAGATGGGCATTTCATCGTTTTGCGCGGCGTCAATACCAATCCCGGTGCGGACCCCGAGGATATGGTGTCGCTGCGTATTTGGTTTACCCCGAGAATCGTCCTGACCGGCCGCCGCAAAGGCCGCAAGTTGCTGTCGGCCCTGGATGTGCGGGACACCGTGGAAGCGGGCTCGGGACCCGCAACGCCTGGGGAACTCGTGCTGGCGCTGGTAGAGCGTATCGCCGATCGGATTGGCCATTTCGTCGACACCATCGACGATGAACTCACCGGATTTGAAACGAATCTGGCTGAGATACAAGTTGCAACGGCGCGGCGTGAGCTGTCCATCTCGCGGCGGCAAGCGGCGGCTATCCGTCGTTACTTAGCCCCGCAGCGCGATGCGCTCGATGCATTGTTCCGGATGCGCGGCATTTTGAAAGAAGACGAGGCCTATGCATTGCGCGAGCAAACGGATCGAATTACCCGTTACGTCGAAGACCTGGATCTGGCCAGGGAACGCGCCATGGTATTGCATGAAGAATTACAGAACCGCATCGCGGAGCAACAAAACTCGCGAATGTACGTCCTGTCGATCGTCGCCGCTATTTTCTTACCGCTGTCTTTCTTGACCGGAGTATTCGGCATGAATGTCGCCGGCCTCCCGGGCACGGAATTGCCGGCGGCGTTCGAAATACTGGCCGTGAGCATGGGAGCTCTGGGGGTCGCATTACTCGCCTTCATGTGGTGGCGGGGATGGCTTTAAAGGAGCGCTAGTATGGAGGCAATATTGAATGCGGATACGTTAGAACAATATTGGTCCGAGTTGCGCGATTGGTTGATGACCGACGTGTTCGTGCTGGGCACCTTGATAGAGCTTGGCGTGATCATCGCCGCGGCGGCCATCGCGTGGGTTTTGGCTCGGCCACTGCGCTCGGTACTTCATCAGCTCGAAGCGCGACACGCGAAGTATCGCCTGGTTGGCAACATTTGGCGTGTCGCAGGCATGGTCACGTTGCCGGCCCTGTGGTTAACGCTGCAGTGGCTGGCCATCGCCGGAGCCAAGGCGGCGGAACTCCGCTACGGTCTACTCACCGTTACGGCAAGCCTGTTGACCGCCTGGGTCGTGATTCGAGTTGCCAGCAGTTTTGTCAAAGACCCCCTATGGAGCCGCGCCATCGCCACCACCGCATGGATTGTCGCCGCCCTGAACATCTTGGGATTGCTCGATACGGCCGTCAGCTTCTTAGACAGTGTCGGAATGACCCTGGGCGAAACCAGGATTTCGGCGCTTGCGGTCATCAAAGGTTCGCTGGCGCTAGGTGTGCTGCTTTGGGCGTCGACGATTCTCTCGAATATCTTCGAGAGTCGGATCAAGAGTGCGCCGAACATCACGCCGTCCGTCCAAGTGCTGTTTGCGAAACTCTTCAAAATCACCCTCATTACCCTGGTGGTGCTTGCCGCCATCAGCTCCGTGGGCATCGATATCACCGCGTTCGCGGTATTCGGCGGTGCTATTGGCGTCGGCCTCGGGTTTGGCTTGCAGCGCATCGTCTCGAACTTGATCAGCGGCCTGATACTGCTGCTCGACAAGTCGATCAAACCGGGCGACGTCATTGCCGTGGCGGATTACTTCGGCAGGGTCGACTCGCTGGGCGCACGTTATGTCTCTGTCCTAACCCGGGACGGCGTGGAACACCTCATCCCCAACGAAGAACTCATTCTGACTCGAGTGGAAAACTGGTCCCATAGCGATAACCTCTACCGCATCCGCCTGGGTTTAGGCGTGCATTACAAATCAGACATCGAGAAAGCCATTGAGTTATGCTTGGAAGCGGCCGCCGAGACAGAGCGGGTATTGAAAGAGCCAAAAACGTCCTGTTTGCTGCGGGGTTTTGGCGACAGTTCGGTAGATTTGGAAATTCGCTATTGGATTGAAGACCCAATGAACGGTCGTGCTAATGTCAGCAGCCAGATCTTGCTCAAAGTGTGGCAGAAATTTCACGCCCACGGAATCGAAATTCCGTACCCGCAGCGAGACTTGCATTTACGGACGCCCCAAGTGGCTGGAAACTTAGACGAAATCATTCAAACAGCCCGACGCTAAGCGCGCGCTGTCTGGCAACTCGGTGACAACCCGGAAGGCGGCCGCCAGCTAGTGGCATTGTGAACGCGCTCCCGGGGTCAAACGACAGGAGAGAAAAATGAAACTTGCAATACTTTCATGTGGGCCTAATTCCTACAGTACCCGTCGCCTCAAAGAGGCCGCGCTACACCGCGGCTACGACGTCAAAGTACTCAATACGTTGAAATTCGCCATCGACCTTCAGCAAGGCATGCCGGATTTGTATTATCGGCAGAAAGCATTAAGTCACTACGACGCGGTGCTGCCGCGAATCGGCGCTTCGATCACCTACTACGGCACGGCGGTTGTGCGGCAATTCGAGGAGATGGACGTATTCTGCGCGAACACGGCCAACGGCATTACCAACTCCCGGGACAAGCTGCGCAGCTTGCAGATTCTCAGCCGCCATCACATCGGTATTCCGCGAACGACTTTCGTTAGTGACAAGAAAGACGTCTTGCCGGCTATCGAGCGTGTCGGTGGTGCGACGGTCATCATTAAGCTCATCGAGGGCACCCAGGGCATCGGCGTGCTATTGGCGGAATCCACCAAAGCTGCCGAGTCAATCATCGAGCTGCTGCAGAGCCAGAAGCAGGATGTCCTCATCCAGAAATTCGTTGCCGAAAGCAAGGGCAAGGATATCCGAGCGTTCGTCGTCGGTGACCGAGTCGTGGCGGCGATGCGGCGCGTAGCTCAGGGCCAAGAGTTCCGCAGCAACGTGCACCGCGGAGGTATAGCAGAGGCCGTCGAGCTCTCCGAGGAATACAGCGAAACAGCGGTTCGCGCCGCGCAAATTCTCGGCCTGCGCGTCGCCGGGGTAGACATGCTCGAGGGCAAGAAAGGCCCGCAAATTATGGAAGTGAATTCGTCCCCCGGACTGCAGGGTATCGAGGAATGTACCCAACTGGATGTCGCCGGTGCGGTCGTGGAGTACATCGCCGCCCGAGTCGATTTCCCGGAGATCGATATCCGCCAAAGACTAACGGTCAGTAAGGGCTACGGGGTAAGTGAGATTTCCGTACCGGAAGGTTCGCATTTTGTGGGAACGACCATTAGGGATACTAAGTTGTCCGAACAGGACATTAACGTCCTCACACTCAATCGCTCAGCTAAAGTCATTCCGAATCCACGCACCGATCGCGTGCTCGAGGCAGGGGATCGGTTGCTTTGCTTCGGCAAGTTGGAGAGTATGCGCGGCATGGTTCCGGTCAAAGCCCGCCGCCGCCGGCGTCCTGAAATTATGGATCTAGACCCGGAGTCGGCCACGGCAGCGGCCGAAGCCTGATGGCAGAACCCGTCGCGTCGCCCGAGGCGCCGTTGATCCTGGGTTGGCGCGAATGGGTCGGCCTGCCTGAACTGGGTATCGACAGAATCAAGGCGAAGGTCGACACCGGCGCGCGAACGTCTGCGTTACACGCTTTCGAAATCCACTCGTTCACAGAGAATGATCGGCGACGGGTCGAATTCAAGATACACCCCCTGCAGCGGGACAGAGATACTGTGGTCGTCTGCACAGCGGAGGTCATCGATGAGCGCACGGTGACTGATTCCGGTGGCCATAGGGAGCAACGCTGCGTAATCAGCACACCGTTATCCATCGGCGCCCACACATGGCAGATCGAAATCACGCTTACGGCACGAGAGGATATGTTATTTCGGATGCTGCTGGGCCGCACCGCTTTCAGAGGTCTGGCCACCGTGGACCCGTCGAGATCCTATATGGTCGGTAAGAAACGCCGTAAAAAGAAGAAGAAGAAGAAGAAGAGAACGTAACATGCTGCGCAACAAAACGATCACCGTCGGTAAGGTACCCGTCGAGCCCGGTCACACAGCAACCGTCAATCTCCCGGTCGCGGACCTGTACACGGGTGCTTCACTCAGCATGCCGGTGCAGGTCATCAACGGCCGCAGGGCCGGGCCCGTGCTGTTCGTCTCCGCCGCCGTGCACGGCGACGAGCTGAATGGTGTGGAGATCATCCGCCGCCTGCTGAAACGAAAGGGCCTCAAGTCCATGTCTGGCGCCCTGCTGGCCGTGCCCGTCGTCAACGTGCATGGATTCCTTGATCAATCTCGCTACCTACCGGACCGGCGAGACCTGAACCGCTCGTTCCCGGGTAGCTCGAAAGGCTCCATCGCCGCCCGGCTCGCCAATACGTTCATTCGAGAAATCGTTTCCAAGGCCGACTACGGGATTGACTTGCACACCGGCGCCATCAATCGTTCCAACCTGCCGCAAATCCGTGCCAATCTCGATGACGAGAAAACGCTGGCTATTGCAAAAGCGTTCGGCACGCCGGTCATTATCAACGCTAACATACGGGACGGTTCGCTGCGCGCTTGCGCCGCGGAACGGGGCATGCCGATGCTGATCTACGAGGCGGGCGAAGCACTGCGGTTCGACGAAGTCTGCATTCGTGCGGGGCTGCGCGGCGTACTCAATGTCATGCGCTTTGTCGGCATGCTGCCCGAGCGGAAACGAGAGAAGCTGGCGAATCCCGTCATGGCTCGTTCGACCAGTTGGGTGCGGGCACCCCGCAGCGGCATCGTCAGTCAAAAAGTGAAGCTCGGTAGCAGCGTGACGGAGTCTCAACAGCTCGCTTTCGTCGGTGATCCCCTGGGCGACTCCGGCAAGGCGGCCGTTGCACCGTTCGATGGTATCGTTATCGGCCGCAACAATTTGCCCCTTGCCCACGAGGGTGATGCCTTATTCAATATCGCGGCGTTCGCAAATGTATCGCGGGTGGAAAACCGGCTGGAGGAATTCGCGGCGGAGCATAATCCCGAGCCGCTAGATACGTGAATCGGAAGTAGCCCGCCCGATGCATATCGACCCTGCGTTACCCATCGTCGTCAGCGCCATGCTGGCGATTCTGATCATCGGGCTAATCCTGCGGGCGTTGCAGCAACCACAGATTGTCGGCTATATCGTCGCCGGTCTCGTTATCGGACCGCAAGGACTCGCACTGCTCAACGACGCGGAACTAATTGGCCGTATCGGCGGTATGGGCCTAATCGTTTTGCTGTTCTTCGTTGGCATGGAAGCCTCGCCCGGTGCACTGCTAAGCCGCTGGCGGCTCGCCATATTCGGCGTCATCCTCCAGGTGCTTGCTACCATCGGACTGATCTGGCTTATCGGCTGGTTTTATGCGTGGCCGTTGTCGCTAGTCATTCTATTCGGTTTCGTCATCAGTCTTAGCAGTACGGCCGTCGTACTGAAGTTGCTGAAGGACTGGAAAGAACTAGATACCCAAACCGGTCAGAGTGTTTTGGTGATACTGCTCGCCCAGGACATGGCGTTAATTCCAATGATCATTGCGATCAACCTGATGAGCGGCGAGTCCATCCAGACCAGCGAGCTCATCGCCCAACTTGTCGGTGCCATCATTCTCATCGGCATCGCAGCATGGGTGTTTGCGAGTGACCACGTCCGGTTGCCCTTCGCTAAAAAACTCCGTGCCGATCACGAACTACAAGTGTTTGCCGCTCTCCTGCTCTGCTTCGGCCTGGCGTTGATTTCCGGTGAGTTAGGCCTATCGACGGCCCTAGGGGCATTCGTCGCCGGCCTCGTGGTCAGTTCGGCCCGCGAGACCAAATGGGTACATGAAAGCCTCGAACCTTTTCGGGTTGTCTTCGTTGCCGTGTTCTTCGTCTACATCGGCATGCTCATCGATATCGACTATGTTCGTGATAACCCCTTGAAGCTAGCGCTGCTGATTGCGGTAATTGTCGTCATTAATACGCTTCTCAACGCCCTTATCTTGAGGGTTCTCGGTTCGTCATGGCGCCGCGCCAGTTATGCGGGTGCCTTGCTCTCACAAATCGGGGAGTTCAGCTTTATCCTCGTGGCAATGGCGCACGCGGCGCGCATTCTGCCCGATGGGGAATACCGGCTAATTGTCGCCGTCATTGCCATCAGCTTGATGCTTAGCCCAGCCTGGATCGCCCTGTGTAAGGTGTTACTCGGACACCCCGAAGGCAAACCCGACCGCCCCCGCAACGCTTGACTGACTAGCATCACCGGCCGAGCAAGAACATCACGCTCCCGAAGGCCATATAGCCGATAAGAACCCCGATGGCCAACGCGATAACGGCGGCCCCAAGCCCAGCGGTAATCATCAAACCATCGCGCTCCAACTGGCCGATGGACAATATAGATAACGCCACCGCGGGAAGCAGATTACTGAACGGTAACGGCATCATGATTACCGCGCCCAGCATCATGACGACAGCGCCTACCAAATTCGGGATCGGCGGCACGGTCATCGCCAACCAGCGCGGCTTCACGAACTGCTCCAAGCCCTCAATAAAGGTTAGACATTTCCCCCCGATGACCCTAACGAGGTTGACGTCGACTGTCCGCCCTCTGACAAATTTCGGAAACAAGGGACTGCGAAAAACCGCTAACATCTGCAGACCGACAACGATGATGAACAGCCCCGCGATGACCGCAATACCGGGCAACAAACCCAACGCGGCTAGCATGACCAACAAGCCGCCGAACGAACGCCGACCGAACCAAACCAGCAATTGACTGATACGAATGTTCCTTTCTGGCAGCGTCGCCAGGACCCTCCTCACCAGTACGGAGGTTTGCTCTGACACCGGCGGCGCAACCGAAGACGCACGGGCGGGCATTACGGGCGGCCTAGTGAGCCGCGGGCGCTGGGACCGGGTGGGTGATACCCTCCAGCAACCGGCCGAGGATGTCCGCGCCGGTAATCACCCGCCGCTGGGCGTGCCACAGTAGGACGATGTCCTTCGCTATTGCCTGGTCCGTTGATAGCGGCGCAGTTTCTTTCATCTTCTTGATGACCCGATCAAGCGTCGTCGTGGGGTCCTTGATCACGATTGGGCGGTGGCAAAACGCATACGGATCGAACTCTGCCTCGGAGAAGAACAGCGATCTTAAGAATGCGTCGGCATCCAGGACCAGCTGCGGTGTGCCCTCCTCGTCCGTCAACACCACCCATTTCTTTCCTGATGCGTGAACGCGGGCAACAAACTCATCTTCCCGTGACGCGGTGAGCTCGGGAAAGAGCGGCAAATCGATTTTTGTCGGCAAGGCAAGCACGCTGCTCGGATCAATGGGTTCGCCTTCGTCTAAGACCGTGAAGTCATCGATATCTAGAAAATTGAGCGCCCCAACCCCCTCTACGTGCTCGACGTCCGATTCGTCCGCACCAACATGGGCAGCTAAAACCCGTCGCAGCTCCCGCTCCTCAAAATACTCGATCATCTCCTTGCCCAACCATTTGTCGAGCATCGCGGCGCTTGGCTTTGCAACCGGAAACAAAATCCACTGATAGACTCGCATGAGTGGCGACAGCAGTGTTGCCATGCGCAGCGCATTCCGAGAAAAATACGCCTGCGGAATAATCTCACCGCAGAACGTAATCAAAACGGTAGAGAATAAGAAAGCCGCAATACCGGCAAGCACGGAGTTAGACAACAACGTGAGCAACACGTTGATGCCGACGTTACCCCACAAGATGGTCGTCAATAAAAAATTCGAGTCTCGCCGCAAATCAAGGACGCGCCGAGCACCACGACTGCCGCTGCTAGCCGCGGTTTCCAACCGCAACCGGCTCACACTGAAGAAAGCCAGGTTGAGACCCGAGAAAATTGCGGATTGAGTGACGCAAATTGCGATCCCTACCCATATGATATTATCTTGCACTTCAAACCTCGTCTAAACGATGACTCATTCGCAAGCGGCACCGCGGTGCCGCCAATCGATCCAGGCTAGTGCCGGAGTAGCCACTGCAATTGCGCAAGCACGGCGTCCGCCCGAAATCCCCGCACCCCCGTGTAGGTGGCTTCCGAGCCGCCCACTTTCAGATAATTGATTTGTAGGCGCACGGACGACGACTCGTTGTCGAAAACCGCGTAGTTGGCGCCGACAAAGGTGTTGGTCAGGCTAGTTCGTTGCGCGCCAATCTTACTCTCGCCGTCATAGTGCCGACCAACGAGTTCCCACCTCGGTGTCAAGCGATACCCCACGTGAAAGTAGCCCACAGACTCGTCCCGCCCGGCGACCCCCCGAACATTGCTACCGTCAATCCATTCGGCTCTGAAGTTCCATGGCCCAGCCGTATAGCTTGCGCCCAAATCGACAACGTCGTAGTCCCGCGTATTCGCGCCACCCGCCTCCTGACTGCTCGCGAACGCAGCTTGGACTTGCCACGCTTTAGCCTCGTAAAGTAGCCGCAATGCCCAAGCATTGGCATCTCCAACTTGCGCCTGCGTATGTTGAGTGGCGGATGAACGTCCCGCGACGTTAAACAGCCCTACGTCGTAACCGAAGCCTTTGCCAAGCTTTCTTCCACCGACCATCACACCAATGGCACGTTCGAGTACGAGCCCCGTTTCCATACCCCGCTTGGTGATGGCCAGGCCCTGCCCAGCACTGTTGAAATCCATGCCAACCGGCGTCTTGAACTGCCCGAGTCTTACCTGATGTTTAGGGTAGAATTCGTAACCGACGTAGATGTCTTTCACAACGTTAGGCAGCGTCCCGGGAGCGCGCGCGCTCAGGTCCCCGGCGTTCAGGTCGATCATCAGCCCACCGAAGAATCGGTCCAACGCATAGCTGCCCTTCAACCGCACCCGGTCGGCGCCAAACCCGATGCCGTCGTCCAAGTCTGTGTGTTCAGCCGTGAGTTGTGCGTAGCCGAGAAAATCAAGATCCCCCGCCGCCTCCGAAGTCCATGGGCAAAGCAGCCCTGCCCCCATAAGCAAGAACAGCAGTGCATGACCAATCCCACCAATGTTAATCACGGCAATCCCCCTCAATCCGAGCCTCGACCTGTATGCCGCGCCCGTCGCGGCGCGCGCCATACTAACAGCTCCAACACCTTAAGAACGGGGTTCACCGGTCCAACGACTCAAAGGCATGCTCGGAGTCAAGTAGATCCAGATCTATGCCGTTGGCAAACACGGAAAACGCCAGGGAACCGGCCAGCCCGGCCGCCCGATCCATCCAGGGAGGCAGATATTTTGGCGCCACCAGGGTACCGTCCGAAAACAAGGGTTCGAGGCGAATCGCATCCCCAAGCGTCATGCGGCCCGCGAAGAAATGTTCGCATAGCCCCAAGCGCTGATGCTGCAGTGCCCAGCGGAAGAAGGTGTGTATTTCCAATAAGCTGTGTAGATAGACCGCATCTTTTGTAAACGCGCTGCCGCCGCTGGTCGGAGAGCCACGAAAAACCCGCATCGTCGAGCTGAAGCTTTCGCCGATGGGCTGGCCGGAGTCTATGAAGAATTTGAACACTTGAATAAAATCCGCCCCTTGCAACGCCATATCAATGGCAACGATCCGCATGGCAATTCGCATTAACCGAGCCATGTCCATCGCCCCCGTAATCAGCTCTGCAAACGTGGCTAGTCCCTCCTGCGCCGCCGTCGTCCGCGGCGCGCCCAAGCCAAGTGACCTAAGATTGTTTTGAGCGCGACCGTTGAGCGCAGTCAAGGAATGCACAAACGCTTCGTGCTGCAGGAGCTGTTCCACGTCGTATTCTGAAAAGCAGGTAGCATCTCGCAGGCGGATACGGGTCGCGCCCGCCGCCGCCTTTGAAGCCAAAACCGGATCCACAACGACCTTGACGACGGCGGGACCGAAGACCTGTTCCAGCCTTGATTCGAGTTCCCGCTTTACAAACTGTGCCGAGAGACAATAGTCGGATTCCCTCGCCGTGTTGCCACGATAGAAATCGTCTGCAGTCTGCAGAAAAAACCGGGCAGCATCCAGGCTTGTTTTATTGTCGGACCCGGACAGGGCATCACCCGGCTGGCCGTAGACGGCGACGGAGTACTTCGTCATCCGCGACTCACCCAGGTGCTCGAGCATGCGGGCAACGTTCCAGTAGGATCGGGCCGTCGCTTCGAGGTAATCGCCGAGGGGGTGACTCAACGTCCCCGCGCCGGCAATAATCCCCTCGAGCTCGGCCAACAGCCCAGGATTATTCCGATCGGCATACGTCACGCGTGGCAGCCGAGGGTCACCACGCTGCCAGCCGCTCAAGAACTCGGCTTCGACCTCGGGTTTCCACGCCAATGTCGACAGCACTTTCACGGAGGCGGCAGCGGCCATCAGCCGGTCGTCGAGCGCACTTAGCTCGGCAAGTTCATCCATGTTTTCAGCTCCGATAATTCCGCGTAAAGGGCGAGTTGCCCTTCCGCAGAGGTCGGCGTATGGTCGGGAGATGGGCCCCGGAATGCGCGTACCGCAGCCCGGGGCCCTACCAACAACAGCAATTGGGTGCTGTGATGGTCCTGCTATCTTATCAGCGGATTAGGTTTCGTGTATGGATTCCTACCGCTGGTATCGGCTTCCAGCGCCCAGCAAGCGCGGTCTCGTTGACGGCCGCGCGGACCAGGAACGGTAGCCCACGATGACGGTACGAACAGAAAACTACGGCCGCTATAGAAAGCGCCTACAGTCGAATCGAATAAAACTCGCGAAATTGTCGGCGGACTTACGAGCCGGCGCACACAGCGAGCCAGCTATTAATGACGAACTCTTCAAGCTCACGAGCCTGCTGAAGCGCGCACTCAACATGCTGGATAAGTTGGCCCGTGCGAAACATAGTGAGTGGTCCGATGTCTTGACGCAACTGGATGAGGTCATCGCAGAATTCGATAGCAAGTCGGGTACCCTGGCGGGCCTACCAACACCACCAACGGTTACTACGCCCAGGTTGTTGCGTGCTCATCCCGGCGTGCCGTCGGCTCAAGATACAAACATATCAGAAACCAACCGTGACAGGACGGGGTGATGGAAGAGGAAAACTCGGAAATCGGAGGGTTTTTGCAAGCGCTTGCGGACCAACTCGGGATCGGCCTGGATAGTTTGCCGAGCCTGCTGGCGGCCGGCCTGTTACTGGCATTCGGCTGGGTCATTGCCAGCCTCGCCCGCCGCGCAGTCCGCAGCCTAGCGCTGGAATCAAACCGCCTCCTTGAGCGCGCCTTTAGCGACGGCGCCCTCTCGACAGTGCGCGTGTCTTCAGTCACGGCGGCCATCTTTGGCGAGGTCGTCTTTTGGGTAGCGTTGTTGCTTTTCGTGGTGCTCGCCGCCCGAGTTGCTGGGCCGAGCGCCTTGTTCGAGTGGCTGGACCGAATCACCGTCCATCTCCCCAATCTGTTTGCCGGCGCGGCCATCGTCGTCGTCGGCTACCTGATCAGCGTCTATGCCCGCGAGCAGATTGCGCCGCAAACGGCCACGACATCGGAGCAATCGAGGCGCCCGGGTGTGCTTGCCCAATTATCCATCATTGCTGTGACCGTCATCGTCGGCCTGGATCAGATCGGCATCGACGTGGCGCTGCTCGTCGCGTTAGCCGTTGTTTTCTTCGCCACGATCATGCTGGGCCTGGCGGCCGCCGTAGCCCTCGGTGCCCGCAGCCATGTCAGTAATCTCATCGGGGTGCGCGCTGGGCGCGAGCACCTCAACCTGGGTTCTCGCGTTCGCCTCGCCAACGTCGAGGGCGAGGTGCTCGAGATTACCTCGGGGCACATCGTCCTGAATACCGCAGACGGTAAGACCCTTATCCCCGGGAAATACGTCAACGACGATGCCACCGTGATTGTCGCGCCGAATGTCAGCGGAGGAACAGGACGATAGCTAGGGCGCCGCTACTCAGCATCGCGTACATCAAGAAACGCCCAGCGTCAGCCGCGGGCGTGCTCGGGTCAATGCGTCCAACGGATGCCGCAGCGTTCCTGCAGGCAATCCCAACCCGATTTGCCGCCCGCGCGGTAAACCACATGAAGCCGGCGCAGGTAGCCCTTCTGATACAGGAAATGGAGCCATTGGCCGCTGCGGCCCTGCTTCGGGAGCTGAATTTCCGCAGGGCTGCAACAGTGCTGCGCCAAATCGCCCGCACCGACAGAACGCAATTATTGGAGAAACTGCCGCGCCAGCTCAAACGTGATTTCGAAATGTCCCTCGCCTTCCCGGCGGGGTCCGTCGGCGCAAGCATGACGACGTCCTTGGTGACGGTCACTGCAAAAGACAAAGCATCGAAAGCGCTCAGCCTTCTCAAGCGCGCCGGCCCCGAGGGCGGCGACATTGCCTTCGTCGTTGACGAGGAAAACAAACTATTAGGCGCAATATCCATCGCAACCCTGCTACGACAACCCGCCGGCGAACCCGTGGCAGAATCGTACGATCAATCCTGTCCGGTGCTCAACGCGCAATCACGGTTAGCCAAGGTTGCGGGTCTGGATGCCTGGCACGATTACAGTCGATTGCCCGTCGTCACGCATCGAGGCGAAATAATTGGGGTTCTGGCACGCACGGCGACGAGAACAAATCCCACACGGACTACGCCGCTGGATTCATTCGACTTGTTCGCGCTGGTCGGGATGTTCTGCGAGACCGCGGTTGAACTAATGAAGTTATTGGAACCTGTTTCCAGTTATTCGGATGAAGCGGAGGGGAATCATTGACTGCTGATCCTCAACGAGTTGCTAACGCCCTGACCCGGCGGTTCTTTATCGACTGCCCGCTGGACGCCGCCCGTGAAATCGAGCGGCGTAATGTCGCCAGCGTCACCGACGCCTGTGCCCAACAACCGGCGAAAGTCCTCGCGCCAGTTTGGCAACGGCTGCTGCCGGCCAGGGCTGCCCTTTTGCTCGGCAAGATTCCAGACCCGCTAGCCGACCGATTGTTGGAGGAATTGCCTTCGCCGCACGCTGTGCGCATCCTCGGGTTCATGCCCGAGGGTGAAAGGCGCCGGCGGATCGAACGCCTCGATCGTGCGGTTAGGGAGGACATCGAATTGATGATGTCGTTCCCGCCCAATAGCGCCGGCCGATTAATGGACGCGGGGATAGCAACCTATCGAACCACGATGACCGTAAGACGGGCCCTGCGCCAACTACGCGAACAAAAAATGCGAACTGCCCGTAGCCTTTTCCTGGTCGATAGTGACCACAAGCTAACGGGCAAGGTCGCGCTACAGGAACTCGCGTTGGCATCGCCGAACGCGACTTTGGGAGAACTGCGAGAGCCGGTGAGCGTCGCGTTGCGCCCTATGGATCCGCTCGAAGAGGTCACCACGGCATTCGAAACCTACAAGGTTCTCGACATTCCCGTGGTTGACATCGATAACGTATTTCTTGGTGCGGTCACCCACGACCGTATCGCCAATACGATCCAGCAGCAGGCATCGATCGACATGCAGACGATGGTGGGCGCAAGTAAGGACGAGCGAGCCTTGTCAAGCCCTACGTTCACTGTCCGAAAACGGATGCCGTGGCTACAGATCAACTTGCTAACGGCCTTTCTCGCGGCGGCGGTCGTCGGTTTGTTCGAGACGACCATAGCCCAAATAACTGCGCTCGCAGTGCTATTGCCCGTGGTTGCCGGCCAGTCGGGAAATGCCGGCGCACAGGCGCTAGCGGTAACCATGCGCGGGCTTGCCCTACGCGAGATCACCGTTAGGCAGTGGATTCGTGTCACCCGCAAGGAGGTCCTTGCCGGTTTCTTGAATGGAATCGGGGTCGCCCTGACTTGCGGGCTAGGCGTTTATTTCTGGAGCGGCTCCCTGCCGTTGGTCGGCGTCATCGCAGTCTCAATGGTGCTCGCCATGGTGGCTGCCGGCTTCGCCGGCGCGATCATTCCGATCACCCTTGTGCGGCTCGGCCAGGATCCGGCCACCTCTTCCTCGATCCTGCTTACGACCGTCACAGATGTCGCTGGTTTCTTTGCGTTCCTCGGAATCGCCACGCTTTTCATGAATTCGCTATAGGTCGCGAGCAGCTCCAGACGACGCAACGATACCGCCGGGTCACCGTTTCGACGATAATGACCTCGCCCATGGATTGGCAAGCAAATAACGGAGAAGTTGATGAGTAATATTGGAAAGATCAAGTTACAGCTGGAAAAAAAGCTGCGAGAGTTAACTGAACGGGCAGAGGGAATCGACCAGGATCTAACAGCCCCGGGAGATGACGATTGGGAGGAAGCTGCGGTAGAAGCGGCCGGAGATGAGGTGTTGGAGGAAATCGGCGACATCACGCTGGATGAAATCGCTCAGATCAAGCAGGCGTTGGCACAGATTGAAGCCGGTCGTTATGGCCAGTGTACCGCGTGCGGCGAGGAAATCAGCGCGGGACGTTTGCAGGCGCTCCCCTATGCGACCGAGTGTGTGAAGTGCGCCTAGTCAGCCGTTGCGGGGGATAGGAGCTTGAAGGATGGTTGACCTGCTACTCGATCCAGCCGCTTGGGTGGCCTTGGCTGCATTGACGGCCATGGAGATTGTTCTCGGAATAGACAACCTAATTTTTATTTCCGTGCTGTCGAATAGGCTGCCTGCGCACCAACGCTCGAAAGCCCGTCGAATCGGCATTGCGGCGGCACTATTGCTAAGACTCGCATTCCTCGCCACCATCGCCTACATCGTCAAACTGACCGAGCCGCTGTTCGAAATTTTAGGCAACGGCTTTTCCTGGCGCGATCTAATCCTTATTGCCGGCGGGCTATTCCTGGTCTGGAAGGCCACCAAGGAAATTCATCATAACGTTGACCCCGACCCGCGTCCGGATCGGTCAGCCACAGACGCGGTCGCGGCCTCTGTGGTGGGCACTGTTGGACAAATTCTCTTGCTGGACATCGTATTCTCCATCGACAGTATCCTTACCGCCGTTGGAATGACCCAACACCTGCCCATCATGGTGGCAGCCGTCATTATCTCTGTGGTCGTAATGCTGCTAGCCGCCGACCCGCTCGCGGACTTCATCAACGCCAACCCAACGATAGTGATGCTGGCTCTGGGGTTCCTATTGCTGATCGGCACGACCCTTATTGCGGATGGTTTTGGAGCCCATCTGCCGAAGGGCTACATCTACGTCGCGATGGCGTTTTCCGTGTTGGTTGAGGGCCTCAACATGCTGTCTAGGCGCGCGCGTAGAAAGCGAGCCCTCGGAGGCCATTCGGATGATCAGATACTAGACTGACGCCGCCATGGGCTGAGCGTCCATGCCGATCTTGCGTGGTACCTCAATTCCGGGCTCAAGACTCAGTGTTGATGGTGGTGCAGCTGTACATCGCGCCGGTGATCGTCGTCAATCAGGTAGCCGATTCCAAATAATCGTCAAAAAGATCGATGTAGACATGATCTCTGATATTGGCTCGACTGCCCCACAGCTCGCGAGCCTCGAACATGACGCTGTAACAGTGCTGCGGTTTAGTACCGAGACCCATCGCGTTAGTATCCGGGAAGATATGCACGCCTTGGTCGCGCTGGACGATGCCGGTGCGGCCGCGCGCGTATCGGGGCGCGCGCGTGTGGCCCACCGGGTGCTCATTCTTCACCACAACCCGATCGCCAACACTAAAACTAGCCTCGGCTTCCGCGGAATCCAACTCGGCGACCATGCTGCTCAGCAACTGGGAGACGTCGTCGGAAGACGAAGACTCGGCTTTGGGTAAGACCGCAACACTGTCCGGATCGGCAAGCTCCGCGGCAGTCACTAATCCATACTTAATCGCCAATTGCTCATTGCGATAAAGCCAGCGGGCGTAATACGGGGTCGTCAAATACAAGTCGGGCGGAATACTTTCGACGCCGAAACGCGATTCGTCGATGAACCAGGGTTTCTGCATGACTAACGAGGACCCAAACACGAGTCGTTCCCACGGGTAATGGAAATGTGGCGCCTCAGGGTGCCGCGTAGGCAACGCGAATCCGTCCATCCCGCCCATGTCATGAATACCGTTCATGAAAAATCCTCTAGGCGGGCGCCTTGGCCCGCTCTGCACCAATCATCGAGTCTCGGGTCACGAGCGCCGCAAGCGCCTCCTCGGTCATCCCCTCCGTACCGGCAGGGCGCTCCGGGATGACGATGTAGCGAATCTCGGCCGTGCTGTCCCAAACCCGCACCTCCACGTCCTGCTCCAACTGCAACCCGAACTCGCTCAACACGTCGCGCGGGTCGATCACCGCACGCGCCCGATACCCGGCGTCCTTGTACCAAGTCGGCGGCAAACCCAACAACGGCCAGGGATAACAGGAACACAGCGTGCAAACGACCAGGTTGTGGACCGCGGGGGTGTTCGCGACCGCCCTGAACGCCGAATTGAGCGTCCCCGGGATACCCAACTCAGCCGCGGCCGGGCCGGCATCGTCGAGTAGCCGTTGCCGAAACGCTGGGTCGACCCAGCTACGGGCGACCAACCTTGCGCCGATGTGAGGCCCCACCTTGTTCTCGTAATAGTCAATCACCTGATCCATGGCAGCGGGGTCGATGAGGTTTTTCTTGGTGAGCACCGAGACCAGTGCTTTGGCGCGGAGGCTGTAGTCGGACTGAACGATCTCGTCCGCCGCCGCGGCCTGTGACGGTATTCCCGCACCCGCCACGGTGGCCGCTGAGGCGGCGGCCGACGTTTCGGCCAAGAATCGTCTTCGCGACACTTTCTTATTCGACACCCCAGTCTCCGGCTGCGTGGATAGCTGCCATCTTAAGAACCTGGGCTGCACGGCACAAGCGCCCGCACCACATCCGCCTTACTGTTCAGCTAATCGGCCGCCAAATGTCTGCCAGAGGCTTGCGGGGGCTCGGTTTTTCGTTGGCGAGATACTTTTCCGGCAAGATCTCGGGATTACCAATATAGCCAAGTGCGAAGGCGCAGATTAATTGCGTCGTCTGCCGGTCGATTCCGAAATCCTCATATATCCGGTCGCGGTGGATACCCGCCATGCCATGGGTGTGCAACCCGCGCATTCGAGCTTGCAGGGTCAATGCCATCCACGCCGCGCCCGCGTCGAATTCCGCGTGGTCGTTGGGTTTGCCGTTGCGCGCAAAAAGTTTCTCTGCCGTAATAAACCCCAGTACCGGTGCGGTCTTCGCCCAGGCCTGATTGCCTTCGAGCAATAAATCGAGGAACCGATCGCGGCTGGATGCGGTGCTCGTCAGGAACCGCCAAGGTTGCTCGTTGAAGCAGGATGGGGACCAGCGTGCCGCCTCGAAGATGACTTCCAAATCCCGCTGCGGCACCGGCTTAGCGTCGAAGGCCCGCGGAGACCAGCGCCGGTGAAACAGATCGTCGACTCCCTCAAGCGGAACCCTGTTCGAATAATCGATGGAACTGTTTTTTGTCATTTTACCGTCACCGTCCCCAGCCTATTCATACGTTATTTGCGACCCCAACAATGATGGCATACTGTCTACACGAAACGCGGCCGGGGTTCCAGGCGATACGCATTGTACCTTCACGATCGAAGCGTTGATGTCCCCGCGGGATACGAGCAGAGGAAGGACGATGCCTACAAACCTCCATCAATCAATCTGCGGGGTTTGGCGCCTGATTAGCACACGCGCCCTCAGCGAATCGGGCAACGAATGGCCCCCGCCCTATGGGACTGAGCCCCGTGGGCTGGTTCAGTTTCATGCGAATCAGCGCATGCTGTGTGTTCTGGCAGACGGTACGCAGGTACTGGAGCGCCCGCGCGAATATTTATCGTATACCGGGGAATATTCTATCGATAACGACGTCCTGGCTACGGTGGTCGACGGGAGTTCCGATTCGTCCTTGCTCGGGAAATCGCAGGTCAGGGAAGTCATGTTGCACAACGCGCGTCTTAAATTAGTGACTCCGCCTGTGCCCATCGACGGCGACATTGTTCGTCGCGAGTTCGTGTGGGAGAAGCTTGCCTAGCGTGGCGGACAATCCTGAGCCGTTTATTACCCTGGCCGAACGGTTAGCGTGCTTTTCTGGACTGGCCGAGCCCATTGTAATGCCGCGGCAGCCACTTCCCGGACGCCTTACCGGGGCGAGTCTGGGCATCAAGGATTTGTTCGATCTGCCGGGGTTTGCCACGCGATGCGGGGGCAACCACCCGGTCGTGGCGCAACCCACCCGGCCCGCGACGGCGGTGCGGCGGCTCCTCCGCGCTGGCATGGCCGCCGCTGGGAAGACCGCCATGGTGGAATTGGCCGTCGGCGGATGGGGTACCAACCGCGCCCAGGGAACACCTTGGAACCCGTGGGACGCCACGGTTCACCGGGTACCCGGCGGCAGCAGCAGTGGCTCGGCCGTCGCCGTTGCCGCGGGCCTCGTCGACGCTGGATTGGGCAGCGATACCGGCGGCTCCGTTCGCATTCCGGCCGCCATGTGCGGCATCGCCGGCCTGAAACCCGGCTGGGGACGGATCTCGCCGTCCGGCATGGCGCCCCTAAGCCCGATGTTGGATGTCATCGGCCCTATGGCCCGCGACGTCGAAACCGTCGCCGCCATGTACCTAGCGATGCTGGATTCCGCCGCGATCCGCGCGCGCACCGAGGTCGAACTCGAACGCTGGCGCAGTCGAACAAGTTCCAGTCCCCTAGAAGGTCTCCGCATCGCCGTGCCGGCCGAGCCAGAGTTGGCGAATACGGCGCCCGCCGTGCGCAGCGGTTTCGACGCGGCCTTGGAGCGTTTGCGGATGCTGGGGGGAGTGTTGAACTTGGTTGATTTGGAGCGGCCATTTTCTGCATTTGCCGAACCGACCGCCGCAATTTTTCTCACCGACGGCTTCCGCCTGCATCGCGATTGGGTGGCGCGTCACGAACAAGAGATGGATCCCTGGGTCGTGCGTCGGCTGCGCTCGGCGAAAGACACCCCCTCGGAGGTTTATCGCCAACACGTCGACGCCCGGGCGCAGATGCGATTACGCTTCCTGGAGTCTTGGCGGGACGCTGACATGCTGGCGTTGCCTACGACCCCGATCACGGCTATCCCGGTTGCCGACGTCGACGAGCGCCAATCGACCCTGGCACTCTACACCCGACCCTTTAACTATTTGGACCTGCCGGCGCTGGCCCTGCCCATGGGGTTCGATGACGCTGGTCTGCCGATGTCGCTGCAACTCGCAGGACGTCCCGGCAGCGAGGGGATGCTCCTCGGCGTCGGCAGTCTATTTGCGCGGACCGCCCCCTGGCGGCACCGACATCCCCCATTGTATTTCCCGTCCGCCGCACGTAACGCACCGAGCTGCGCACGATGACAAAGCGCGCCGCCGTGCGTGGCCGCGCGGTCAGGGCCGGCCTAGGCAACGCCACATTGGGGCCGATTCGTGGTTAACTGCCAAACACGACGAGGCAACGACAACACGATAGGAGAAGGCCATGTGGAGTTGGCGATTGAGCTGGCTGATGCCACCCTCGTGCGGGAAAACGGCGATAGCTATCAAACCAATACTCATTACATCGACGTGCTGGAGCGCCAGGAAGATGGGGGCTGGCTCATCAGCCTGCATGCTTGGTCGCGGTACTGACTGCGCAATGCAAAGAATGATCAGAATCGCGGCAATCATTCTGTTGAGCGGATTTGCCTCGTCACTTGCACCGTCCCTTCAGGCAGCCGATATCACGGAATGCGACCGGCTGGCTGCCCACAAGTCGGATCCAGACAAGGTTGTGCCCGGCGGCGTTAGTGGCGCAGATGTTTCCGCGGCCGCTATCAGCGCCTGCCGCGATGCCGTGACCCGGGAGCCGGACAATTTGCGCTTTCGCTACCAACTCGCCCGCGCGCTGGCCGAAAACGGCCGCGCGGGGGAAGGCCACCCGCACATGCGGATGGCGGCCGCCGGCGGCTATCGGCAGGCGCAGTTCGTACTGGGCTAT
>JAHEKG010000263.1 GCA_024638475.1 Rhodospirillales bacterium | reverse complement strand
GTGCGCGAAGGCTGAGCCGGCAATGCCGAACTGCAAGAATGCGAGCCCGCCGGTCATCTTGAGTAACGCCACTATCCGTCTTTTCATTGTAGTTGCCATCCTATTCAGTGCCCGCCATCCAGTTGGTGTTGGCGACGGTGATGGTCATTGTCACGGATGAACTCGCCTTCTTTGCTCAGGTCTTCCCGTGCGGCGAGATTGTTCTCCACAACCAACCGTTCGAGGGCCGTCAGCCAGTGATGATAATAACGTTGGCCGGTATCGTATTCGCCCCGGTCTTCGGCTTCCTTGAGCGCGGCGCCCAAGTACTCCGCCCATGCCTCTGTGGTCAGGTTACCGGCCTCGATGAGTTCGACGACGACGGCAAACGCCTGGGCATGCCAGGGTTCTGAGAAAACTGGCCCGTCGTCGTCGCGCGGTAGCAGCGGCAAGTTCGCAAGCTCATGCGAAGTGGGCATCAGTCCTGCCCTAATGCTGGTTTCAGGTGGTAGTCCCAAAGTTCCACATAGACGCGATCTTTAGGATGGGCCCGGCTACCCCAGAGTTCCGGCCCGGTAAACATCACGGTATATAGGTGTTGCTGTCCCACGTCCCGCGCACCCGTGTCGTCCTGAAACTTATGCACGCCGTGATGGCGGTGGACGATGCCGGGATGGCCGCGGACATATCTGGGTACCCGCGTGTGCCCGGCAGGGTGCTCGTTTTTGACGATGACTGCATCACCGACGGTGAACAGCGGCGGCACCCTCGCCTCTAGTTCAGCGGTCGTATCCCTCGCAAAACGGGCCAAGGCTTCTTCTGGACCCATTGGTGAAAAATTCGGGATGTCGGGCATCGACATTGGCCCATCGGGATCGGCGAGTTCCGCTTCGGTCACAAACCCGCCCGCAACGAGCGATTGTTCCGCACGATAAAGAAAACGGCCGTAATAGGGTGTGCTGAGATAGAGGTCGGGTGGCATGCGCTCACTGGCAGCACGCCCGCCCGTGGAATAGCCCGGCACGCGTAGTGAGCGCAAGAAGCCCCAGACTAGCCTTTCCCACTCTTCCTTCATGACCCGACCCTGGTCTCGTTCAGGGAGGGTGAAGCCATCCATTCCACCGAGGTCATGTATTGTGTTCACTACCTTTTCCCTTTTACCCTCGGGACTCGAGTTTTTCAGCACCAATCATCGAGTCCCGGGTTACCAGACTTGCGAGTTCCGCTTCCGACATGCCCTCGGTGCCGGCAGGACGCTCGGGAATAACGAGATAGCGGATTTCTGCGGTGCTGTCCCAAACCCGGACTTCGACGTCGTCACCCAGCTCCAGCCCGAATTTTCTCAATACGCCACGCGGATCAATCACTGCCTGAGCCCGGTAGGCAGTGTCCTTATACCAGGAGGGCGGCAACCCAAGTAACGGCCATGGATAACAGGAGCAGAGCGTGCAAACGACCAGGTTATGCACCTTGGGCGTGTTTTCGACCGCAACCAGGTCCGTCCCTTGAGCCCCGGTCAGGTTGTCTTCTCTGGCCACCGCCCGCGCGTCGGCTAAGAGTCGTTGCCGATAGTCGGGGTCGCGCCAACTCCTTGCCACAACCCGAGCGCCAATATGCGGTCCGACTTTGTTCTCGTAATAATCGACAACGGCGTCCATCGTCGCAGGGTTAATCAAATTCTTTTTCGTGAGAACGGAAACCAGCGCTTTCGTGCGCACAGCGTAATCGGATTGCACATGCTCTTCCGCTGCGTGTACGCCAGCGCTACCGGTTGCAGTGACCGCCGTGGATGCGGCTATCGAGGATTTGGTGATGAAATCGCGACGTGAAACTTTGTCGTCTGCCACGCATCCCCCTTGGTTATTTATTTTTGTATTTAGGCGCTCATTCTACTGACTGGCATCCCGCGTTGCCACCTTCTATGGTCTGAGCTATTTCGTTGCCTCCTCCACCTATGGCTCTTCCGTTTCTATACGTTCTATCTCGCTAGTGCAGCGCAACAGCTAATACACTCACGTGGTCACTTGAGAAGTCTGGTCGCCACCACTAATCCGATGGTGGCACCGGCCGCATTCAGCATCACGTCGTAGAAAGTTCCGAATCGGCCCGGAATCGAGGTCTGAAACCATTCCATAAGCGCACCGAACCCCACAGCCAACGTGAGGGCAACAAAGAGCCTTGCCGGCACCGACTCCAGAGGTTCGAGGGTCCAGGCCCACAGAGTTGTCAGGACCGCATAAAGGCAAACATGCAAAACGTTTTGAACTAGGCCAGGAGTCGCCGCCACCATCCAGACGAATACCGAGTCCCCTGGTTGCAAACGCCCCGGGATCACAGATGCGATCAACAGCGCGACCATGAACATCAACGTAATCAGCAATCGCATGGTTATTGCCACAAAATGCCCCTCCGGTCGCAGCAAAGTCTGGGCGATCTGCTAATGAACATTCAAGAAAACAGCCTACCCTGATTCAGCGGCACCACGATCCACAAGTCGTTTTTGCTCCGAATCAAGACCCTTCAACGGGTGGTCGCGGCGTGTCGGTACTTTTTACAAATAGTCTCGGCCGTCGTCGTCAGTTTACATAACCTGACCATATTTCAGTGTCCTACGGCCTGGACTGAAATTTGCATGTCTTGTAGTAGTTTCTCGAAGATCGTTATTGAACTACAAGCGCAGAGCAGTGGTACTCAAATGATAAAAAGAATTCTAAGGCGCCTCGTAAACTCGACCATGGGTTGGCTGAACGCTGGAGTGTCGGACAAGCCCCTGTTTCACAGCGCACTCTATTCATGGACGAACGAGGACTATCTCGCGCTGCTTCAAGACGACCAATGCAACACTGCCGTGACGTGGGGCATACTCCAATCTGCTGCGACTGCCAAACGACTTGGCGTCTCACGAATTTCGATGATCGAGTTCGGCGTGGCCGGGGGCAACGGCTTGGTTTCCATGGAGTACATCATCAAGCAGGTGGAAGCCCTCACCGGAATTCAAATCGCGCTGTATGGATTCGATACCGGTACGGGTCTGCCGCCTATCGAAGACTATAGGGACAAGCCACATATCCATGAAGCGGGCGACTTCCCGATGGACTTCGATAAGCTACAAGCTCGCCTCACCAAAGCTAAGCTCATCATCGGTGACATCAAGGACACTATCGGGAGTTTTGTGGAGTCGAAGCCGGATCCGGTGGCGTTCATCGTATTCGATGTCGACATGTATAGCTCGACAGTCTCGGCGTTTAGGCTACTCGAGGCCAGTGAAGCGGTGCTCATGCAACGGGTGTTCTGTTTCTTCGACGATTATCTGGCATGCGGCGACTTCGATGGGGAACGCCTTGCCGTATCGGAATTCAATGCAACGCACCCAATGAGAAAGATCTCACCGATCCATGGCCTGCGCTATTTCGTGCCCGAGCGCTTGTCTCGGGGGGCTTTTTGGCACAAGTACCGAATGGCTTACATTTTCGATCACAGCAAGTACGCGATCAATCAAGAGCTCGTTCAGCACGATTGGGTGGTATTAAAGTGAGCCGGCAATGCTCGCAGTTTCCATAGCGGCAAGTAGGCTAAGTAAGAACCCTCCAAGAACAGCTCGCTTTACGGTGGTCCGGGTGTTCCGGATTCTGGCCGTCGGCCTGGCGTGGGCGCTGACCGGCTGTGCGTCGCCGCGCATGCTCGGTGATCCGGCGCTGCTCCAATTCCTCCAAGTATCGAGCACGACCCGCGATCAGGTCGTCGCTCGCCTTGGCGCGCCGCTAGCGGCGTTCGAACCGGACCGCGTCATGATCTATGGCCTAGACCGCGATCGCGCGGGCTATGTCTTGGGGTGGCGCGAGACTTCCCTCCCGGGCGGCCGCCTGCACCTTGTCATCGAGTTTGACGAGCGCGCCGTGCTGCGGCGTTACGCTGTCGTCAACGTCGAAACCGGCTTACCCCGATGATTCCTTACGTCATCCGTGCGTCTGCCGTCGTCGCGTTCGTGTCAGCGCTGAGTGGTTGCATTGCGCTCCCCGTGCCCGGCTACTACGTTTCGGCACGCCGCAATATCGGCGAAGCCGTACCCGCCTTCATCGTTTCCGGCACAACGACCCGCGCCGACGTGCTCATGACCCTAGGGCACCCGGAATTCGTGAACGGCGACAACTCAGAGTTCGTCTACTTAGTCGTGCGCAATCGTGCGGGCATCTGGATGACCTACGGTTGGCGCGAGTACACCACCGGGGCGACAGAGTATCGGGAACTCGATGTGGGCTTCGACGAACGCGGTGTCGTAGCGATGGTCAGCGTTTCGACCGGCTTGTGCGTCTTCGAAGCGACGACGGGCAATTGCGGCAGGGTCGCGTTGGTCAAGGACGGTGAGCCAAGGATTGCCGACTGGCCCGAGCACGCGCGATAAGTAGCCGCGCTAGTGCCGTTACCGCAGGAACGGCATACTGCGAAACCGACTTCCAAATTTTAATTGAAGGAATACAGGCCGATGAAAAGACGTACCATACTCGGCGGCGCGGCCGCGGCGGCGGGTGCGATGATGGCACCGGCCGGTGCCCAGCCCCTGGCCCCCATGCCAGGCACCGTTGGCCCAGGGCCCGGCGGCAAGACCGCATCGCCGGAAGGCCAGACGGTACTCGTGACCGGCGCCAACCGGGGCATCGGCCTCGGTTTCGTCAAAGTCCTGCTGGAGCGCGGCGTGAAGCGGGTGTATGCCACGGGCCGCAACCTGGACAACCTGCCGCCGGTGGTGGCGCTGGATCCCGCTCGGGTGGTGGCGCTGGAACTGGACGTCAACAACGACGAACAGCGCCGTAAGGCGGCGCAGGCAGCGACCGACGTCACCTGGCTCATCAACAACGCGGGCACTCCGGGCAGCTTCACCAAAACCGAACGGCGCATTCGCACGGCCGAGTCCCTCGACG
>JAHEKG010000262.1 GCA_024638475.1 Rhodospirillales bacterium | reverse complement strand
TGCGGCCTTGCTCAGTCACGCTATTCCCTTCGAATGGCCGGCCGAAGTCGAACACGCAACGGCGAAGTTGAAGCCGACCGTACCCGCGCAGGCGAAGCGTGACCGCGAAGATCTGCGAGACTTGCCATTGGTCACGATCGACGGAGCGGATGCACGGGACTTCGACGATGCCGTTTACTGCGAGCCACGCGACGGCGGTGGTTGGCGACTGATCGTTGCCATCGCTGATGTGGCGCACTACGTACAGCAGAACACATCTTTGGATGGCGAGGCGCGCAAGCGCGGGACGTCGGTGTATTTCCCGGGGCGCGTGATCCCCATGTTGCCGGAGGTATTGTCCAACGGCCTGTGTTCGCTCAATCCCAAGGTCGATCGACTGTGTTTGGCTTGCGAGATGACCGTCAGCGCCAAAGGCAAGGTGACTCGTTCGCGGTTTTTCAACGCCGTGATGCGCTCCCATTGCCGGTTCACTTATGACGAGACTTTTGAGCTGTTGGAAGGCCGTAAATCCCGTCAAGGGCTCGGCCCCGTCATGGATGTACTGACCAATCTCAGCAAGGTTTACCGAGCCTTCGATGCCGCCCGCAAACAACGTGGTGCCTTGGATTTCGACATCCCCGCGGTCAAGTTCATTCTTGATGACAAAGGCGAGATTGCTTCGGTAAGGCCCGAGCACCGCCACATCAGCCACAAGATCATCGAAGAATGCATGATAGCCGCCAATGTCGAGGCGGCGGGATTTCTTAAACGCCACCGCATTCCGGGCTTGTATCGGGTGCACGCGGGTCCCGAAGCGGAAAAATTGGACGAATTGAAACTATTTCTCGGTAGCTTGGGCTTCAAGGTCGGTGCCTCCAAGGAGGTGACGCCGAAAGAACTCAACAAAATCCTCCACAAAGTGGCCGGGAAACCCGAGGAAGAGCTGATCGAGAATGTGGTGTTGCGTTCCATGAAGCAGGCGCTGTATCAGCCCAAGAACGTCGGTCACTTCGGTTTGGCGCTGCCGGCGTATGCACACTTCACTTCGCCGATTCGCCGTTACCCGGATTTGTTGGTGCATCGGGCCATCAAATGGGTCTTAAAGAATGGCAATGCGCGGCGTTATACCTATTCCATGGAACAGATGCAGGCCCTAGGCGAGAATTGTTCGCGTTTTGAGCGGCGTGCCGATGAGGCAGTCTGGGATGTAGAAGAGCAGCTCAAGTGCGAGTACATGAGTGGGCGCATCGGTGAGCGTTACGACGCGGTCGTGGCCGGCGTTGTGGGTTTCGGATTGTTTGTGCGAGTGACCGAGCTGGGTATCGATGGCTTGGTGCACGTAACCAGCTTGCCCCACGATTATTATCACTTCGATGCAGCGACCCACACCCTCAAGGGCGAACGCCACGGCCGGGTTTATCAGCTGATGGACCGAATGCAGGTACGCTTGGCCAGCGTCAATCTAGAAGACCGTAAGATCGACTTCCAGTTGGCAGATACGGAAGAGGCAGTGGCGCCAGCAAAGGAGTCGCCAAGGCGCCGCAAACGTCGCCGTGGCCGATAAAGGCCAAGTCGTTTATGGGGTGCACAGTGCTGCGGCATTGTTGGCTTCGCCCGAATACATTACCCAGGCCTGGTTCGAGCGTGGCAGCCCAGGCGCCGCGCTAGAAACCGGGCTGCGGGCGGCCGGGGTCGCCGTGACGGCAGGGTCGCGCGCGCAATTGGATCAACTCGCCGGCGGCGAACGTCACCAGGGCATCGTGTTGGCGCTAAAGCCGCCCCGCGAGTACAACGAGGCCCATTTGAAAGACTTAGTGGCGGCCGGCGACGATGTGCTGTTACTGGTCCTGGACCAGGTCCAGGATCCCCGCAACCTAGGCGCTTGCCTGCGGGCCGCGGATGGCGCCGGGGCCGCCGCGGTGGTGGTACCGAAGGATCGCGCCGCACGATTGACCCCGGTGGCGGCCAAGACGGCCAGTGGTGCGGCGTATTCTGTGCCCCTGATCCGGGTCACCAATCTGGCGAGAAGTCTGCGCTGGCTGGGTGATGAAGGCGTACATCGCGTGGGCTTTGCGGACGATGCCGAGCAAAGCCTGTATGGCGTGGCGCTGCGGCTACCGTTGGCGTTGGTGCTCGGCAGTGAAGGTGAGGGTTTGCGGCGCCTGACCCGCGAGTCATGCGATGAGCTGGCGGCCATCCCCATGCATGGCAGCGTGGCCAGCCTCAACGTCGCGGTAGCGGCGGGGGTGGCCCTCTTTGAGGCGCGGCGCCAGAGCCCCTAAGTGGTTGTTTTCCGTAATCAGCTTGGGTAGGATGCGTTTCCCCGCAAGGGTCCATCTACTCCTTGCCTCACCGCGTTAGACGGGAGGCTTTAACCACAGGGAGCTCGTTTTGAGACACTACGAGATCGTGTTTCTGGTCCACCCTGACCAGAGTGAGCAAGTCCCCGCCATGGTCGAGCGTTACCGCTCTATGATCGAAGCCAGCGGCGGCAAAATCCATCGCTTAGAGGACTGGGGACGCCGGCAGTTGGCGCACTCCATCAACAAGGTCCACAAAGCCCACTATATGTTGATGAACATCGAATGCGACGCCGCTATTCGCGATGAGCTGGTTGGCGCGTTCAAGTTTAACGACGCGGTGCTGCGCCATCTGGTCATCGCCCGCGAGGACGCGGTTACCGAAGCTTCGCCGATGGCTAAAGATCCAGAGGAAGAAGCAGCCGAAAAACCTGTTGTCGCAGAAACCGCTGCGGCAGCCGGCGACGCGGAACCCGCCGCCGCAGCTGCGCCCGATGCCGAGGCGGCCAGCGAAACGTCCGCAGCCGAAACGGAGCCCACACCGGACGCGGAGCCCGCACCAGACGCGGCGCCCGAGCCGGAAGCGGAACCGGTTGGCGAGGACAGTGAGGCCGTCGAAGCAAAAACCGACGACGCGGCTTAATAAGGGGAATTGACTCATGGCTAGATACTTTCGTCGCAAAAAATATTGCCGTTTCACGGCAGAGGGCATCAAAGAGATCGATTACAAGGATCTCGGTCTGCTGAAGGGCTACGTGACCGAAACGGGCAAGATCGTGCCCAGTCGAATTACCGGGACCAGTGCTTATTACCAGCGCCAACTGGCGACGGCGGTCAAGCGTGCGCGGTTCCTCGCCCTGCTGCCGTTCACCGACCGGCACTAAGGAGTTCAGCATGGAAATCATTTTGCTCGAGAACATCGATAATCTCGGTGTCATCGGCGATAAGGTCACGGTCAAGTCCGGCTACGGCCGCAACTATCTGCTACCGCAGGGAAAGGCCACACTGGCAACTGCGGCCAACTTGGCCAAGTTCGAGGCGCGCCGTGCGGAGTTGGAAGCGAAGGCCAAGGCAGAACTCGATCAGGCCCAGCAGCGTGCCCGGCAACTTGAAGGTATCGTATTAACTATCACGGCTAAATCCGGCGGCGAAGGTAAGTTGTTCGGATCTATCGGTACCATCGATATTGCGGAGCTTTGCACGGCACAGGGTATTGAGGTGCAGCGCAGCGAGGTACGGTTGCCCGACGGGCCAATCAGGACCGCGGGCGAACACGGCATCGAATTCCACCTCTACACGGATGTGGACGTGTCGGCGACGTTAACGGTGATCGGCGAGGAGTAGCGGCGTATTGTTGTGCTAACCTGGTCACCCATCTAAGGGTCGCACAATGGTCGAAGTCGTCAGCAATCCGTTTCCCGATCATCGGGGCCCCGAAGGGCTTAGGTTACCGCCACATTCGGTTGAGGCAGAGCAGTCATTGCTAGGCGGGCTGATGCTGGACCGCCGTGCTTGGGACCAAATCGCCGACATCGTTGGCGCCCACGATTTTTACCGGTCCGATCACCGCCACATCTTCGAAGCCATCGCGCACCTGATCGAATATGGCAGTCCGGCCGATGCCGTCACCGTCGGTGAGCGTCTTGCTCAGGTCGATCAACTGGAGCAAGCGGGCGGCTTGGACTACTTGGCGCGCTTGGTTCAGGACACACCCAGTGCCGCGAATATTGGCGCCTACGCCACCATCGTGCGCGAGCGCTCGATGTTGCGCCAGCTCATCGAGATCGGCGGTGACATTGCATCCAGTGCTCAAGCGACCGATGGCCGCAGCGCCCAGCAGGTCGTCGACGACGCCGAACGGTTGGTGTTTCAGATTGCCGATCAAGGACAGCGCCGCGGTTCCGGTTTTGTCCACCTCAAAAACATCCTCCCGAAGACGATCGATCGCCTGGACGTGTTGAGCCACGCCGACGGCGATATTACGGGCATCTCGACGGGTTTCGATGATATGGATGGGTTCACGGCGGGCTTGCAGCGTGGAGACCTGATCATCGTCGCGGGCCGGCCCTCCATGGGCAAGACGACCTTGGCCATGAACTTGGCTGAAAATGCCGCCATTGGCAATGGCATTCCCACCGCCGTGTTTAGCATGGAAATGTCCGCCGAGCAGCTGAGTTTCCGCATGATCGGCTCCATCGGCCGAGTCAATCAGTCACACCTGCGTACCGGGCGGCTCGCCGACGAGGATTGGTCGCGCATCGATTCGGCCGTCTCCATGATGTCCGCAGCGCCGATGTTTATAGACGATACGCCAGCCCTGACCCCTACAGAAGTGCGTGCTCGCGCGCGGCGCTTGAAGCGCGAGCACAACCTGGGCCTGGTGGTGGTGGACTATTTACAGCTGATGCAAGTGGCGGGCACGAAGGAAAATCGTGCCACGGAAATCTCCGAGATTTCGCGCTCCTTGAAGGCGCTGGCCAAGGAGCTGGACTGCCCGATTATCGCCTTGTCGCAGCTTAATCGAAGCGTCGAACAGCGCACCGACAAGCGTCCCGTGATGTCCGATTTGCGGGAGTCCGGCGCCATCGAGCAGGATGCCGATCTCATCGTGTTTATTTATAGGGAAGAGG
>JAHEKG010000025.1:5407-19893 GCA_024638475.1 Rhodospirillales bacterium | reverse complement strand
CGGCTAGGCTTCCGCGTGAAGATTTTCGAACGTGCCCCGACCCTCGAGGAAATCGGGGCGGGGATTACGATCCCCCCCAACGCGCGCCGCGGTCTGGTTTATCTGGGCCTCGATGAGGCCGTCCGGGCCGTGGCCTTTCACCCGCGTGAGGGCGCCTTCAAGGACTACTATACCGGCGAGACGCTCGAGCGAACGACGATTAACGCCGAAGCAGATACCGGCCCGGATCCCACCAACCCCGAATCCATTGCCGGAACGCTGCAAATGCACCGCGCCGACCTCCAGGACATTCTGGCGGCAGCGGTGTCCGCACATGATGCATGCGCCATCGAAACGAATCGGGAATGTACCGGCCTGTCGCTGGGCGGCGGCGACGTTACCCTACGCTTCGCCGACGGATCGCAATATGCGGCAGACGCTGTGATCGGCTGCGACGGCAATCAATCCGCCGTTCGGAAGGCACTCCACGGCACGGACCAGCTGGATTTTCTCGGCTACGGTGCCTGGCGCGGACTGATCCCCACCGAATCATTGGCGCCTCAGCTGATTGAGCCCGACACGGCCAGTTACATCGGCACCGGCAAGCACTTCGTTCGCTATTTCGTCCGCGGAGGTGAACTCGTTAACTATGTTGCCTTTACGAAGACGCCCGGCTGGAAAGAAGAAGGCTGGACCGTGCGTTCCAGCATCCCGGAGCTGATGGCGCAGTTCGGGGATGCCACCGAGGAAATCATCCGCGTCATCGAGAAAACCACCCCGAGCGCCTGTTTCAAATGGGCCCTCGTCGGTCGCGAACCCTTGGCGAGATGGACCCGGGGACACGCAACGCTACTCGGGGATGCGGCTCATCCCATGCTGCCGTTTCTCGGCCAAGGCGCCGCAATGGCGATAGAGGACGCGGTCGTCCTGGCGCGCGCTTTTGAGCTGGAAAATGACATCCCCGCGGCACTGCAGCGGTATGAGGCGGCGCGGATCGAGCGCACTCGCCTCGTCACCCTGGGCGCCCGCTATAACGGCACCCGCCTGCACGGCCGGGTAGATGACTCGATGTCGGACGCCGCCAAGGAATATTCCGAGACGAAAGTCGCCGGATACGATCCGGCTCGGGTCACGATTTAGTAAATGTGACGCTACCGGCTAGCGGTCGGCGCCGCCGCGCGTTCGCGGATCTCGGCCCGCAACCGCACGATCTCGCTCATGTCCTGCGGGGGCTCGAGCCACATGGGCGCTTCCTCGCGGACAATCTTGGTGATCACTTCCGGCATGGCATCGAAGCTCGAGTAACGCCAGGCGACGGCCGTCGAGACGATGGGCCCGACGCCGTAGGACACCCAGGTCTGTTGGTAGCGTTCCAGCTCACTCGCGTCCTTGTCGGGCCGAACGTAAAAATCCGAGTTCTCAAACTTACCTGTGCCCCGCTGGATGAACACGGCGTAGTTGAACCACTGCACCCCATCGATGCGCTGAGCCGTGTAGTTCTCCATGGGACCCAGTGTGTAAACCGAGCGGCCGTTGTTCGATTCGACGGTATAGACGATTTCGTCGCCCTTCAGTTCGTAGATCTTGAGCTGGTGAGGGTACGCGATGGGGTCTCGATCCAAACGCTCACCCGTCTTCGGGTCGAAGAAATAGAATATCTTTCGCGACAGCTGGATCGCTTTGTTGGGATTCTCGGGGTCGCGCAGCAGCCTCGCCACGTCGAAACCGATCATCTTCGCGGTGGTCTCGCCATCCGGAAAGCGCTTGATCAGGCCTTCGGAGTACCAATAGACGTCCGTTTCGCCGCCGCCCGCGCGCATATCCAGCCAGGACTCGAATAATTCCCGATCGAATCCCCCGGCCAGGCTCTGGTTGCCAACCAACACTGCGAGGCAGGCAACGATAATGCTGCGTGTCATGTAGGGTACTCCTTGCGAATTCGACGCCTTCATTATTCGGCCCGTGGCGGCGCCGGCTCTAGCTCGCGGGCGTACCATTCCAGGGAAGACAGTGACGGCTCGACCCACTCCGTGGGCGCATCGAGGAACACGGGATAGTGTTTGGCAATGTATTCGATGATACGTTGATCCGGCGCCTCTTCGAGCGAGTGAATGCTCGCCGCCATCACGTTGTACAAACAATGTCCTGGCGCCTGACCCATCAACATCCATGGTAGCCACGGCGTATGCCGCCCCCATACGGTCGTCGTATCGACGGTCGTCAGTTCTGGGTTTTGCAGATCGGCGAGCGACATGTTGTAGACGTAGGTTTCCGTGACCTGATTCATGGGCCCGGCGCTCTCGCGAACCCATTTTTCCGGATCTAGGGCGTTCGGGTAATAAAGGTTGATGTGCCGCTCCATCATCAGCCGATCCCCATAAGCCTGCCAATTAAGAATAAAAGGTTTGGATTCCAGTTTCTCATTGACGTTGAGACCACCGAACGTGGGGCGGGAGAGTTCTGATTCACGGATGATTCGATTGAACGGATCGTTGGCAACGGGCACCACTCGGACCTTCTCTCCCGTAAACGGGTTTTCCATTTCTTCCAAAACCTCCCCGGTTTCGAGATCGGTGTAGAACACGACCTCGCGCAACAGGCGGCGGTAGCCGTGCTCGCCATCCAGGGGTAGCAGCCGCGTCGTGCCGAGGCCGCGGAAGCCCGCAAAGGTTTTGATCGCCCCGCCCGGTGCAACACCCATGACGTAGCCGTCCAGCCAACCGTAGTGGGTCGACTTCATGTCCAGATTGGAGCCGATTTTTGCATAGGCATCGACATTGCCGGCCGCGGTGGTGAGGTCGTAGGTGGGGCCGCGCAGTGACGCTGCGGTACCCTTGCCGGAATCGGACGCGGCACAGCCACCGGCGAGCATGGCACCCCCGGCGGCAAGGCCGGCGGCAATCACCGCACGACGATCGACGGCGACTTCTATGGGTTGAATGGATTGGGTCATCACGGCGTCCTTTTCTATTTGTTCGATGCGTGTCAGCTCAAGTTTCACACACTGTACCCTCGTTCCTGCGCCTACGGAACGACCGTGACCACATGGCAGTTGTGCGTGCTGTATGCGGAAGGCGACCACCTGGATATCTCTATCATGGGATGGCTCCCTGCGGTCCGCTTTATTCCCATGATAGAGATATCCAGGCGGCCGCCTCTGGAACCGTCATGGTCACCGACACATGCGTTGGCAGCGCTTGCCAGTGGATACCTCTTTGGAGGGAATAAAGCGGACCAAAGGGAGCCATCCCTCCAAAGAGGTATCCACTGGCAAGCGCTGAATTCACTACCAACCTAAGATCGGTGGCTTTAGGGGGCTTCGCTGGTGTCCGCCTGGCCGAGACGGCGGTAATAGTCCGCGACCATTTCTCGGTGGGAATCCCGCACCTCCTCCCCCGGAGCGGCGCGCACACCGGCACCCGCCGGTTTCAACGCCCGGCCCAACGCCAACTCCAACTGTTCCACCTCCGCCAACGCTCGGCGGGCCTCGCGGGTAATGATGTCCTGATTGCGATTGGGGTCCCCGCCCAGCCACCGGTCGGCCGCGCGGCGTGCGTCCTCGAGCGTGCCCCTGGTGACGCGTCCCCCGGGCGTAAACCACAGCGCATCCCTGACACCTGCCGCCGCCTCCCGCACGCGTTGTTCGACGTCTCCGTCACTACCTGGCTCACCTGGCCGGGCAGCGCGCATGTCATCGCCACCATTAGCTTCCGCGGCGCGCTGTAATTCCCGGCGCAGTTGCTGGACGCGCGCCAGGGTCTGTTCCAACTCGTCACCGCGCACCATCGCGAGCCCTTCGGTTGCCGCTAGCTCCTCGGATGCATCTCGCAGGGTTTCACTAAACTCTCGCAACGCTTCCGTCACGGCGCTTTCACTGGAGGCGACATAAACGGCCTCACCCTGTTCGATATACGCCGCCGCGATGGACAAGCGCGCCTCGACTTCCCGCTCGCGAACGCCCTTGACGGCCTCGCGCAACGTCTCGGCCGCCTTTGCGTCGTTGTCTTGGATCGTTTTTGCGGTTTGCTGGGCCGCTTGCTGTAGCTGCTGCAATTCACCCAGCACGCCGCGCTTCTGGGCAGCGATCTCGTACTCTTCTTCGAAACTCAGGCCACTATCGAAACGATCGCGGCGCGCCTTGTCGCTGAGCACTTCGCGCACTGCTTCTTGGAGACGCCGTTCGATGCCCGCCTGCGTGGCATGCATTTCCCCGGCCCGCTCTGCCATCGCCTCGACTGTGGCCTGCAGCGCCTCCCGGCCGGCCTGCTCCGCGTTGGCGCGGGCCCGCTCCAGCTGCCGACCCGCCTCTGCCGCATCGGCCTCGTCCATAGCCCGGAGCGCAGAATCCAACCGGCGCTGTAGCTGCGCCAGTTCCCCCGCTTCCCCTTGCGGCGCGCCCGGTTCGCTCGATTCACCCTGCTCGCCCTGGGAATTACCTTCGGCCGACTCGCCTTGCGCCCCCTTGCTCTGACTATTCTGCGCGGCTGCTGACCTCGAACCCTGCTGCGATAACTCTTCCAGCCGGCGCTGCAGCTCCTCCACTTCCCGACGCAGCATTTCCTGCTGCCAACGCTGTTCGGGCAGTGGCGTTTGGCCCCGCTGTTGATTGCGGGCCAGCTGTTCCTGGCGGCGCGCCAGTTCCTCCAGCTCATCGGAGACTTCCGCCATTTGTTCTTGCGGGGCTTCCGGCGATGCGCGGCTGCCGGTCTCGTACTGGTTTTTTTCCAAATCCATTTCCAGCTCGAACATCTCCGCTAGATCACGCCCAGCCTGACCACCCCGCCCGTTGCGGTTCGCCTGCATTGACACATTGATATCCGTAAACACGGCCTCTGCTGCCAGCAGATGCTGCAGCGCCTCCTGTTCCGGTAACAGCGCCGCCTCAAGGTCAAACGCGGTGAGTTCGGCGGCAGCGGGCGCCATCGCCTCCGCGGCCTGATTGAGATGCTCGACGAAGCGCGCGATCTCTTCGTCCGCGGAGGTCAACTCGCGCGCTTCGGAACGCCGGGCCAGCGTTTCAACTTGCTCCTTGAGGGTGGTTTGGAGGCGCGCCAGCAAAGCGGCATTGTCCTGCACGGCAGTTTCGCTGTCAGGTTCGCCGCGCTCACGAATCAGGTTCCAAGTGGAAATGATAATCTCGCGTTGCCGTTGCGAAATTTCGTCCTGTTGTCCGCCCTGTTGCCCCGCCATACCCCCCATCGTTTGCGATTGGGAATAACGCCGGTCGAAGGGCTGAACGTCGACAAAGAAAATATCCGTGCGCGACGTCGCATTACGATCCGTGGCCGAGGAGTAATAGGCCACCAAATCGCCTGGCTTGAGCGCTTTGCCTTCTGCCGAAATGGACTCCAACAAGAACGTGTGCTCGATCGCCTCGCTTTGCGCCGGATCGAGTTCCACCACCTGCCAGGCCCCGCCATTGACGGAGTAGTGCAGGCTCAACGTTTCCAGGCGAAAATCGTCTTTCGCGGAGACTGCCGTGGTCACTTCTTCGATGCGGCTGGCACTCCAATCGCGGCCGGGCCTCAAGAATTCGATTTGTGGCGGCTCGTCATCTTTTAACTTGACGAAGTAATCATCGGTCAAACGAATACGCTCCCTCCCGACCCGCGCAGCGATGTAATAACTGCCATCCTGCGCTACGGTAAACTCGGCCGTGCCGATGTTGTCCTCAACATCGAGCGGAAACGACTGCTCGTCGACGATGAGTTCGGCCGCGGGAAGGGTACGGTCGGCAGTAATCGCCACCTCCACCGCCGTCTCGGCAATGGTTCTGATATCTCCGCCCGGGTCGTGAACCTCCGCCGCCTTGCCCGTCCATTCCGGGTAGCGATAGGTCAGCGCCAAGTTCTCGATGACCGGCAAGTCCACGACTTGCACGGCGAAGGTGGGAGACCGGACGCTGGGGGTCGCGACGTAGTACTCGAGATTCTGGCGCACGGCGAAGAAGGTGAACTCGAAAGCGTCCTGCTGCGGCGTCATATCCACCTGTTGCCAGTCACCCTCGCCGAAGCGCGCGTGCAACGTCGCCCCGCTGGGATCAAAACCCTGGGGGACCGCTTCGATGCGTAGGTTGGCGTTGAGGCGAATACCGCTGTCCCCGGGCGTGACGTCCAAGCTCTGCGGTGGCAGCAAACCCGGCATGGCCCACCCCACCCACAAGTCACGCACTCCATAGGCCCAGTTGCCGGGGCCGGCGATCGCGAGTAGCAACAACAACGCCGCCGCAAATCCGGCCACCGACCACTGCCGGTAAAACTCCTTGTCGGGCACGCAATGATTCGGCGTTTGACGGGCCGCGATCCCGAGCGATTCTTCGGCCAGCAGTTCGCGCATCGGGTTAGTGGTATCGTCGCTGCCGGCAAAGGTTTCCACGCGCCCACTAAATTCGGGCGCTCGCGCCTCGATCGCCGTCGCGCTATCGGTGCGCAAACGGCGCCGGGGCGACGATAGGAAAAGCCACGCCGTGGCGGCGAGCACGACCGCCAGCACGAACCGCGCCCCCCACATGAAGTCCGGCGGAAAGCCGATGCGGTTGGCAAGGGTTACGGCCACGAGGGTCACTGCCAGGCCGGCCACCGCCAGCGCCGCAATGCCTCGCCAAGTCGTCAGACTAACGATTCGGTCGCGAAAACCTTCGAGATACTGGGCGAATTCCGATGAATATTTCACGCCATCACTCCCTGGCCGCTTGCGGGGCAAAATGGGCGTTGCCCAGCAGCGATTCACTGATAACTAACACTACCAGAAGCAGCAGGGCCCAGGGCCACAGTTCCAGCATCTTGCTTCCCGGTGCAGCGGGCGCGGCTGCCCCGCCGCCACCGGCCACCACCGGGCTCGCTACGTCGGCGGTGGTCAACTTGATCCAATCGGCCAGCACCTGCTCATCTACAGTCACGAATTGGGATTCCCGGACATCGGTATTCACGGCAATCGCATATTCCTTATTGGGTGTGTACACGCTGTAAATCCCGGGCTGCCGAAGTCTTACCTGCCGAACCCGCGCTGTCCCCCCGAGGGACAGCAACGGATTACCGTCGGGATCCAGGACTTGGCCGGCCCCTCCCGGCGCCGCCGCCAGCGAAAACCATTCACCGGCGGCAAACGCGCGCGGCAGATTGCTCGTGCCGGTGAGATAGCGGGCAGCTTCCACGATGAAACCGACGAACACGGCTCGGATGGGGAAATCGTTGCTCCGATCATGCAGGGTTGCCGTGACCGCGAGGAGTTTGCCGCGCCCCAGCGGCGTTTCGATGACGAGGGGTGCACCATTGTCGAGCGTTACGAGGGTTTCGTCATTGTCACCGACCTGCAACGGCAATACCTCGCGAAACCGTGCGTTGAACCAGCCTTCCGTTCGCGCTAACAGCGGATGATTACCATCTACGCGCGCCGGTGAAGCGAAGCCGCGCTGTCGCGCGCGGGTCGCCGCCGGCACAATGCTTTGACCGCCGACCGGCAGGCGTTCCAGGCTAGCCGTGCGCGGCCCCGCGAAACCCAGCACCTGACCTCCGGCGACGATCCATTCGGTCAGGGCCGCCTCCAACGTCGCGTCGATGACCCCGAGATCTTCCACCAGTAGCAAGCGATAACGCGACAACACCCGCGGATCGAATTCGCTCACCCGCATCGGCAAGGCTGCAAAGCTTCCGCCGGAAGCGAGCGCGTTGGCCAAGTAGGTAAAGCCGAGACCCCGCTGGTCCGCAGTCAGCACAGGAATACGCTGTGGCGGCACTTGCTCGAAGACATGAAAACGGATGTCATCGGCCGCATAGGCGTCGGTACCCAAGAGCCTGGCCTCCACCCGGTTGTCGCCATCGACTGGGAGGATCTGCCCGAACTTTACCGTGCCCTCCGCGGCAGTCTCGCGAGCAACGGTTTCACCATTCAGCCGCAGCTCCACGGTGTCCCCGGCCGCGCCGACCACGCCGACCTCGACAATCCGTTGTTGGCCTTCGCTCGCACCGCCGGGCAAGCCGCTGCGGATGAACTCGATGCCACGATTGGGCGATACGCCGGCCTCCACCCGGTGCAGGATGAGTCGAGACAGGTGGCGCGTCCCCAAGTCCGCGAATCGACTGGGCATGGCGCTGCGCTGGAAGTCGCTTATCAGATGCAACGACACGGGCTTGGGCAATACCTCCGCGTACCGATCGGCGGCCGCCATCAACTCGCTGAAAACCATGCGCTGGCTATCGGGCTCGAGCGTGGTCAGCGCGCTGGCGTGAACCTCCTGCTCCACGGCGGGTGCCGTCACGGGCGTGATATCGCCGCCCGCAGCCAATAGTTGCTTGAGGGCCCCGGCCGGCGTGTCGGCAAGGGCCTCGCGCGCTGCGGCCAGGGCGTCGGCAAACACGCCATCCCGGCCCATGGACGCCGACACGTCAACCGCAATGAGATGCGTACCACTCTCCGTTGCCGCCATGACCGCCGGCGGGTTATTGACGAATGGCTTCGCAAAGGCGATTGCCAGACACACCAAGAGGGCGATCCGCGCGGCGAGTAACAGAAGATGCTTGAGTTTGCGACGCACGTGCACCCGCTGCTGCGCGCTTTCTAGCAACATCGCCGAACTGAACGGCTGCCGCTCGGCGCTCTGGGCTTGCAGCCGATGCAACCAAATCGGTAGCGCGACACCGAGCAGCCCAACCAAGAATAGTGGCGCAACGAATCCCATCGGCTACTGCCTCCGCCGGCGGAATAAAAGATACCTGCGTAGCGCTTCTTCCAGTGACTCGCTGCTATTGACGAGCACATGGTCGGCCCCGATACCGGCGGCGGCGTGCTTGATCTCATCGATGTGGGCGCGCAGCCGGTCCGGATAGACGTGTCGCATATATTCCGCGGCGACCTCTACCGCGGCGCCCGTCTCCAGGTCCTCCAGCAGCACGTTGCTGTCGAATTCGGGTTCGAGTTCCCCCGCGTCCAGCACCTGAAACAAGATGACGTCCTGGCCCTGCCAAGCCAAGGGCCGAGCGCTTTCAATCAACTCTTTGGGTTCGCAATAAAAATCGGAAATCACCGCCACCAAGCCGCGGCGAATTGATTTGGCGCTGAAATCCTCGAACGGGCGGTCAAACCGCGTGCCGATGCCGGGTGTGGCCGCGTCGATGGCATGCAGAACCCGGTGCAGTTGCCCGGTGCGCGAGGACGGCGGGCAATAGTCGCGGACCCGTTCGTCGAACAGCATGCACCCAGCGGCATCATGTTGCCTGGCCGCAAGGAAGACGAGGCTCGCGGCGAGGAACTGTGCATAGCGCAGCTTGGTCAAGGGCGGGCCGCCAAATCCCATCGACGCGCTGGCATCCAGCAACACCATCAGGTGGGAGTTGGTCTCGCCGAGAAATCGCTTGACGACGGTCCGGTCGGTCCGCGCGTAAACATTCCAGTCGATGAATCTCGGGTCGTCGCCTTCGGCGTAGGCACGATACTCGGCGAATTCCTGACTAAACCCGAATTCCGGCGAACGATGCAGCCCCGCTCGTAAGCCGTCGACCGCGGCGCGCGCGACCAGCTCTAGATTCCTGAGGCTCGCCAACACCTCAGGGCGCAGCAGGTCCTGCGGTCGGCCCGGACGGATTTCCGGCGCCGGCATGTTAGCCGCCCACTTCCGTAAGCATGGCGGTCAGCACATCATCCACGGTCTTACCGTCGGACTCCGCAAAATAGTTGAGCAATACCCGGTGACGCAGCACCGGTAACGCCATGGCGTGGATGTCCTCGCTCATGACGTGGTAGCGGCCCTCCAGGAGGGCGCGTGCCTTGGCGGCTAGATTCAAGAACATCGTGGCACGAACGCTAGCCCCGTAGTTGACGTAACGGCGGACCACCTCCGGTGCACTGGGGTCCGTGGGGCGCGTGGCGCGGACCAGGTCCACCGCCACCCGGTTAACGGACTCCGCCACGGGCATCTGGCGAACCAGCCATTGGAAGCGGACGATTTCCTCAGCGTTGGTACACGCCGTCACCGCGGGAATGTCCACTCGGGTCGTGAACCGATCGACCACCGCCATTTCCTCGTCGCCATCCAGGTAATCCAGCAATACGTTGAATAGAAAACGGTCGAGCTGGGCCTCGGGAAGTGGGTAAGTCCCTTCCAATTCGATGGGGTTTTGCGTCGCCAGTACGAAGAACGGCGGCGCCAGCACATGCTGCGCACCGCGAATCGTTACGGAATTCTCTTGCATGGCCTCCAGCAACGCCGCCTGAGTTTTGGGCGGCGTGCGATTGATTTCGTCGGCCAACAATACGTTGGTAAAGATCGGCCCCGGGACGAAGGTCCAACTGCGATGCCCCGACGCGGTATCCTCTTCGAGAATATCCGTCCCGGTCACGTCGGTGGGCATCAAGTCGGGCGTGAATTGGATGCGCTTGAAATCCAGCCCGAGTGCGTCCGCTAGGGTGCGCACCAGCAACGTCTTGGCGGTACCCGGCAAGCCCGTGATGAGGCAGTGCCCTCCCACCAGCAGTGTCACCAGTAGATGTTCGACCACATCCGCCTGGCCGACAATAACGCGGCCCACCTCTTGCCTCAGCCCCGTCGTTGCCGCCCGAAACCGCTCGATGAGCTCGCGGGTCTCGTCGGTACCGAAGGGATCGTCCTGTGCTGTATTCATAAAGCCTGTTCCATGGTTGTGTGAGTGGGTTCTGTCATCCGCCGGCCAGCTGCAACAACAACTTTTGTGCGGGCCGGAAACTCGGTGCAACATCCAGCGCTTCCAACAAATGCGCCTGCGCCCGGGCGGCGTCGCCCAATTCGGCGTGGGCGCGCGCGAGCCGATAGTGGGCGGTCACGATATCGTGGGGCTTTAGCGCAAGGGCCACCTGGAATTCCCGTAGCGCCTCCCGCGGACGTTGCGCCTCGAGCAACAAGTCGCCCAACCGGCCGTGCAATTCTTGATCGAAGGGGTCCACCCAATTCACGCTGGCGAGCACTTCGATCGCTTTGCCGGTATCGCCGTCATCCGCCAGCCAGCCCGCGAGGCGCTTCAGTGCTGTGGGCTCGTAACCGCCCCTGCGCCAAAAGGCCGTCAGCGCAGCCGCCGCCTCGTCCCGCCGCCCCATCTCCTCCAGCGCGTCGGCTTGCAACAAGTAGGGGCTGTCGGTTTCCACGTAGTTGGGTAACAACGCAATCATCGCCGCCGCGCTGGCGGCGACGCCTTCGGGATTTTGGGCCGTCAGGGCGAGCCGCAAGCGGCTGGCCAGTTCCTCCCACCGTTCCAAAGCCTCAACTTGCGCGCCATAGTGCTCATCGACGTAAGCGTTGAAGCCGGCGTCGAAGCTCACCCCATCCAGATCGAGCACTCCGCCAATCACCTGCTCCGTGTCCCAACCCGCACCGTAACCGACGAGCATCGCTTCGAGCTTGGCTGCGCCGAAACGGCTTTCTACAAACGCGCAAATCAGTCCGGCCTGCATATAGGACACGATCACCTGACCCTCGTAGGTCGGTCGGATGAATCCCTCGTCCAACTTGAGGACAGGCAGGAACTTCTCCTGTTGCATGGCTAACAACACCGACCGCGGCAGGTGCACGCCGGCGTTGGGGCCGCTACGCCATTCTTCGTACACGGAGATGCCTTCGCTGAACCACCGCGGCACCAAATGGTCGGTTGCCTCTAGCGTAAAGACATGGGCCATTTCGTGCCACAGCGTCGTGCCCCATTGGAACTCGGCGACCGAGCGTCCGGACGGGGAGTCCATGGCCACCACATAACCGAAGGTTGCGCCGAGGATGCCGAGGCCGGGCATCCCGTCCGTGCGCACGGCAAAATCCTCGTGGTCCGGGTACATTTCCACCACCACCGGTTCCTCGAGCTCAAAACCGTAGCGACCCGTAAATTCGTTGATGCTGTCGCGGACCAGCGCGATGGCATACGGCCCGATGACAGCCGCCTCATCGGCATGCAAGCGTAGGCTAATCGGCACCGCCGCGCTGTCATGGTCGTCGATGACTCGAAAATCGGTAAACGAATCCAACAGGCGCAAGGAATTGACGGTGCGGGGGCTGAAGGGATCCCGCTCGTAGGCCGTCTGCAGGTGCTGGCGCGCCCGGCTGACTTGGTTATCGCGGAGTAGATTGATGCCGAGGTTCTCGTGCGCCGTGGCGAGATCGGGTTGGATCGCGACGGCCTTCTCATACCAGGCGATGGCTTCGCGATACCGGCGGGTAATCACCAGAAAATGTGCCGGCGTGGCATACGCCCCGCCGTAACTCGAGTTGTAGTCGAGCGCGGCACTAATCCACTCGCTGTCGTGCCGGCCTGCGACGAGTTCGGCCGCCGCGAGTAGCGCGTACACATCCAATGGCGGCCAATCGTAACGCTCGACGAGATCCTGGGCTTCCCTTAGCGCGGCCATGGCGGCGTCGTAATCGCTGGCCTCAAGACGCATTCGCGCCGACAGCAACAGCGCGCCCGTGCGCGCGCCGGCAGCGGTCGAATTCAGGGCAGCCTCGAGATGGTTAGTGGCGGCCGACTGAAAACTATCCGCGAGCAAGCGCGCGGCGCCGAGCTGCGCGAAGGGCTCAGCGGGCGACACGGCCAGCGCCTCACGATAAATCTCCATGGCCTCCGCATCCTGATGCATGGCAGCGTACAAGTCGCCCCACCGCACCAACGCGGCAATGTCGCTCGGACTCTGTTCCAGGGCGAGCCGAAAATATTCGTTGGCGCGCTTAGGATCGCGCAACGCCCAGGCGGCTTCGGCCTGCGCTGCCGGCCCATGATCGCTGCCTAGAATCTGGCGATAACAACTCGCCGCCGCTTCCGCCTCCCCACGCCAACTTTGCCGGTCGCAGGCCAATACAGCCGGATCGGTCACGGCTCCGTAGTGGATGCTCCGCGCGTCGGCGGATGCCGCAACGAACATGATACAAAGCAGCGCCATTAATAAGGTGTCGCGCTCAATCATCGCCCCGCGCCTCCTCTTCGGCCTCGATGGCCGCTTCGAGGCGCGCGAGTTCGACCAACTTGGGCATCAATTGCGCCTGATAATCGGTGACGGACAATTCGTCGCGCCTGAGGCGCAACGCATCGATGTCGGCGCTCAAGGTGTCGCGCTGCTCGAACAACGCGGTCAGCCTCCCCGCGACCGGGCGCGGTGCGGGCTTACCCAATCGGGCCAAGACAAAACGATCCGCGCGCTCGCCATGCAGCACCGGGTGTTCGGTGGCCAGCTGGCCATTACCCTCGAAGTAGTCGGCCACTTGCCGCGCCGCGAAACGGAACGCCTCACCCACGGACACGGTCTTGTTCTTGTCGGTGTCCGCGCCATCGCTGGCGAGGGCGGCGGCGAAGAACCCGCCGAAACGCGTCGCATGGCGCTCGCTACCGCTGCGCGTGGCCAACGCGACCACCCGCCGATCCTTGTTGACGAGCTCGGCCAAGGCGCCGCTGGCGCTGCTGGTGTTGACGACGACGATATCGTCGGTTCCGACCTCGTCCAGCGCCCCGGCGATGTCCGCGCCGGTCAGATCGGGGCCGGGTAAATTGAATTTATAGTCGTGTTCGTCATAGCTGCCATGGCCAATGAAATAGGCCGTCAGCTGAGTCGCCTCGGCGGCTTCCGCCAAGCGGCTAAATAGCGCTAAAAAAGCCTCGCGGGTAGCGCCGCCATCCCGCAGCACGTGGACGGCGGTGTCACCGGGCAGCGACCGGGCGGCGGCTTCGATGCGCGTCACCTGCTCTGTGAACTGCCCGCTATAGACTGGATCGCCGCCCAAACCCTGGACGATAACGACGTGATGCTTGGCCAAGCCGACGGCAGGCAAAGTCAACAACGCGGCGATGCACCACAGGCGGTTCAAATCGAACTCCAACGACGGCGTAGCAGCCATTCGGCCGCTTTGAGTATAAGTAACAATAGAAACAACGCCGGCGCATCCCACACAGGGCGGATGACGGCATCCGTCACGCCCGCGCTTTCGTAACGCAGCAGATCGGGCAGGGCCGCGAGGTCGCCGGCTTCCAGGTAGCGCCCCCCCGAGGCGTCGGCAAGGCGTTTGAGTAACGCGCTATTGCGGCGAAGATTGAAATACTCTTTGTCGTCGGCCTGGGCATAGGCGCTGGCGCGCAGGGCGTCAACGGTTTCACCGCCGCGCTTGGCGATGGCCTCGACGTACCAGCTGCCCTCGCCCCCCATGCCGCTCTGGGCATCGAGCCGCGTGGTGGCCGTATAGACGCCGGGCTCCTGGCCGCCGCCCTGCAGGCTTACCGTCCAAGTGTCGCCAGCCTCGTGCGAAACGACCGCGGTGACTTCGAGATCGTCCAGCGGTTCGAATGCGGCATCGCGCAGCTCGGCGCGCAGGGCAAGCTGCCCGCCGACATCCGTGTTGGCCTGCAGGGCGTTGCGCGGCGGTGCCGTCGATACCAACAGGCGCAGAAACTGGCGCCAAAAACGCTCATGCCGCTGGTCCTCAACGGGCAAGCTCATTTGCCAACGCCAGGTACCGCCCGTCGCCATGATGTAGCTGTTGCCGCGACCGAAGGGTTGGGCGACGAGTAGCG
>JAHEKG010000025.1:0-5397 GCA_024638475.1 Rhodospirillales bacterium | reverse complement strand
AATACCTGCGCGCCGTTGTCCACTTCGATCCAGGCGCGGGCCGCCGGCTTCAAACGACCCAGCCTCTGGTAGTCGGCCACCCCTGGCAAGGTCTCCCACGCCCGGGCATTGTCCGTGTCCCCGTCCTCGAGCCGAAGGGCGCGGTTACTGCTACCGTCCGGCGTGAGCCGCACCGATACCTTTTCGCGCACGAAGGATTCATCGCCACTGGGCGGCAACAGCGTCGGCAACAGATCGGCAACGGAGGACTGCCCCCAGCCACCGGCACCCAGGCCGTTCCTGCCCGCTAGCATGAGTAAACTGCCGCCCCGCTCGCTGACGAAAGCGCGGATGTTTGCAAGTTGTTCAGCGCTGAACGATGCCGCCGCGACGCTGCCTATGATGAGCGCGTCGAAGGCGAACAGCTCGGTACGGGTTTCAGGAAACCCGTTCGCGAGTTGCTCCGGCGTTTCGATGCCCTGGCGATAAAACTTGTTGGGGCTGACTTTCAGCAACGTGGCGAGCGCCAGTTCGCGCTCATTCTCCACGGCTCTGCGCAGGAACTTGTACTCCCAGCGAGGTTCGCCCTCGTAGTACAGCGCGCGAAACTGTTTTTCCTCCACCTTGATTAGGGCCGACTGACGATTGTTGCGCAGCTCCGGTTCTTCCCCATCGCGGTGCACGGAAAACTTTAGCGGATGGTAACCCGGATCATCGAGCGTGAGTTCTACCCATGCGGTGGTGGTCGTGCTGTCTTCCAGTAGCGGGACCGTCAAGGATTGCAGCAATGTATCCCCGCTGTACACGGTGACCCGGGCGGGCGCGGCGCCGTCGTGGCGAATATTCACCCGCGCGGCGATGGTACTCGACGGAAACGCGCTCTTCGGCACGAATACCTGACCCAGTTCCAAGTCCTCGGGTATGCGTTCACGGCCCACGCCGATGGTGTGTACCGGCACCCCGAAGGCGGCGATTTGCCCCAGGCGTTCGCTCGATAGGCCGCCCTCGGTATCGCTACCGTCGGATGCGAGCACCACCGCCGCCAGCGAACGGCTGCGCCCTTCCTCCAAGACTTTTACTAGCGTGTCCCCGATCGCGGTTGCGGTGCCCGACGGCTCCTGGTCTGCGAAGTCTTCGACCGAGGTTGCCGTACCGCTCAGCAAGAACCGCCTCAGGCTGAGTCCCTGTTCGTTGGCGGCGGCGGCAGCGAAGGCGAGATGTTCTCGCGCCTCGGCAAACCGGGTTGCGTCGATACCATGGACCATGCTCTCGGATGCATCCAACACGAGGGCAACGGTATTCTCACCGGCCCGCAGGCGTTCCGTGCGCAGGGCCGGTTGCGCGACGACCACGAGCGCAACCGCCAGCATGGCGAGCTGCAGCCCCAACACCGCCAGCAACTGTGTCCCTGCCGCGCGCCGACGCTGACGCCAGAGCAACGCAACGAGGCCGGCTGCGGCGACGCCGAACAATGTAATCAACACCCACAGCGGCAGCTCCCGCGTGAAAATCAATTCGCTGCGCGCGTAGACGCTCGGCGGATATTTGAACAGGAATTCCAGCAACGCGCGGGGCCCTTGGGGTCAGTGGGTCATCGAATAAATGACGTAGTTGATACCGAAACGATAGGCGAGCGCCGTAAACTCCTCGGGATAAGCCGGCCAATCGGCATGCTCCCAGGCATCGCCCAAATCCATGTTGAAGTTGATCGCCACCATGAGGCGGCCCGCGTCGTCGTAGATGCCGCGCCAATGCGGCGTGTAACCGTCCTGCTCGAAGGTCCATCCGCCGCGCAGGTAAACAAAAGGACTGGGAATTTGGATGCGCTTGTCGAGATCGTAGAGGACGTGCAACGCCTCGTCGCCATCGGGTATTTCGACAATCGGCCGGTCCGGAAAGACCCGTTCCATCGACTCGAGAAAACCGCGCCACTCGCGACTGCCGTGGAAGTCGTCCACCATTAGAAAACCGCCCCGTAAAAGATACTCCCGCAGCCGAATCGCCTCTTGCGTGTTCAGATGCCACCCCCCCACCTCGACGGCATACAGCCAGGGATAGTCGAACAGTTCGCTGTCCATCACCGCGAGTACCTTGCCCTCGCTGGCGGCGTGCACCGAGGTCAATCGCCCCAGCCCCCGCAGGAAATGCTGTTCCGCATCCGGCCAGTCCGTGCGCCAGGACTGGCGCATGCGGTGCAGGCCGTTGGGAGCATAGGACAAACGCACGAATCGGAACTCGGAGCGCACTTCCGGCGGCGCTGCCGCGGGCGTGGATTGGCTCAGCGCCCCCGGGGCCAGCACGGCCAGCATCGCGACCAGGCCAAGCGCGACAGTGGTGGGAGCTTTAAGCTGAGACATCATGGGTTACCCAATACTCTCCCGACTCCGACCCTGTTTGCCAGGGTTTCCTGGGTTTGGACACTTATTATTTAATGCTTATCCCGGCGCTAACCAAAGACGGCCGTCTCATGCACCATCGATACGACGTAATCGCCGATCGCTAGCGCCGCGGTCAGCCCCGGGGATTCGATCCCGAACAGGTTAATCAATCCAGGGACGCCATGCAGATCCGGGCCGTCGATGCGGAAATCCGCGGCCGGTTGACCCGGCCCGACGATCTTGGGCCGGATCCCGGTGTAGCCGGGAACCAGCTCACGGTGCTCGATGCCCGGATAGTAGCGGCGGACCGCGGCGACGAAGGCCTCGCGCTGAGAATCGTCGAAATTGTAGTCAATTGCGTCGATCCAGCGAACATCTGGGCCGAAACGCGCCTGTCCAGACATATCCAAGGTCACATGAACGCCCAGTCCCGCGGCGTTGCCCACGGGGTAAATCAGGCGCCGAAAGGGCGAGCGCCCACTGAGATTGTAGTAATGCCCCACGGCGTAGAACGCGGGAGGCACGTGTTTCGGCTCTAGCCCCTCAATGGCACTCGCGACAGTCGGAGCGGCAAGGCCCGCGCTGTTGACGAGCCATCGGCACCGCAATTCCATGGCGCCCGGGCCGCCTATCGAGACGACCGTGCCCCGCTTGCCAACGACGGCGGCCTCGAAGGGGCTTTCGAAGGCAAGTAGCCCGCCCTTGCGTTCCAGATCGCCCACCATGCTGAGCATGAACTCGTGGGCATCGACGACGCCCGTCAGCGGCGACAGCAGTGCTGCGGCGCAGACAATGTCCGGTTCGAGTTCGGCTACCTCCGCGGGGGTCAACCGAGCGAGTTCACCCGCGCCGCAGGCTTGCGCGCGGGCGACATAGGTATCCAGTGCCGCCAACTCATCGGCCTCGACGGCAACGATCAACTTGCCCAGTCGGCGATGCGCAACCCCCTTGGCTTCGGCGTAGGCATACAACAGATCGCGGCCCGTTACACACAAGCTTGCCTTTAACGACCCCGGCGGATAGTAGAGCCCCGCGTGGATCACCTCCGAGTTACGGCTACTAGTTTCCTGGCCAAACTCGCGGTTGGTTTCGAGGACGATGACTTCGATCCCGGCCTCCGTTAGGGCTCGGGCCACGGCGAGGCCGACAACGCCCGCGCCAACGACGACGCAGTCGACGGTTTGCATTTCAGACTAACCTGCGGCTTTCAAATTCAATGCCACGTCTTCGATCATGTCCTCCTGGCCGCCGACGGTCTTCCTCTTGCCAAGCTCCACCAGAATATCCGCCGATGGGACCCCGTGTTTTTCGCTGGCCCGCTTTGCGTGCAGGAGAAACGAGGAGTAGACACCCGCGTAGCCGAGTATCAGAGAATCCCGATCCACGCGAATAATCTCGTCCATCATGGGCACGACGATATCTTCCGCAACATCCATCAACTTGAAAACGTCGATGCCGGTGTCTACGTTAACCCGGTCGAGCACGGCGGCGAAAATCTCCAGCGGCGTATTGCCGGCGCCGGCCCCCAATCCGGCTGCCGAGCCGTCGATGCGGCGCGCACCCGCCTCGATGGCAGCCAGGGAATTGGCAACCCCGAGGCCCAGATTGTGGTGGCCATGAAAACCGACTTCCGTTTCCGGCTTGAGGCCATCTCTCAGCGCACCAATCCGACTTGTGACGTCGTCCGGCAGCATGTAGCCGGCCGAATCGGTGCAATAAACGCAGTTGACGCCATAGCTCTCCATCAGTTGCGCCTGCTGCAACAGCGCCTCGGGTTCGCTCATGTGCGCCATCATCAAGAAGCCGACGGTATCCATGCCCAAATTCGCACCGAGGCCAATGTGCTGCTCCGCTACGTCTGCCTCGGTGCAATGGGTAGCGACGCGGATAGTATGCACTCCGATTTCTTTCGCCATGCGCAGATGATCCACCGTGCCGATGCCGGGGATCAACAGCGCGGAAATCTTCGCGTTTTTCATTCTTGGCACAACGGCCGTCAAATAGTCTTCACTGGTATGCGCCGGGAACCCGTAATTAACGGAAGCGCCGCCCAAACCGTCGCCGTGGGTCACTTCGATTAGCGGCACACCGGCAGCGTCGAGTGCCGTGGCCAGCCGGACCATTTGATCAATAGAGATTTGATGCGCCTTGGCGTGCATGCCGTCGCGCAGACACATGTCATGCAGCTTTACTTTTATTCCACCGAGATCCATTTAGGCAGCCTCCACGTCATCGGCCATCGATTGGGCAATCGTCTCGCCGGTCTTCAACGCCGCCGCGGTCATGATGTCGAGGTTGCCGGCGTACTTGGGAAGATAGTCGCCCAAACCCTCCACTTCGAGGTACGTCGATACGCGCCGGCCGTCGAAAATCGGGCCGTTCTTCAGTCGGTAACCCGGCACGTACTCTTTCACCCTGGCGATCATAGCCAGGATGGATTCCGTAATCGCGGCTTGCTCGGGCGCATCCTTAGTCATGCAATGTACGGTATCGCGCATAATCAGCGGCGGCTCCGCCGGATTCAGAATGATGATGGCCTTGCCCTTCGCGGCGCCGCCCACCTGCTCGATTCCCGCGGAAGTGGTGCGGGTAAACTCATCGATATTCTTGCGTGTTCCCGGCCCCGCCGACTTCGACGCAATCGTCGCGACGATCTCCGCATACTCGACCGCCTGCACCTGGCTGACGGCTGCAACAATGGGGATCGTCGCCTGGCCGCCGCAGCTCACCATATTGACATTGGGCTCGCTACCGATGTGCGACTCGAGATTAACGACCGGCACGCTAAACGGACCAATCGCGGCAGGGGTCAGGTCGATGACCGTGATGCCCTTGGCCTCAAGCTTACGAGAATTATCGGCGTGCACGTACGCGGAGGTCGCGTCGAAAGCAATCCGCACCCCGTCGTCCTTGGCATGCTCGACGAAACCATCGACTCCCTCGTGGGTCGTCTTCAAACCCATCTCCCGGGCCTTCGCCAGGCCTGCGGAGTCCGGATCGATGCCCACCATCCACACCGGGTTGATGTACTTACTCCGCT
>JAHEKG010000261.1 GCA_024638475.1 Rhodospirillales bacterium | reverse complement strand
CCGGATCAGCCGTTGCATCTTGTCTTTGACTTCGTGCTGGGCGCTGACATAGGTAAACGTGCCGCGACCGATTGCCGCTGCCTTGCGCATGAACAGTCCATTGGGCGCGGAGCCGATCCCGACCGTGAACAGCCGCGTATTACCAAGTTGGTTGTTAATCACGGTAAACAGCTCGTCCTCGTTGCCCACGCTGCCATCCGTGATGAAAACGATCTGGCGGAAATGTGTCTCGTTGTCGGAGCCGCTAAGCGCCATTTCCAGGGCAGGGCGCATTTCGGTTCCGCCGCTGGCGTTCAAGCTTGCAACGTAGCGCTTTGCGTGGGTGATGTTGTCCCGGCTGGCCGCAACACTGCGGTGAAACAACGCATGGGTTGTCGAGTTGAACTGAATAACGTTGAAGCGATCGGCGCCATGCAGCCTATCCAGCGCAAAATTGAGTGATTGCCGCGCTTGTTCGATCGAAGTGCCTTTCATGGAGCCCGAAGTGTCGACGACGAACGTGAGGTCCCTGGGCATCACCGGAGCATCGCTGGCTGCCGTCGGCGGCAAGATCATCATCAACAGATGCGGCCGGCCGCCAAGCGTCTCGGAGAAGATCATCGGCTGGGGTGCATCGCTTCTAACCGGGCGCCAAGTCAATTCGAGATCGTGGTCCATCGGGATTTGGCCATTCGAGAGATTCACGAGGTAATAGCCGTTTACGGCATTGACATCGATGGGATGGTAGCGGCTCGTTAGCGCCACTAACGGCACGCCGGCATTAATTTCTGCATGCAATGTCACTTTATGATCTTTCGACCGCGTGATCACGGGTGGGGTGATCAGCGACGCGTCCCGTACTCTAGTGGTATCGGCGGACCAGCCGGAGCCTTGGCGTCCCGGGAGGGGCGTCCCCGGAATGTAACGCGGCGTGGTCGTCAACGGAAACCGCAGGCTGAAGGTACCGTCGTCGTAATGCAGGTTTTGCAGATATTCAATCTCGACCGTGATGACCTCGCCGGGACCGATGTTGGCGACGGATGTTCTGAATATGTTGGTCCGGTGTTGTTGGACGAGGCTGGCTTTTTTTCCCGCGCGTTTAGCCTGTTCGTATGCTTTCTTAGCCTGGGTCTTTTCGCGAATCTCCCCTTCAATGACACGCTCACCGATGCGCATGCGCAGTCGATCGACGGCGGCGTCTTCGGGTAGTGGAAAGACGTAGACCCCCTCGACCCACTCCGCACCATCGTTTTGAAAGGTTTGGCTCACGGTAGCGCGCGCTACGAGCCCGGAAACCTTCAGTTGAATTTCAGTATTCAGCCGACTGGCCGTCCGATAACCGGATCGCATCCGCAGTAGCAGGCTGCCGCTTTGCATTTGATCGGGCGCCACTTCGGGAACGGGTTCGAGATTCGCCGCGGCAGTGTTTGGTTGGATTAGCGCGATGATTGCGATCATCCCGATGGCTAGCCCGGCCCATCCTTCCCAGCGCTGGATTGACGACGTCATGTGCACCCCCTTGTTTTCAGCGTTGTTCCCCCTTGCTTGGATTTCAGCAAGTCAGCGGGGACTTCCGGCGGCGGAAGGAGTGGCAACGCGTGGGCAAAATGGGGCAAATCATGACGGGGAGGTTGCGGACCCCCCGCGCGCGATGGGCGTCAGGCTTTGCTCTTAGAGTTCGAAAGGAATGGGGCGCTCGAATTCACCCCAGCGCGGCTCTAAGAGCTCGGGGTACTCGCGCTCTAAGCGGTCGAGCATCTCCCGGGGTAGTTCCGCCACGGAATTAACCTTCTTGCCATCCCAGAACCCGGCCAGATGACCATTCCCTGGAGGCATTTTCAGCCACTTCGGGTACTCGTAGGCGTAGTGCCCGCAAAAATGGACCGGCAGCGACGTAATGGTCTCGTTTGCGAACAGGTCGGCCTCGACCCACTGGCAGGAATTTTCGATGTGCGTGGCCGGCCAATCCGGGGGCGCGCTCCGCACGCTATCGAGTTTGATGAGATCGCTTTCGATGCGGAACTGGCGGTAAACGTCCTGAACTGAACCGTCACCATTGAGATTGCGAAAGCCAGCGGGGCTCCCGATGGTGCCGGGGTCATGCAAGAGTAGCGATACGGGTACCTCAACGCGTTGGCCCGTGATGGGATTGCTGACAGTGTCCGTAAACGCGTTGGTCTTGAGGTCGCGCGGGAAGGAAAGGTTGTGAGCGTGGATACGGTAGTTGTTGTTGCCGAGGTGACGGAAGTAACTGAACTCTATGCCTTCGTAGCGCATCAAGGGTTCCGGGCGTCTCCCCCCCGGAATAATGAAGACCATCCAGTGATACCAGGTCAGGGTCGTACCCTGCTGCTCGACCAAATCCCGCTCCATTCGCATATGGGCGCGGAACTCCTCCACCGGGTCGTCGAAATAGATGAACTCGGAGACGACTTTGCTCACCGAGGGGTGCCGAGACTGTTGGGCCTGAGCCTGCAGCGCACCGCTGCCCAGTAAAGCGCCTGTTGCGCCCGCCGCGGAAGAGACAAACCTGCGTCTTGTGACCATGCTTCACCCTCTATGGTTATGGAATGGCAGTTGTCAGACCGTGCTATATACCGAAAATACTTCAAATCCGTGACTTACAAAAGACTATTTCGTAGATAATGTGCGGCCAGGAAGCCGAAGGCCGTAACATGACGAGCAGCAATCTCATCCTGGTACTGGGTTGCCCAGACCAACCGGGGATCGTGTATGCCGTTTCCGGCGCTATCGTCGCGGCGAGGGGCAATATTCTGGAAAGCGCCCAGTTTAGCGACCCATCGACCAACCTGTTCCTGATGCGGGTCTGTTTTTCGGTGCCGAGCCAGTCGGTTGAATCCTTAAGCCAGGCGTTCGCGGATATTGCAGGTCGTTATGAGATGACTTGGGAAATACACGACTCATCCGTACCGGCCCGAGTGCTGATTCTCGTCTCCAAGTTCGATCATTGTCTCGTAGATCTGTTGTATCGCCAGAACATTGGTGACCTGGCCATTAATATTTGTGCGGTTGTTTCCAATCACAGGCATGTTTCCCAACTGGTTGCTTCCCATGCAATTCCTTTTCACCACTTACCCGTGACAGCGGAAACCAAATCCGAGCAAGAAGCGCGCTTGCGGGAAATCATTGCGGAGTGTGAAATAGATTTCGTCGTCTTGGCGCGCTACATGCAGATCCTTTCCCAGGAGTTATGCAACGACCTCGCCGGTCGGGTGATCAATATTCACCACTCGTTTCTACCGGGCTTTAAGGGTGCGCGGCCGTATCATCAGGCCCATGCCCACGGGGTAAAGTTGATCGGTGCCACGGCGCATTACGCGACCGGCGATCTCGATGAGGGGCCCATCATCGAGCAGGACGTGGCCCGCGTCAGCCACGCGCAGTCGCCGGACCAGCTCGTGGCCATTGGCCGCGAGATCGAGCAGCGGGTGCTTGGCCGGGCCGTCAAATACCAGGCGGAGCATCGGGTGGTGCTGAATGGCAGTAAGACCGTGGTGTTTGCTTAAAGACGAACCCCTAGGGCCAGACGACAGGGAACAAGTTTTCCGGGGGTGGCTCGCCGCGGACCATTGCGGGATGTTTGTCGAAAGGCGCCAACATGGTGATCGGCGTGGGTCGCCAAACCACGTCGTCGCCCACCCAGCGAATGGTAAATGCTAACCGCCGCCCGTCGGACGCGCTGCGGCGGGGCAATGACCCATGGATGGTCTTGGGGTGAATGATCAGCACGTCGCCGGCCTTTGCCGTCCAGACCCTGATGTCGGCGTCCGGGGCGTTGACCCTGGCCAATAACTCGCTCCATGGGCGGAAGTTGTCCGGTATCGGCAAGCCTTGGGGTGAAAACGTCGAATAATAACGATGCGTATCCCGGTGGGAGCCCGCCAGTGTGATCAGCGGCGAGTTGTCCTCGTCCACGTCGGTCAAGGCAATCCACAGGGACGGCAAATGTTCGCCCTGGAAACTGAAGGTGCATTCGTCGTTGTGCCAGGGGGTCGCGGTTTCCGGCGCCTGGCCGACTTTAGAGAAGGTGGCATCCAACCAGACGCGCAGGCTGCGGGCACCGATGACCTCGGCAACCAGTGCGGCGACGCCGGTCGACAGAACCAACTGCTGGATTTCCGGTACCCGATGCATAACGTTGACGAGCCTGACATAGCCGTCATGGTCTTCAAATTCCGTGTCGCGAAACACGGGGTGTTGCTGGGCGTGATTCGGGAAGGTGCCCGCACGCAGGCGTTCGATGATGTCGTCGAGTAATTCGGTCAGTTCGCGGACCTTATCCGACGGGAAGGCATTCGCAATGTGGGTGGTCCCCACCTGGTTGTAAAGATCGATTTGCTGCCGCGTCACCTGGGTCATCAGGCCGATTCTGACAGAATATCGGCCGCGCCGTCCGGCGGGGCCGATATTTCAACCATCGTCAAGGCCCATCAATGGCTCGCCCCGGGGGGGCGCCTATTCTTGGTTGCGGATTCACCCTTTTCGGGACCTTGGAAAGCCAAAGCGCCGGAGTACGAGCAACGCAAGGCGGCCGGCGATGACTGGCCAGGGCACTTTGAGGACTACACGCAGTTTCTTCGGCCCGGGTCCGATCCGGCAGAGCATCCGCGTTTCATCAACGTGATGGATCCCGATATTCTCGAGTGCGTTTGCCGCTCGGCAGGTTTCGACATTATCGAAACGGCGTGGTTGCGCAGCGGTACCGAATGGGGCAGCGAGCGGGATCATGCGGGGGTAATCTGTGAGCGACTCCACCCCGCGCTATAATCGAGCATCCATTTAGGAGGATTTATTGATGTCCGTATACGTGATCGGTCGGCTGCGCGCCGAAGACTTTAGCTGGGCCCGTGAATACGGCCCGGTTGCCAAGAAAACCGTCGAAAAACACGGCGGCCGCTACCTCGTCCAGGGCGGGGCCATGGAAAAACTCGAAGGCAAGGAAGACTTG
>JAHEKG010000260.1 GCA_024638475.1 Rhodospirillales bacterium | reverse complement strand
CGACACCCCGAACCGGTCGACGTCGGCCACGGCTTCGGGTGGTACCCGGAGGGGGGCGCAGCGGGGTTTTCAACAGAAGCTACTACGAGGAAGTACTGGTCGTGCGCGTGCATCCTGGCATCCTCGACAATCAACGTCTTCCCGGCCCCATCGGCGACGATATTTGGGAAAAGCGGTACCGTTCCATCAACGACCACGAGCTGCACCTCGCCGAAAACGGGGTCGTGATTCTCAAGTTTTGGCTCAACGTCAGCAAGGAAGAACAGCGGCAACGGTTCCTGGCGCGCATCGACGACCCTGACAAGAATTGGAAATTCAACGCCGGCGACGTCGCCGAACGTGAGCACTGGGACGCTTACCAGCGCGCCTACGCGGATGCCCTGAACGCCACCAGCAAACCCTGGGCCCCGTGGTACGCCATCCCGGCCGACGACAAACCCTTTATGCGCTGGTGCGTCGCCAAGACCATCAACGATGCCTGTAAAATCCTGGTCGTGGATTACCCCAGCCTGCCGGCGGATGCTCTACAAGAACTGGAGAGCATGCGCAGCACGCTCAGCAACGAACCGTCTTAGCGCTAATCGGCCACTTGCACGTTGTCCAATAGGCGCGTCTCGCCGAGCCACGCGGCCGCCAGCACAATGAGTTGTTCGGGCGGTAACGCGACGACCGGCCGCTTGATGTCCGCGGCGGTGCGAATTTCCAGATAATCGGGGCGGAAACCCGCGGCCTCCAACGCAGACCATCCCTCTGCCTCCAAGGCGGCATAGTCGGTGCGGCCGGCCTGGATGGCCTCGACCAGGGTCCAGAGGGTTCGGTTCAGCGTCGGCGCTACCAGGCGTTGTTCCGCCGTGAGGTAGCGGTTGCGCGAACTCAGCGCCAGGCCATCGGCGTCGCGGACGATCGGGGCGCGGATCACTTCGACCGGCAACCGCAGGTCTTCCACCATGCGCGACAACACAAGTAGTTGTTGGTAATCCTTTTCGCCGAACACGGCGAAATCGGGACGAATAATATTGAGCAAACGACACACGACCGTCGCCACGCCCGTGAAGTGCCCCGGCCGGCTGGCGCCGCACAGGTCTTCCGTCAGGCCCGGTACGGTCACCGTGACGGGCCGTTCGTCACCGAACGGATAAATCTCTTTGACCGTCGGCGCGAACACCAAATCGATGCCTAACCCGGCCAGCTTGCGCTCGTCTTCCGGCAGCGTTCTCGGGTACGCCTCGAAATCTTCGCCCGGTCCAAATTGAGTGGGATTGACGAAAATACTGCAGACGACACGATCGGCGAGCTGCTGGACCTTTTCCACGAGGCTGATGTGGCCGGCATGCAGATTTCCCATGGTGGGGACGAGCGCGACGGTTTGCCGCTCGGCTTGCCATTCGAGAACACGAAGGCGGGCCTCCCGCTCCGTGGTGACGACGAAGGGTGGGTTTGCCGCAACGATACTCACGAGAAACAATGCTCCGGCGCGGGGTAGGAGCGATCCTTCACCGCCGCGACGAATGCCTTGGCGCCTTCCATTGGCGCCAGCCCGCCCGCGGTGAAATCACGCACGAACCTCGGTACCTTACCTTGGGTAACCCCGAGGGCATCGTAGAGCACGAGGATCTGGCCATCCACGTCCGGCCCCGCGCCGATGCCGATGACGGGTACCGTCAGCGCCTCCGTGATCGCCGTGCCAACTTCGTTCGGCACGCATTCAACCAGAATCACGTCCGCGCCGGCCTGCTCCAGAGCCTCTGCCTCGCCGCACATGTGTTTCGCCGCCGCCGCCTCCCGACCCTGGACCTTGAAGCCACCGATCTTGTGGACGGACTGCGGTTTCAAGCCGAGGTGGGCACACACGGGAATATCGTGGCGGGCGAGATATCCGACAATATCGATTTGGGTTTCGCCGCCTTCCAACTTCACCATCATGGCGCCGCCCTCTTGCATCAGCCGCACCGCGTTGTCCAGCGCCTGATCCTTGCTCGTGTAACTCATGAAGGGCATGTCGGCCATGAGAAAGGCGCGCTGCAAGCCACGCGATACGCTCTTGCAGTGATACACCATGTCATCGACGGTTACGGGGACCGTCGTGCTGTGGCCCTGAATGACCATGCCCAGGGAATCGCCGACGAGCACGACATCCGTACCGGCCAAATCGACCAGTTGCGCAAAGCTCGCGTCGTAGGCCGTGAGGCAGGCAATTTTTTCTTGTTTCGCCTTCATGCGCGCGAGGGTCGACACATTCACCGGGGGCGACACCATTTCGCGTTGTTCGAGTTGGGTATACATCAGCCTTCTCCGCGAACCTGGGTTGGCTAACCGAAGTTAACCGCGACGGGATTGAAGTAATGCCGGCCGCGGCCGATGCGCTCGACGGCCGCAAGCAGCTCCTGATAGTCCGACTCTCGATGTACGGGATCGATCACGGCAGCATTAACAATGAGTAGCGGGGCATCATCGTAGTCATAGAAAAACCGCGCATAGGCCTCGCCGAGCTGCTCCAGGTAGCGGGAATCCAGGTCCCGCTCGTAGTCCACGCCGCGGCTGGCGACGCGATTCATGAGCACATCCACGGGGGCCTGCAGATAGATGACCAGATCCGGGGTGGGCGGATCGAGACTGAGGGTGCTGGCCACTTGGTCGTATAGCGCCAGCTCCTGGCTATCTAAATTGAGTTCGGCGAACAAGCGATCTTTTTCCAGCAAGAAGTCGGCCACCCTGACCGGCGCGAACATGTCCTCCTGCCGCAGCGATTCGATTTGCCGGGCCCGCTGAAACAAAAAAAATAATTGGGTCGGCAGCGCGGCTTTCGGGTCGCGGTAAAACCGCTCGAGAAACGGGTTGTCCTCGGCCTGCTCCAGAATCAGATCGCTGCCGAAGCTCTCCGAGAGGCGTCGCGCCAGGCTGGTCTTGCCCACCCCGATGGGCCCTTCCACCACGATGTAGCGGTGCCGGCTCGTGACCGTGGCGGTGCTGGCTTTGCGAACCATCTAATGCGTTCCAAGGGCTTTGAGTTCGGGGAAAGCCCCGACTTTAACCGATTCAGCCAGCCTGCCAAGGCCTGGAACGTTAATATCTGGCGCGATATCCAGTAAGGGCTTGATCACAAAGGGCCGCTCGGCGATGCCGGGGTGCGGCAGGGAAAGCCCCGGCTGTTCGATCACCGCCTGACCGTGGAGCAGCAAATCGAGATCGATGCGGCGCGGGCCCCAGCGTTCCGAATGGGGTTGCCGGCCCAACTCCCTCTCCAGTGATTTCAGCGCGGCCAGCAGCGCGACCGGGGTTAGCTGGGTGAGCAAGCCTGCCACGCCGTTGACGTAATCCGGCTGGTCCTGCGGCCCCATGGGCGGATTGCCATACCAGGGGCTTAAGCATTCGAGGCGCGTCTGTGGCAGTTGCCTCAGGCCCTCCGCGGCGCGGCGCACCTGCTGCAAGGGGTCATCGAGATTGCTACCGAGCCCCACATACGCGGGGCGCCAATGCGGGTGCGCGGCCACGCCGGCCTACTCGCGTAATTCGGAGTTGGCCGGGCCCCGGGGTCCACGGCCGCCGCGCCGGCGGCGTTTACGCTGCTTCGTCAGCCCCAAGGTCTTCTTTTGCTGATTCGGGTCTTGCTCTTGAATATCCGTCCACCAGTCCGCTAACTCCTGGCTTTCCTGACCGACCGCGGCGCGCAATAAAAGGAAATCGTAGGCGGCGCGAAAGCGGCGGTGGGTCAACAGGCGGAGTGCCCTGCCCCCCTTCTGCACCAAGAAGCGCGGCTGCATGGCGAGCATTTCCCGCATCGGTGCGGAAAACCGCCGTGGCAAACCGACGCGCGCCACTTGACGCTCGACGACGCTGCTGGTGGCGAATTGAATCGCCTGAAATTCGCTGCAGCCTTCAGCTTCTTGGATATCAATTGCCAGCCTGCGAATAGCGGGCCATAACAACACGGCAAACAAAAACATCGGGGTGACGGGCTTATCGTCGCGAATGCGCGCATCCGTATTGGTCAAACCCTCGCGAATCAGCGCCAAGTCGCCTTCGCCGTTGTCGCCCAGTGCCTCGGCCGTCAGCGGAAACAGTTGCTCGAACAAACGGCCACGCAGTAGCTCGTCCAGCGCCAACACCGCGTGGCCCGACTGGAACATTTTCAGGCACTCGTCGAACAGCCGCGACGACGGCATGTCGGCCAGCAAGTGCGCCAACGCCGGGATGGGCGCGGCCGTGTCGGGGTGAATTTGGAAATCCAGCTTGGCGGCAAAGCGCACCGCTCGGAGCATCCGTACGGGGTCTTCGCGATAGCGGGTTTCCGGGTCGCCGATGAGGCGGATGACGCGGGCGCGGATATCCGCAACCCCGCCCGTGTAGTCCCAGATGCTGTAGTCCGCAATGTTGTAGTACAGGGCGTTGCACGTGAAATCGCGCCGCCAAATATCTTCCTCGATGGAGCCATAGACGTTGTCGCGCAGGATGCGGCCGCTTTCGCCGTGCACCGAACGGTCGTCGTCGTCCTCGTTCTCGGGCTCGGCCGCGCGAAACGTAGCCACCTCGATGATCTCCCGGCCGAAGCGAATGTGTGCCAGACGGAAGCGCCGACCGATGAGCCGGCTGTTGCGGAACAACCCCCGCACCTCGTCCGGGGTCGCATCCGTGGCAATATCGAAGTCCTTCGGCACCAACCCCACCAACAAGTCGCGCACGCCCCCGCCCACCAAGAACGCCTGGTGACCGCTCTTCGAGAGGCGATACAGTACCTTGATGGCGTTGGGCGAGATGTTGGCGCGGCTGATGTTGTGCTCGGATCGGGGAATGATCTCGAGCCCGGCATCCTTGGCGTGGCGGTCGGTCAAAGGGCTTGGCGTCTCTTTGCGGGGGTGTAAAAGGCCGGTATCATAGCAGCCCCCCGCCGGTGGGGGCAGACACCACCCTCCCCGCTCCCTTCGTCTAGTGGTCTAGGACGCGGCCCTCTCAAGGCTG
>JAHEKG010000259.1 GCA_024638475.1 Rhodospirillales bacterium | reverse complement strand
CGCAGCATGCACCCTCGCCCAGCGGCCTCATGGACCGGTCTTTGTAAAGCAACGCCGCCCCGGTAGCGTCTACCTTTCCGAGTAACGGCGGCATTCTCCCGACCTGCGGTCAACCAAGTGGGGCCCCGAAGCGTTACAGTTAAGATAGATTCCGCAAGGCCCCACGGAGAATGGGATGCGACATAATATTTCGGTGAACAACAGGCGCCTCGTTCACCTCGTAACCCTGCTGAGCGCTTTCGCGATTAGCGCTTGCGGTGGTGGGGGAAGCTCCAGCGGCGGCCCGCCACCGCCACCCCCGCCCCCACCGGTGACCAAGACCGAAGCGTTCCAGGTGCTCAACCAGGCAAGTTTCGGCGCTACGGAAGCGGCCGCCGATCAGGTTATCCAGATGCGCATCGAGGGCTGGCTCGACAACCAGTTACAACAGCCGGCGTCGTTGCAGTTACCCCATTTGCTGTCTTTGCCCCGGCCGCCGGTCCCCGGGCAACTGCAGCCCGATCGCGTCGATATCTGGTTTCGCAATAGCCTCTCAGGCAACGATCAGCTGCGCCAGCGCGTTGCGTTCGCCCTCTCGGAAATCATGGTGGTCTCACAGTTGGGCGCGTTGCAACAGGCGCCGTATAGCCTGGCCAGCTACTACGACATGTTGGCTGAAAACGCCTTCGGTAATTTTCGCGACCTGCTCGAACACGTCACCTTACACCCCGCCATGGGCGTTTATCTCAGCATGCTCGGCAACGAAAAACCCAATCCCGCACTCAATATCCGTCCGGACGAAAACTATGCCCGGGAGTTGATGCAATTGTTCACGATCGGTCTAGTCGAGTTGAACATCGACGGCAGCGTGAAGCTCGATGGCCAAGGCATGGCCATACCGACTTACAACCAACAGATCATCGAAGGCTTCGCCCACGTTTATACCGGCTGGAACTACGCCGGCGCGCCGAGCTTCCAGCAAGCTCGCCGCAACGTCCAGAACCAAACGATACCCATGCAGTTATATCCGGCCTTCCACGACACCGGCGCGAAGATGCTGCTCAACGGCGTGGTCCTACCGGCCGGGCAAACGGGCGATCAGGATCTAACCGGCGCGCTGGATAATATTTTCGATCACCCCAATGTCGGCCCGTTCATTGCACAGCGGTTGATCGAACGCCTCGTAACCAGCAATCCGTCACCACAGTACATCACTCGAGTTGCGGAGACTTTCAATGACAACGGCAGCGGGGTACGCGGTGATCTCGGCGCCGTTGTCCAAGCCATCCTGCTCGACGCGGAGGCGCGTCCCGCGACCCCGGCGGACCTCGACGGCAAGCTCAAGGAACCATTGCTGCGCCTGACTCAACTATGGCGAGCTTACGACGCGGTATCGACCAGCGGCCGCTACCCAGTCGGCGCCGCATATATCTTGTTTGGGCAGGGGCCATTGCAATCGCCTTCCGTGTTCAACTTCTTCAGCCCCTTCTACGCGCCCAGCGGGGAAATCGCGGCAGCAGGCCTGGTGGCTCCGGAATTACAGCTCGCCACGGAGTATCAGAACACGTTGCACACCAACGTCATGGCCGTGTACACGTTTACTTGGAATTCAGCCAATGTCGCGAATCTCAATCCCGACGACGTTTACATCGATATCAGCGAAGAGATGGCGATAGCAGACGATATTGATGCATTGATCGATACGGTCGCGGACAAGCTCCTGGCTGGGCAAATCTCGACCACGTTGCGCGCCGAAATGGCCAACATGCTAGGCCGAATCCCCGAGCCAAACGGCGAGGCGGCTCGCGCGGCGGAGGCCATTTACCTGGTCGTCACTTCACCCGAATACGCGTACCAGCGCTAGCTGGGAGAGAATCATGAACAGTTTAAGCAGACGCAATTTACTTCGACTAGGCCTTAGCAGCGCCGCACTTGCGTCGCTGCCCGGCAGAACGTTTGCGCAGGCAGTCGCCCAGCCGGCGCCGTTCAACGACTACAAAGCGCTGGTTTGTGTGTTCTTGTTTGGCGGCAATGACTCCTACAATATGGTGGTTCCGCGCAGCAATGCGGAATACAACGTTTACGCAGCCTCGCGACAAAACCTTGCCATTCCGCAGGCGAATCTGCTGCCCATTAACCCACTCAACTCGGACGGTGCCCAATATGGCCTCCACCCCAGCATGGCGACTATGCAGCCGCTGTTCGAAGCGGGGCAGGCGGCTTTCGTCGTCAACACGGGACCGCTGATCGAACCGACGACCAAGACGCAATACCAAAACCAAGCGGTGGCCTTGCCTCCGCAGTTGTTCTCCCATAACGATCAGCAAGACCAATGGCTAACCCTGAAGGGCCAGACCGTCAGCGGCACGGGCTGGGCCGGGAGGATCGCCGACCTGCTGCGCGATAACGTTGCCGGCCAGCAACTCGCCCTCAACGCGTCACTTTTCGGCAACACGATTTTCCAGGCGGGCGCAAACACCGTTGCCTACACGATGGGGCCGACTGGGCCCTTACCGTTCACGGGCTTCGCAGATACCGGCATCGGCTTGGAACAGCGCCTTGCCTTCGAGCGCATCATTTCCGCGAACTACGACAGCATTTACGAAAGGGGTTTCGCGGACGTGCAACAACGTGCCGTGGCCACGGCCGACTTGGTCACTAACGCGATCGCCAACGCGCCGACTTTAAACACCGTGTTCCCCGCCGGGCAGCTGGGTACCCAGCTGCAAACCGTCGCCCGTCTGATCGCCGTGCGCGATCGTTTGAGCCTGGAGCGGCAGGTGTACTTCGTCGCCACCGGTGGCTTCGACACCCACGATGATCAGGAGCAGCTGCAGCCGGGTTTGATCGGCGGCATCAGTGACGCCATTGCTGCTTTTTATGATGCCACCGTGGAACTGGGGGTTGCCAATAGCGTGACCACCTTCACTCAGTCGGACTTCGGGCGGACGTTGACCTCCAACGGTGACGGCACCGATCACGCCTGGGGCGGTATTCAACTTGTAGTGGGTGGTGCAGTGGTGGGACGGACGCTTTACGGCACCTACCCCCTACTGTCCATCGGCGGGCCCGATGACGTCGGCGGCGGCCGCATGATCCCGACCACCTCGGCAGACCAATACGCCGCCACGCTCGCGCGTTGGTTCGACGTCGATCCCATGGATTTACCGACGGTCGCCCCGAACATCGGTAATTTCACCACCCAAGACCTGGGCTTTCTCGCCTGACGCAGCTGCGTGGCGCCCGCGCATCCGAGTTCCTCGCGGCACTCAGATGCACTACAGTAGGGCGCTGTAATTTCCGCCGCCGTGGATCACGCATGTACCAGCGCCCCGATGCGCCGCAAACGATAGGCCAAGTACTCACACAGGGTTTCCTGCTGTTTCGTGCCAGTATCAACGAGGTATTCGGGCTGGCATTCATCGGTGCCGCTGTCGGCCAGATGCCGGGCATGCTCGGATTGGTGATCACGCCGGGTCAGCCGCTCCCGGAGATAACCGGCGAGATTGGCTTTGCCCTCGCCGGGGCAATTATCGTGGGATCGGTGCTGTACGGTACGATCGTCGCTCGCATCAACGCCGTCGCGACTCGAACCGAGCTGTCGATCAGTCAGGCGCTGCAAATCGGTTTGCGTAAAGGGCCCTCTGTTTTCGTCGCGGGCGTCATTTTCTTCTCCGCGACGATCCTCGGTTTCTCGGCGCTCGTCTTTCCGGGAATCATCATTGCCGTCACTTTCATGTTTTGTTTCTACGCCATTATCGTCAACGACATGGGGCCGCTGCAGGGCCTCGGTTACAGTCAAAAATTGGTTTGGCAAGACTGGTGGCGTAGCTTTGGCCTTGTTGCCAGCATGTTCGCGGGCGTGCTACTCATCGCCTCGCTGATCAGCATTATCGCCAATATCCTAATAGCTGCCTCAGGCAGCACGGGAAATACTGACACCCTGCCCTGGTATATCGATCTGTTGGTGGTGCCACTGATCAGCGGTGTTGTGACACCACTGATTTACGCCTTCAGCCTGGCGATTTTCTATGACCTGGAGCTGCGCATCAGCGGCACCGCGGAGTGACAGCCATCGGCGGGAAAACCCAGGATCGCGTCCAAACCATCGTCAGCGCACCGATCGGTCCGCTGATGCTGCGGCTTACCATTCCCATGCTGTTCGGCATTATCTCGCTCATGTTGCTTGGCATCGCCGACATGTATTTCATCGGCTTGCTGGGTACCGAGCCGTTGGCCGCGGCGGGATTCGCCCTGCCAATCACATCCATCGTGTCCAGCGTGGCCCTCGGCATCGGGATGGCGCAAAGCTCCATCACTTCCAGGCTGGTCGGTGAAGGCCGGCTCAATGACGGTGCACAGTTTGTCAGTCATGCGCAACTGTTCGGCTTGGGCGTGGCGCTAGTGCTCATGTTCGTGGGACAAGCCTCCATTCAACCATTGTTTAGCACCCTGGGTGCCGACACCCGCACGCTGCCACTGATTCACGACTACATGGCGACTTGGTATGTAGCGGCCCCGCTGTTGTTCATTACATTACTGAGTACGAATGCACTACGAGCCATCGGCGACACCCGCAAGTCGGCGATGGTTTCGGCCCAACTCGCCCTGCTAAATCTCGCCCTCGATCCGTTACTAATTTTCGGTTGGGGCCCGGTACCCGCCTACGGCATTCGCGGCGCCGCCATCGCGACTGTAATCGCGGCCGGCATCACAGCGCTCACAGGAGTGTTGATCTTGGCGCGGCAAGAGAAACTCTTGGATCTGAGCTGGCCGAACCAGTCCGACTTGCGCCGCAACTGGCGGCAGCTACTCCACATTGCGGTGCCCGCGGTGGGCGCAAACATGATGACGCCGTTGGCGGCGACGGCGATCACGGCGCTGATTGCCGGCTTTGGCACAGCAGCGGTCGCAGGTTTCGGGGTCGGGACTCGCGTGGAGGCCATGGCCTTAGTCATTGTCTATGCGCTGTCTTCGACCCTGCCCA
>JAHEKG010000258.1 GCA_024638475.1 Rhodospirillales bacterium | reverse complement strand
CCTCGCCCGACTGATTCGCCTGATAGCAGGAAACCGTCAACCCGTAGTCCACGCCCAGCGTGTTGCCCAAGCGAATAATATCCGCTTTAGCTAGATCGATGAGGGGTGCACGAATCTCGACGCCTCGGCCTTCCACTCCCTGGCGCGTCGCTAAGCGCGCCAGGGTTGCAAACGCCGCGATAAATTCCGGACGACAATCCGGGTAGCCCGAGTAGTCCACCGCATTGACGCCGATGTAGATCGCGCCCGCCTCGGCAACTTCGGCGACGCCCAAGGCGAGGCTCAAGAAGATGCTGTTGCGGGCCGGCACGTAGGTTACGGGAATGCCCGTGCCGGGTTGCTCGGGCACCTCCAGCGAGTGATCGGTGAGCGCCGAGCCACCGATCTCGTTTAACGGCAGTTGCAATACGCGATGCTCGACCACGCCCATGGCCCGCGCAATGCGAGCCGCGGCCGCCAACTCCGCCCGCTGCCGCTGGCCGTAATCGAAGCTCAGTGCGATGCAGTCGTAGCCGTCTGTTTGCGGAATCCAGACCGCCCGACAACAGGACGATAGCCTTCACTTGCCCGCCACCCCGCCCCATAGCACCTTATGGATTTGAATCTGGAGGCGAACCGGAAGGTGATCTTCGATAATCCATTCTGCCAGGACGGCGGCATCCTGTTGCTCGCTGCTGGGCGAGAAAAACACCGGGCACGGGACGGCCGCCAATTGGCCGGCGAGGCGCTCTCGAGCCCATTCGTAGTCGCCCCGGGAGCAGATCACGAACTTGATCGCATCGTGTGGCGTTAGCGCCTCAATGTTAGCCCACAGATTGCGGTCGGCCTCCGTGGAATCGGGGGTCTTGATGTCCAACACGCGTCGGACACGTCGGTCGACGTCACTGATGTCCAATGCGCCGCTGGTTTCTAGCGAAACGGCATAGTCGGCGTCGCAAAGGCGTGTCAACAAATCCAGACAACGACGTTGCGCCAACGGTTCGCCCCCGGTGACACACACATGCCGAACACCGAACGAGCGGACCTCATCCATCAGCTCGTCGAGCTGACGCCAATCCCCGCCATGAAAGGCATAGGCCGTATCACAGTATTGACAGCGTAGCGGGCAACCCGTCAGGCGAATGAACACCGAAGGCCAACCCGCGTCGCGAGCCTCGCCTTGAATCGAGCAGAAGACCTCGGTGATCTTCAGGCGCTCCGGCCCAAGCTGCCGAGCTGCGGCGTTCACGACAGCGTCAACTATTCTCTTGCGACATTCGCTCCAGCCGCTGACTCGCTAGCCTGGCCGCGGTGGTATCCGGATATTGTTGGACAACCTTGGCCAAGGCGCTTCTGGCGGCATCCAGGCGCTTGAGTTCGTAGTTGCAGTAGCCGATCTTCAACAACGCATCCGGCACCTTGCGGGATTCGGGATAGTCACTGAGGACCGTTTCAAATGCCGGTAAAGATTCGCCGAACTGACGTTGTACGTAGTAAGTTTCCGCCAGCCAATACTGCGCATTGTCCGCAACCGTGCTATTAGGAAACACCACGAGGAATTGCTTGAACGCAGCGGCCGCTTCCTGGTAACGACCTTCCTTGAGCAAATCGAACGCCGCTTGATAGTTGTCCCGATCGCTACCTCCGGGCACGAGCAACTGCCCACTGGGTATGGCCCCGCCCGCGAGCGTCGATTCCCCATTGACACGCGGTGATGCCACCTGCGCAATCGTACGCGTCTCCATGGATTGCAAACGCCGGTCCATGTCCAAGTAAACTTCCCGCTGACGCTCGGCGTCCTTGTCGAAATCGAAACGCAACGTCTCCAACTCGCCCCGCAGCGCCTGGGTTTGCGTGCGTAGCTGATCGACCTGAGCGGCCAGCTCGAGCAAGCTTTGGTTATCGATGACGCGTTCGATCCTCATCAGCCGCGCCTCCATATCCGTTAGCTTGAGATACACGGGATCCTCTTCCGGCGGCACGGTGGCACAGCCGCCCAAGATACCCAGGGCAAAAGCCGACAGAAAAAATGCTTTGTACATGTTAGACACTCCGTACTCGTTACTGCTGGTAGACAAGTTCGACCCGTCGGTTCAACTTCCAGGCCTCTTCGTCGCTACCCAATATGGCGGGCCGTTCTTCCCCGTAACTGACCGTACTGATCTGGGTCCCCGACGCGCCTTGTAAAAGCAACACCCGCCGGACGGCTTGGGCGCGACGTTCACCGAGACCGATATTGTATTCGCGCGATCCCCTTTCATCGGCGTGCCCTTCCAAACGAATATTGGCACTGGGATTATTAGCGAGATAGCGCCCATGGGCAGCCAACATCGCGTTGAATTCACTGCGAATATCGCTAAGGTCGTATTCGAAGTACACCACCAGATCACCCAGCAGGTCGGGCAGAGGATCCTCTCGAAACGGCTGCGCGCCATCGACTCCGCCGCGGTCGCGATTGTTCAATTCCGGCGCCGAATCTATCGGTGGGCCATCGCCGCTGGTATCCGGTTGGACGACTGAGCTCCCGGGGCAACCGGACAAGAACAGCGAGCAAGCGAAAATTGTCACTACAAAGCTTAGTCTGTGGTTCATCATGATATCTCCAACTCTGAACTAGTATCGGTCCCGGGGACCCCAAATCGGTTCGCGAACCTCTCCGCTGACCGCGGCGATTTGCCTTGCGATTCGGCCATCGGTGCTGACTGAAGCCAAGACGCCCGTGCCATCGGCTCGGGTGGCATAGATGATTTCCGCGCCGTTGGGTGCGAACCCGGGTGATTCATCCAACCGACCCCGGGTGAGCACCTGAGTTGTACCCCGCTCGATGTCTGCCAGCCCGATGCGGTAGTTACCGCGATCGTTGAACACGACGGCCAATTGCTTGCCGTCCGGCGACACTCGCGGCCGAGCGTGGTAGTTACCGTCGAAGGTCACGCGGGTGGCCTGCCCGCCACCCAGGCTGGGCACTCGGTAGATCTGGGGTCCGCCGGCACGGTCGGAAGTGAAAAACACCTCCTCGCCATCCGGTGAGAACGTCGCCTCCGTATCGATCGCCGGATCCCAAGTCAGACGGGTCAGCACCTGCGAAGCGAGGTCGAGAACGTAGACGTCCAAATTACCGTCATCGCGAGACAGGGTCAGCGCCAGCCGCCGACCGTCGGGAGAAAAAGCCGGGGCGCCATTAATCCCCGCCCTGGCCGAGACGCGCTCGCGGTTACCCGAGCGCAATGTTTGCACGTATACCGCGGAGCGACGCCCTTCGAAGGACACGTAGGCAAGCTTGCGGCCGTCTGGCGACCACGCCGGCGACATTAAAGGCTCCGGGGAATTGACGACCACGCGGGGATTCTCCCCATCCGCATCCGCAACGATGAGCCGGTGGCGGGTCTCTCCGCCGCTGCGATCCACGGCGATGTAGGCAATTTCCGTGCTGAATACACCCGCGATGCCCGTCAGTTTCTCGTAAATCATGTCGGCGACGCGATGGCTGGCGCGGCGCAAGGCTGCGTCGTCCGATGCCATGCGAAAACTCATGAGCGGCTCGCCGGTCAGGGTATTGAAGACCTGAAAAATGATGCTATGGCGATTGCCCGGCAGCGGCTCCAGCCGTCCAATCACGACGACGTCGACTTTCAACAGGCGCCAATCCTGGAAATCGACGTCGCTGCCGCGAGTCGGTTGGGATACCAGCAGCGAGCGCGGCAAACTCTGAAAGCGGCCGCTGTTGTCCAGATCGCGTGCCACCAGCTCGGCGACATCAAAGGGCGCGGCCGCCGGGCCGTCATAGCCGAAGGGCACCACCGCAATCGGCACCGGCCGTTCCACGCCGCGATTGATCTTGATCACCAATTCGGCATTGGCCATGAGCGGAATGAGTGCCCACAGCGCGCCGATCAGTAGCCAGCCGGTCAGATTGTGTCGAGAATTAATCATAGTTTATTGCTGCGGTTCGAATAATATTTTCAAGTTGCGGGAATACAAACGCGAATCCGATGGCACCGGGAGGGGCGACGCTCTCAATACCGCGGCCTCCAAAGACCGGATCACGACGTCGTCGCCGTTGCACCGCCCCACGCGTACGTCGATGACGTCGCCGGACGCCAGCTGAATCACATTCAGCTCGCAACTGAGGCCAACTCGAGCCGTGGGCGGGCGAATCCAACTGCGTTCGATGCGCTGTTGGATTTGCCATTGATACTGGTTCATCGCATCCGATTGCTGGAGCGCAAGGAGTTCTTCTTCCGCCGCCAATGCCGCGCGGAGTTGCGCCTCTTCTTGGCGCCGCTGCTCTTCTTGCTTGCGTTTGGCCGCCTCTTCCGCCTTGCGCTTTTGCTCCGCCGCTTGGCGCTCGGCTTCTTCCTGCGCCTTGCGCTTTTGCTCCGCCGCTTGGCGCTCGGCCTCCTCCTGCGCCTTGCGCTTCTCCTCCGCCGCTTGGCGCTCGGCTTCTTCCCGCGCTTTGCGCTCGGCTTCCGCTTGCGCCTTGCGGTCGGCCTCGGCCTGACGCTGCGCCTCGATCTCGGCCTGCTGGCGTGCCATTTCCTCCTGTTCGCGCTGCGCCGCTAACTCCTGCTGGCGCTTCTCTTCGGCTGCTTCCGCTTCCCGCTGCTGCCGAGCCTCCGCTTCGATTTGCCGCTGGACTTCTTCCTGCTGCCGCTGTTTGGCCGTCAAGATGCTCGAATCCACCACCATGGCCTCGATGGCCAACCGGGTGGGCGGCCGCTGAGGCAAAGACAAATCCAGGGTGATGCCGAGTAGACCGAGCAACACGAGATGTATGACCGTGGAAAAAACCATCGCGCCCGCGTGTTGTTTGAGAAACGTCATCATGCACCCAAGCCACCTACATGCGCCCTATTGAACTTCGGCATCGGAATCCAGGGGGTCCGTGAGGAACCCCACCCTCGTTGCGCCGGAACGTTGCAACAGAACCATGCCGGTGACTACCCGGCCATATGCGACAGACTGGTCGGCCTTGACCAACACGGCAAGCTCGGCATTCCGC
>JAHEKG010000257.1 GCA_024638475.1 Rhodospirillales bacterium | reverse complement strand
GCGTGCCGCGGGCTGTGAACACGAATTTCTGACCGTCGAGGAAGGCGTGAAGCGCTACCTGGATCGTATTGGTTAGACCCTTGCTGATCCGGCTCCATGGCGATGGCTGATTCGGGCAGCGACAACCCCTCCGGAGGACGGGTACTCGTCGTCGGCCCGGCCTGGGTCGGCGACATGGTCATGGCGCAGTCCTTATTCATGCTGCTGCGGCAGCGGGCCCCCAGCGTCATCATCGACGTGGTGGCGCCCGGCTGGTCGGCGCCTATCATTGCGCGCATGCCGGAGGTGCGGCAGTCGCATGTCTTGTCCGTTGGGCATGGCGAACTGCGCCTGGTCGAACGCTACCGGCTCGGCTCATCGCTGCAAGCCGAACAATACGACCGAGCAATCGTCATTCCGCGATCCTGGAAGTCCGCGCTCGTGCCGTTTTTCGCCGGCATCCCCATCCGTACTGGTTTCCGCACCGAGATGCGTTACGGCCTCTTGAACGATCTGCGCGGGCTTGACCGTTCGATCTTGAATCAGACCATCAAACGCTATCTTGCGCTGGGAATTTCGCCCACAGCGACGCTGCCGGAGCCGCCTGCACCGCGGCTGAGCATCGACGAGCAAAACCGCGCAGAGCTGGTGGCCAAGTTTGGGCTTGATCGCAGCGGCAGCGCCGTTGCGCTCATGCCGGGGGCCGCCTTCGGGCCGGCGAAATGCTGGCCCATCGATTACTTCGGTCAATTGGCCGCCAAGCTCGCTGCAAGCGGCCGGCAAGTCTGGGTGCTCGGATCGAAGAATGAGGCCGAGGTCGGCGAGACGATCCGCGGGCAGTCTGCGGAGGCTATCATCAATCTGTGTGGCAAAACCCGGCTCGACGATACCGTGGACCTGTTGTCCGCCGCTAGCGCCGCCGTCAGCAACGACTCCGGTTTGATGCACGTCGCGGCGGCGGCACAAACCCATGTGCTAGCCCTGTTCGGCTCGAGCTCGCCTGCATTCACGCCACCGCTGACCCAGCGCAAGACGATCTATTATCAGAATCTCGACTGCAGCCCGTGTTTCAAGCGCGATTGCCCATTGGGGCATCTGAACTGCCTGCGGTCAATAACGCCGGAAACGGTCTTCGATGGAATCCAGAATGTCAGCCGGTGATTTTCTCTATTAGCTGACTGGTGCTTCTGCCTGCCACCAGCGGAATGATTTCAACCCGTCCACCCCAGCCTTCGACCTCCGCCGCGCCGACGATTTGGTCCTTACTGTAGTCACCGCCCTTCACCAACACCTCCGGGCGCAGTGCCTTGATCAAATTCAGCGGCGTGCTGTCATCGAACAAGACGACGGCATCCACGGCGGCCAACGCGGCGATCACCTTCGCCCGATCTTCCTCCGGCACGATGGGCCTGCCGGTTCCCTTCAACTCCGCCACGGAGCGGTCGGTATTGAGTCCAACAACCAAGCGATCGCCGAGCAACGCGGCCTTCTGCAGATAAGTGACGTGACCCGCGTGCAGAATGTCGAAACAGCCGTTGGTGAAGACGACTTGCTCACCCTGTTCACGCCACCGACCCATCTGTCGTTGCAATTCGTCGAGGCCAAACAGTGAATCCTGTACGGCGTGAGTGCCGGCATCCAGCTCCTGTAGTACGGAGGCTTTATCCACCGCCACGGTACCGACCTTCGAGACCGCGATTCCCGAAGCAATATTGGCGAGATGCAGCATCTCGCTGCGGGCAAGCCCCGCCACATGACCGGCCGCCACCGTGGCAATAAACGTGTCGCCGGCACCCGAGACATCGAATACCTCGCGGGCAACCGCGGCACTATGCAGGGTGCTGTCGGGTGCAATGATTGTCGCGCCATCGGCGCCTCGCGTGAGCACCATGTAGTCGAGCCCGATGTCGCGAACGATGGCGCGGCCGGCCTCGATGAGTTGCTCGATATTCTCGGCGGCGACGCCGGTGGCCTGCGCAAGCTCGGCCAGATTCGGCGTAATAACGTTGGCACCCCGATAGCGGCTGAAATCGGCCCCTTTAGGGTCGACGAACACCGGGAGCTTGCGCCGCCGCGCCAAACCAATAACGGTCTGGCAGGCGTTACCCGCCAGCACGCCCTTGGCGTAGTCGGATAAAATTATCCCATCGACGTCCGCAGCTAGCTCGCGTTCAATTGCCTGCATTAGCGCCCCGACGCTTTGCTCGGCCATCGGACTCAAGTCTTCGGCATCCATGCGCAGCACCTGCTGCTGCCGGGCAATGATTCTCGTCTTGGTGATTGTCGGTCGATCTTCGAGCCTGACCAGACCTGCGACATCGACACCGCCATCCCGCAGCAGTGCCGTCAGGTGATCGCCGAATTCATCGCGCCCCACATAGCCGCAGATACCGATATTCAAACCGAGGCCCGCGATATTCAGCGCCACATTACCGGCCCCGCCGGCGCGGCGTGCATCGCGGTCATGGCGCAGCACGGGCACCGGGGCCTCCGGCGAGATGCGGCTGATATCCCCCCAGACATACTGATCCAGCATGAGATCGCCGATCACGAGTAGGCGCTTATTGCCGAACGTCGAGCGAATCGCCGTTGCTATTCCAGGATTGTTGGATCGACCGGTCGCCATTGCCTAGAGTCGCTTTTGCGTCTCATCCACCGAAGGACTCGGCGACGCATCGCGCACGCAAGCTTGCATCAGCGCCTGCATTTTTTCCTTTCCCAAACGGTTCATTAACCTGATATTGCGGCCGGGAATCTGGTCCACGTCCGGAAAATCGGCAATGACCCGTTCGAGGCTTGCCTCTCGAATAACATGCAACATGGGATAGGGCGAGCGGTTCGTGTAGTTTTCCGCGTCGTCAACCTGGGTTCCCGCAAACTGGTAGCGCGGATGAAAACTCGCAACCTGATAGACCCCGTCCCAATCCATTTCCACGAGCAACGCGTCGGCATCGGCCAGGAACTCGTTGTAGTCGTAAAAATCATCGAGCACGTTGGGGTGAATCAACAGTGTCGTCTCCGTCGAAGGATCGCCACTCAGAAACGCCAGCTCGTCCCTTAATGCCGTCAACAACTGCGTCTCGGTAGTCGCACCGGTCACCGCGAAACGTACCCGGTCGCCAGCCAGCTCCCGGTGCGCAAACGGGCAAAGGTCCAGCGCCACGACCACGGCGTCCAACCAACGTCGAACGGATCCAACGATCGCTTCATGCTCCGAAACCTTTTCCTTGTCACCCATTTGCGGGCAGGCGAAAGGCAATTAGGCCGTACGCTTGATAGGCGCCTCGAGGCTGTCACGCTCGCTGTTCAGCATGGCCGCCAACACCGTGGGCGGCGACATGGGCAGTTCGGTGACCAGCACCCCCGCCGCATTGTTGACCGCCCAAGCGACAGCGGGCAAAGCCCCACAAATCGGCGTCTCACCCACCCCGCGTACGCCGTAGGGATGCGCTGGATTGGGCACTTCGACAATCACCGTGTCGATCATCGGTACGTCTAGCGCCACGGGCATCCGGTAATCGAGAAAGCCCGGGTTCGCCATCGCGCCTTTGTCATCGTAGTAGTAGGTCTCGTTGAGGGCCCAACCGATGCCTTGCACGGCGCCGCCCTGCATTTGGCCTTCGACGAAGGCCGGATGTATGGCCGTCCCCGCGTCTTGAATGGCCGTGAACCGGGTCACATCCACTCGTCCCGTGCCGCGATCCACGCGGACGTCGGCCAGATTGACGGAAAAGGACCCGGCGGCGCCTTCCACGCTCTTTGAGCAACGGCCCGTGATCGGGCCACCCGTCTTCTCGGTCTGCTTGGCAAGCTCGGCAATGGTCAACACCTGGCTCGAATCTTCCTTGTTGCGCGCCTGCCCTTGCGCCCACTCCACCTGCTCGGCATCGACCTTCCAAATCATCGCCGCCCGTTCGCACAATTGCTTAACCACGTCGCGCGCCGCCTCCGTCACGACGAGCCCGGTGGCAAACGTCGTGCGGCTGCCGCCGGTCACGTCGTTATAGCCAACGCCTTCGGTGTCCGTAACTTGCACGGTGACATGCTCGTAGGGAATACCGAGGGTTTCGGCAGTCATCAGCGCCATCGACGCCCGCGAACCACCAATGTCCGGATTGCCCTCCTGGACGATTACCCTGCCCGACTCCGTCAAGTGCACGACCGCACTGGAACTGAGGCCGACGTTGAACCAGTAGCCCACCGCCACGCCCCGGCCCTCGTTTTCGCCGAGCGCGGATTGGTAGTGGTCGTGGTCGCGCGCGCGTTCCAAGCACTCGCGTAAGCCGTTGGCTTCGAAGGTGGCGCCGTACAGCGCCTTGTCACCCGTCTCGACGATGTTTTTGAGGCGCAGCTCGATGGGATCGATGCCGAGTTGGTCCGACAATTCGTTGAGCACGCATTCGACCGCCAATGCCGCCTGCGGCGCACCGGGCGCCCGGTAGGCAGCGACCTTGGGTTTGTTAACGAGGATATCGAAGCCTTCCACGCGCTGGTTCTTGCAGCGATAGGGTGCGAAGGCCGTCCAGCAGCCCAGCATCACCGGGGAGCCCTTGAATGCCCCCGCCTCGTATTCCAGCGTCGCATCCATCGCGGTGATGGTGCCGTCACGACGCGCGCCCACCTTTACGCGCACCAGACTCGCGGAGCTTGGCCCCGTCGCTCGAAAAACATCTTCGCGGCGCATCATCATTTTCACCGGGCGCTGCGCCTTTAACGACAGCGCCGCTGCCAGCGGCTCTAAATACACCGTTGTCTTGCCCCCGAAACCGCCGCCGATTTCACTGGGCGTCACCTTGACGTTGGCGACGTCGGTACCCAGCAACGCGGCGGTCATGGAGCGCACGACAAATTGCCCCTGGGTACAGCACCAAATATCAACCTTGCCGCCGCGGTCCGCCTCGGCCACGCAGGCGTGCGGTTCGATATAGCCTTGGTGAGCCGTCGGGGAGTAATAGGTTCGCTCGATGATTTCGTCCGCATCGGCAAATCCGGCGTCGACATCCCCAAG
>JAHEKG010000256.1 GCA_024638475.1 Rhodospirillales bacterium | reverse complement strand
GCAACTCCAACATGTCGGCGCGCTTAACCAGTTGGTAGCCGTCCTCGGTGACGAGGGTGGGGACGTTGAGCCGGCCGAGTCGCTCGACCACCGGGTAGCGTTCCGATGACTCGAAGACGCCGACGATATGGTCCATGCTCTTGAGAATTTCCATCGTATTTAGGTGCAATACCTCTGCACTCGGCAGGTCGACCCAATTCCGCTGGTTGGCGCGCGTGCGGCGATACCAGGGAAACCAGATATAGGCGTCGCGGCAAAATGCAAAAATGCGATCGAATTGGCTACCTTCCTGATCGAGTTCCATCGACGGCATATAGCGTTCGAGAAATTCCGCGATTTCTTCCGGGGGCTGCACCCCGGGCTCGTCCAGGATAAGGCGGTTCACCCGCTCCGGCGCCAGCAATGCGAGTTCCGTTGCCACCCGAGCGCCCGTCAACGTGCCGTAAAGATCGACCCGGACCAGACCTAAACCATCCAGGCCCGCGATGACGGCGCGGGCCAGGTCTGCGATGGTGGGGTGGGGATCGGGAAGGCCGGTGGAATCCCCCATCCCCATCAGGTCGAAACCGTAGCTAGGCCGATCCGCGCCGAGCCCCGCGATATACGGTTGCAGGATCCACGCGGAGGAGGGAAAGCCGTGCAACATCACTATCGGGCGCCTGTCGGTCGCGGCTTGAGGGAGCCGATATCGATAGTGGATTTGGCCCGCAGGAATATTGATGAAACCGCGCCGCACGCCGTCCGCCAGTGGGCCGGCGTTGGCCTCGGCGGCACCGGCTTTGGTTGCTGCGAGGCTTGCGGCCGCGAGGCCTAGGCCTAGTAATTCCCGTCGTGTTGATTGCATCGCCCTTCCCAATCGATTCGCTACAGGCGGAAATTATAGGCTACTGTCGCACGCTATGATGTCATCTCGGGGCGCGCCGACATGGCTGGTTAGGAGTGAATGATGTGGCAGGTTAGGTTGTCGGTATTGCTGGGTTGTGCGCTGCTGGCGGGTTGTTTCGCGCCGGCTCGGGATGCAGCGCCGCTGGTTGTAGTCGCTGGCGGGTCCGGGCGGACGGGCGCTTACGTTATCGAGTCGCTGCGCGAAACGGGGTACAGAGTGCGGCCGTTGACTCAGGATAGTGCCGGCGCTCGTGAACGCATTGCCGGTAGTTGGGATTGGCGGCAAGTTGATGTGCGCGATCCGGCTCGGGTGCGCGAAGCCGTCGCCGGTGCAGATTACGTCATTTGCGTATTGGGCGCGCGGCAGCGCAGCGGTCCGAATAGTTTCGAGTTTGTCGACTACGGTGGTGTACGCAACGTGGTGGATGCCGCGGTTGATACCGGCGTTGAGCACTTCGTGCTGATTTCGTCGGCCGCGGCCGGGCCCCATCGCAAAGCCAACACCATGGTCGAGGTCGGCAACGTGCGTTATTGGAAAACCCAAGGCGAGAATCACCTCAAACGCAGCGGCCTCGCCTATACGATCATCGGCCCGGGCGGTCTCGAGGATGGGCCCTCCCAGGGCTCGGGTCTGCGAGCCTTGAGTCGGCGCGACTACACGACCGGGCTGATAGCCCGCGGCGACGTGGCCCGCGTCGCCGTCGCCAGCCTCGAAGCAGCGTCCGCGCGATACAAGTCTTTCGCACTCATCCGGGACCCAGCAGTCACAGCGGATGCTTGGCGCGAATTAGTGGCGGCGATTCCGGCGGACGCAACAACGCAGGAGGCGCCGCCAGCATTGGAATGAATGGCTGCTTGCCTAATTCCAGTCGAAGCGGTGTTCTAACGAGCCAGGTGCGAGGCGCTGCACGGCGCGCCTGAAGTCGTTGGGCAACTCCTCGGCGCCCAAATAGTTGCGCCCATTGATCGACCACAGCATACCGCCCGGGCGGTTACCCATGTTGAGCAATGTCATCCACAGAGTTGCGCTGGTCCATTGGTATTGGGGGAGCCAATGGCTGCGGTCCGGGTCGGTCAGATAGCCGGGCTTAACCTTAAAGGTATCGATGGACGTTTCTCTGCGCGGCTCCGCATCCGGCGAGGCTTGGTATTCCGAGTGAGCCTCGCGGCGGACGATGAGATGATTGCCGGCGTTGACGACCTGCAGCTGCATGGGCTTGCCGAGGGCGGTGCTGTTGAAGGCCATCTCGCTGTCGAGTTTGGCGCCCGCCGGGCTATAGATGACGGTGATCCCCGGCCGGCACCCCGGCTTGAGATCAATGTCTTCTTGGGTATAAGGATTGGTCCAGCGCTGAATGAACTCCCGGGTCGATGAATGGCGGTACAAGCGGCAGGCAAACGTTTGCTCGGCGTAGTGCCCAGGACCGCGGCGCTGGAACTGCCGAATGGTAACGCTTTCGATGTCGAACAAGGCCGTGCTCATGCTGCCCTGGGGGATGCCATAGGCGGTGCCGGTCATCCATTCGTAAGTGATGGAACCGTCGCTGTCGCCCTTGAGTCTTACCCACGCCTCGACGGCCTGGATGGGGTCGCTCAAGTCGAGGGCCGGGCCGGCCCACGCGGCCAGGGCGAACAACGGTAAAGCCGCTGCAGCGATCAGTCGGGGCATTGGCAACATCCGGCAGACCTTATCAGCACATGGATGAGTTTGACCATAGGCGGGCGCACCGCAATCATTGAGCGTCCGCTTTGAAGATCAAGGTGTCCGGATGAAACGCGTACCAGGCGAACCAGTACGCCAACACGGATGGCAGCTGTTTGCCTTCCTCGTCAAGCACCCGTGCCGTCTTGTCATCCTGGAGCCATTCAATCGTGAGAGCCTGACCCGCGACCGTATCCTCAAAGCGGGCTTGCCCGTGTTTGCGCAACTCCTTGAAGGGGTAGGCCTTGGAGGCTTGATCGATGCGCACGCCTAGGACCATTTCCTTGTTGCGAAACATCTTGTTGCGTTCGGCAACCGGAAACATCAATTGCCCCGAGCGAGCGTAGTCTAGGTACGGCGAGCGGTTGTAGTTACGGCGAAAGCCGGTGTCTCTCGACAGCACCAATGTCTCCGGGTGACGCTGCCGCCACTCTCGCCAGGTCGTGTGGGAAGCCGGCAGGTGAACGAGCGTCGTCCCGCGCAACGGTCCCGTCACTGCTTTGCTCAGGATTTGCGACCAGAGTGATTGCGTGAGGCGATCGTAGAGCAAGACGTCGCTGTTATAGAGCAGGCCCGACACCCCAAACGTCAATCCGATATCCGAGCCTTGGGCGGAAAACACCATTCCCGTGCCGCATAGCGGGCAATAGGTGACGACTACCGCCTCATCGCCGAACTTGTCGTTAACCACCTCGTGCCAATCGAGTATCCGTATCGGGTAAGCCTTGGTCACGCCATCATGCTGCACGCCGATGACCCGATTGTTGTCGCGCATGAACCGCGCTTCCTCGGCGGCGAGGAACTGGGGGTTATCGATGGCGGGAATGCCGTCTTTGCCGGGACCGCCCGAATAGATTTCCTCGATTGGGATAAGGGATTTTCTGAGATCGAAACCGCCGCTCTCGGCTGCAGCCGCGAAACTAGACAGGAACAGTACCGTCAACCCGAATAAAGCGACGATTTTCGTCCTGCTTAGCATGGTGACCTCAAACTACTCTTATTTAAGGTAGGACCCATGAAGCCACCACGCGTTCACTGAAGATTGTTGGCAGGCCAGTCCTTAAACAAATCCTTGTCCCGGGGGCGCAGCAGCTCCCTGGCGTTGCCAGCCCCGCCGGCCACCATGGCGGCGCCGCGGACGACGACGACGGGGCAGGCCTCGTCCGCCTGGCCCATGACGAAGGATGCCGCCGCCGCCAACTCGTCTGCCCAAGACACGACGGTGCTCAACAGCTCGCGGCCGTGTAAATCCGGTTTGCCCACCAGGTTCCCCAGCCCTTGGATACCCGCGCAGCCGATGGCGTGACCCGTGGTGCCCTCGCGCCAAGGGCGGCCCAGGCTATCGTTGATGATGACGCCGATGGGGGCCGCATAGTTATCCTCGAGCAGCTTGCGCAATTGCGCGGCGCTGGCGTCGGGCGCCTCGGGCAACAGCAGCGCGCTGTCGCCCTCGGCGTGATCGATATTGGATTGGTCGATGCCCGCGTTTGCAAGCACGAGGCCGAGGCGGTGCTCACTAATGATCAGGCCGGGTCTGGCGCGCGCGATCGAGACTGATTCGCGGAGTATCAACTCGACGATGCGCGCATCCTTTTCGGTAGTTGCTGCCAGCCGTTCCGCTTCTCGGCTCGGAGTCACCGTATCCAGGCGGACCAACCGGCCTTCGGCTTTGGACACGACCTTTTGGGCAACGACGACGATGTCGCCGGCCATTAACGGTTGCCGGTTGTCCGCCAGCGAGCGCACAATCAAGGCGCCCAGATCATCACCGGGTTTGATCAGCGGGAAGTCGGTGAGACCGGTTAACACCAGTGAATGGGTCGGAGTCATCATCGAATTGTACAGACTTGAGATCCGGCCGAGACGATTAGGGTAGGATGCTAGCTACCGTAATGAGCCATAACATCCGCATAACCTCTGTCGCTGTGCTCGTAGTTGGCGGGGTACTTCTCGCCGGCTGCGGTGACGATCCGGCGGAGAAACCCGAGATTCAGCCGGTGGCCGAGCCAGGATGGCTGCGGGGGGTCTACGCCGGCAACTTTCCCTGTGCGGACTGCCCGGGAATAGAAACGGGTCTTTGGTTGCGGGACGGCGGCACTTTCTTTTACCGCCAGAACTATATGGCCCCCGATGGGGAGGCCGCCGCCGGTGCCTTTTACGCCATGGGCCGCTGGCGTTGGGATGCGGCCTCCGGGCAAGTCGCCTTGGAGCGGGACGGGCCGACGCGGTGGTTCGAGCCCGTTGCCGAGAACACGCTGCGATTCCGCACCAACGCCAAGCCCGATCATTTGATCAGCAAGCAAGACACCGAATCCGCGTTCGACTATCTCGTGACGTTGGAAGGCGAGTATCAGTCAGCCAAAATTCAGCGATTCACCGAATGTCGGACGGGACTGAGCCTCGCGATCATTG
>JAHEKG010000255.1:2702-5022 GCA_024638475.1 Rhodospirillales bacterium | reverse complement strand
CGTTGGCGCCGCGCGCGTGCGCGATTTGTTCGACCAGGCTCGCAGCACTGCGCCGTGCATTATCTTCATTGACGAGCTTGATGCGCTCGGCCGTGCTAGAGGGGCGGGGCCTATGATGGGCGGGCATGATGAAAAAGAGCAAACCCTCAACCAGCTATTAAGCGAGTTAGATGGGTTCGATCCACAACAAGGTATTGTATTGCTAGCCGCGACCAATCGACCCGAGATCCTCGATCCGGCCTTACTGCGGGCCGGTCGATTCGATCGGCAAGTGTTGGTGGATCGACCTGACAAACAAGGGCGGGTGGACATTCTTAGAGTACACGTCAAGAAAGTAGTCCTTGCGGCGGAGGCTGAGTTGGAGGAAGTTGCTGCGCTGACTCCCGGTTTCAGCGGTGCCGATCTCGCTAATCTCGTCAATGAGGCTGCGATCCTAGCCACCCGTCGCAATGGTGAATCCGTCACCCTAGACGATTTCACGCGGGCGATTGAGCGGATCGTTGCAGGTTTGGAGAAAAAAAACCGCTTACTCAACCCTTACGAGCGCAAAGTTGTGGCTTACCATGAGACCGGCCACGCGCTAGTACGGCTCGCCTTGCCGGGTGTCGAAACCGTCCACAAGATCTCCATTATCCCGCGTGGGATTGGCGCTTTGGGTTATAACATCCAACGGCCTACCGAAGACCGTTACCTCATGACCGAGGAAGAGCTGATAAACAAGATGGCCGCCTTGATGGGGGGTCGCGCCGCAGAGATGCTAGTGTTCGACAAGCTCTCGACCGGTGCCGCCGACGATCTCACCCAGGCTACCAACATTGCTCGCATGATGGTAATGCGCTACGGCATGGATGAAACCCTTGGCCAGGTGACCTATGACGCAGAGCGGCCTGCTTTTTTGGGGGAAACGGAGGCCTATTTTCCTGCCCCTCGAAGGTACAGCGAACAAACCGCACGGGAAATAGATGAAGCCGTGCGGCAACTCACAGGTACCGCCTTCACGAAAGCGACCGACATACTTAAGTCCAACCGCCCGATGTTGGACGATACGGCCGCCAGGTTGCTAGCACAGGAGACGCTTACTGCAGCCGAGTTGCCTAGCGTTGAGCCTATTGAGGGGCCGATAGATCAGGAGAGCGACGGTCGCCCAATTGGTCCTTCGCTGGCAGCGACTATGAATTGAGGGAGTATCACTGGTGGGGGTCAGCGAAGTTCACACCCTCACGCGTCCCCAAGGGCTTGGCAAGCGCCTTCATGCGGCCATTGTCTCCACTGACCGTAGTTGCTCTACACCATGGGCTTTGTCGGGCGTTGCCATCTCGGTGGGTAAATCTTGTGGTAATTACGGATACCGGCACGATGGGGCGGCCGATACGGTGGGAGAGTTCCCCGCCATACCGCAAGACGTGACGAAGGGAAGTGCTTTATGGATGTCAAAGAAGCGATGGTTTATGTGGTGGACGACGACGATGCGGTGCGGGATTCAATACGAATGCTCATTAGTACCGTAGGTTTCAGGTGCGAGGTATTTGCGTCAGCGGTTGAGTTTCTCGAGGCGTTTGAGCCCCGAGGGCTTGCGTGTTTAGTGGCGGATATCCGTATGCCAGGAATGAGCGGCTTGGATCTTCAGGCTGAACTCAATAAGCGAAAAGTTCACCTGCCGATTGTGTTCATTACCGGTCACGGCGATGTACGTATGGCCGTTGATGCGATGAAAGCGGGCGCCCTAGATTTTCTTCAGAAACCGTTTCGCGACCAAGAATTGTTGGACCGAATCAACCAAGCGTTAAGCGAAGACAAGGATATGAGGGAAGCGAATCAAACCGTAGCGACGATCAAGGAACGCATGGTGACACTCACCCCGAGGGAGAGGCAAGTGATGGCTCAGGTTGCCACCGGTGCAGCCAATAAAGTGATCGCCTCTGATCTGGGTGTTAGTCAGAGGACCGTAGAGATCCATCGTGCCAAGGTCATGCAAAAAATGGGCGTACGCTCGTTGGCAGAACTGGTGAGAATGGCTAGTAGGGTAGGCCTGTAGTACCGCTCGGGAAAATGGGGCCAAATTCAGTCGCGAATTCGGATTCGCAATGCGAAGGTCGGGAGTGCGATCCTCCTCGGCTCCACGAATTTTCTACCGGTCCATCAAGAATTGCGCTGTGAGCTCGGCAACTTCCTTGGGAGCCTCGAGGGGCGGGTAATGGCTCACATCATCGAGTTGGTCCATCTCGACAGTGGTGGAGGTAAGCCGAGCGGTGAGCAAATCCGCCGTGGCGGGGGGCAGCACCGGGTCGCGCATCCCCCAAATCAGCAAGGTGGGCGCTTT
>JAHEKG010000255.1:0-2692 GCA_024638475.1 Rhodospirillales bacterium | reverse complement strand
GATCGCCGTCATGCTGGTGAACTCAGACGCACCGGGCCGGCGATTGAGGTCATAGTATTCTGTGACGAGCGCGTCCGTGACGCGCCGCTGCCGTTCGAAGTTGGAGATGAGGAAGTCGCGCCAACAGGTTTTAGAAAAAGGCGTGGCGTACTTAATGCAAGCACCCATCGACCAACGAAGCCTAAGCGGTAGGCGCGCCCGTGCCCCCGCGTTGTCCACTGGGGCCGATGGCGGAATGTTGGACAAGATGAGCGCGTTGACGCGCTCCGGATAGGTGGCGGCAAACCGGTAGCCGATGATGCCTCCGCTCGAGGTGCCGAGTAAGGCCACCGAACTGACACCCAGCCGGTCAAGCAACTCACTCAAGAAGACTTCTGACGTGAGGGAGAAATCCGCAGGAACCCGCCCCGACAAACCCGAGGGTGGCTGGTCATAGCGCACGATACGAAAGCGATCGCCGAGTTGCTTCACCATGTCGTCGAACATCCGCAGGCTTCCAAAGGAGCCGTGCAAAAGGACCAAGGTCGGTCCGCGACCCTCGTCACGGTAGTTGACGGTCACACCGGCGACCTCTATCTGGCGGGACTGCTCACCGTACTTAGCTTGCACCTCGGCGAAAGTGATGGGGGGTGCGCTGCGGCGAGCGGCAAAAAATTGTCCACCGACCGCCAGCGCCATAGCGGCGATTGCTACGAGTAAAATCCCGAGAGTGTGTTTTCGAATCACGCTATTGGGTGCGGCCCCGACGTCGGCCATGGCCGCACCCTGCGCTTACTAGAAGTCGAGCGTTACTCTGAGGCCATAGGCCCGCTTGTCGGGAAGCCCGACATTAAAGGCGACGCCAAAAGTGTCTAGGTCTGTCTGGCGGGATACGTAGTAGTAGGTATCGTCGTCAAAGACATTGGTGATGTAGGCCTCGAGCCGATAGGCATCTGCCTGTAAACCGGCGCGCAGGTTGAAAACCTGGCGATCCCCAGTCTCCAATAGATTGGCCTCGGTGGCGTATTTCGTCGACTCGAAGATCGCCTCGCCCCGAACGAATCCGTCATATTTTCCTTTCATGACCGGCCGTGAATAAGTAGCCACGACTGAGGCCGTTAGTTCCGGTGTCCACGGCGTCTGATTACCGAGAAAATCGGTTTCGCTGGCCTGACCAATATTCACGACACAAGCGCGACAGGTACCTTTCGTAAATTCGGTATAGTTCCATCCCAAGGTCGCCTGCAAGGTCCAGGTCTCCGACGCGGCGAAAGCGCCCTCCAGTTCCAGGCCGTGCAGATCAACCTCGCCCACGTTGGTGATGACGGTAATCAACTGGTTGTTGCCCATGTCATCAATGTAATTGGTGACGGTGGTCTGCTGCTGATCCTTGATTTTTCCGATATAGGCAACCGCTGAGCCCTGTAGCCGCCCGTCCAGGAAATCTCCCTTGATGCCGAACTCGAACTGGTCGAGAGTTTCGGGATCGATATTGAACCCGGCGCCGGAATTGGCTATCAAACTCGCCTGCTCAGTTGGCGACAGCACCGCAAAGATGCTGTTGAAGCTGCCGGGCCTGAATCCCCGGGAATAGTTGATGAAATACATGACATCGTCATTGGGCGAGTATTCCAAGGTGATTCTTCCGCCCACGTCGTCGAATTCAGTGACGTCGCCCGACGTCGGGATACTGATTTCATCATTCTGAATCCGCATCTCGGCGCTTAACGTCAGTTGCTCGGTGAGATCGAAATACAGCCCGCCAAAGGCCCCCAACGTTTCCGTCTCCAGAATGGGCCGACACGTGAAACCGGCCGGGCCGAAGCCGTTGATTCCCGCCACACAGGAGCTCACTACTTCGCCGGAGACCAGGCTGGCGCCGGCGACCCAGCGTAAACGCTGTTCGTCACCCGACGTCACTCGCGCCTCATGGGAGCTGTTGCGGGCGAACCGTTCGACGAGAAATATGTCTCCCAAGCCGATGATCCCGGCCAACGCTCCATCCCGCGGCAGGGTATTCTCGTCACTGACAATGGACGAGCGGGTCTTGTCGTAGCCACTGATCCAGTCGAAACTCATGTCACGCGGCAGATCCACCGATGCCTGGAAGGTTGCACCCTCGACGCGTTTCGCCAACCCCATTTTTTCGTTGATAGGGTTCGAATCCGTTACCGGGCGCCCCGTCGGCGAATACAAAGAGAATCCACCGATTACGTCCCGCACGTAATTCAGCCCGGGGACGAAATTGTTGAAGTAAGCGGGATTAAAGGCATCTTGAAAACCGATGACCGGGGTTACGGCATCGACGCCTGGCGGCTTACCGCATAGGAAGGTTATTGAGCCGTTGCCGTCCGGGTCGCAGTTCGCGAAGCCGGTACCAAACTTGAAATTATTGCTAGGCCCGTCATCGATCTGGGTAAAATTGGCACGCAGCTTGAGCTTGATGTTTTCCCGTGGTGTCGCCACCAGCGTGCCGACCACGGACTGCGTCATTTCCTCACCGACCTCGCGGTCGCCATTGAAATTATTGATGTATTGGCCGCCTTTCTCGTTTCTGCGCCCGGATAGGCGAAATGCCAGCCGGTCTTCCACAATCGACGACATTCAGGAGGACCCCCGACCAGGCTTCATTTTAGTACCCGGCTGGCACAACAATTGTTGATAAAGAAATTCTTCCTCCAGCGGAGAAAGATCAAAACGACGCCCGGCCTGC
>JAHEKG010000024.1 GCA_024638475.1 Rhodospirillales bacterium | reverse complement strand
TCCGTTCGATCACTTCCTCGGATGGCTGCACTCGGCGGTCGATCTCCCGGTAGATCTCGTCGAGGGCACCCACGTCGGTCGCCTTGAAGTACTGCCCACCCGTGATTCGCGCCGGCGGCAGCGAGCGGTCCCTCGGGCGTGCCGCTGGGTTTGAATTCGGCAAGTTCGGGCAGCGTGACGGGCAGCTCATCCTCGGTGACGGTATGCGCGACGCCGTCGATGAAGCGAATTGGAAACGGTTCCCCCCAGTAGCGTTGGCGGCTGAATAACCAGTCGCGGAGTTTGTAGTTGACCTTGCCCGCGCCCGCGCCCTTGGTTTCCAGCCAGTCGATCATGGCGGCCTTCGCCTCGGTCACGCCGAGACCGTCGAGAAAACCGCTGTTGATCGAGGGGCCCTCACCCAAATAGGCATCGCCGTCGAAGTCCGGCGGCGGTTGCACGGTTCTGATGATGGGCAAGTCGAATGCGGTGGCGAACGCCCAGTCGCGCTCGTCCTGGCCGGGTACGGCCATGATGGCCCCGGTGCCGTAGCTGACCAACACATAGTCCGCGACCCAGATGGGTAGATCGGCGCCGGTGGCGGGATTGACGGCCACGGCCCCGGTGAACACGCCCGTCTTGTCCTTCTGCAATTCCGCCCGTTCTAGTTCGCTTTTCTTGGCCGCGAGTTGCTGGTAGGCCTTGACCGAATCGCGTTGCTCGCTGGTGGTGACGCGGTCAACCAGCGGATGCTCGGGCGCGAGTACCATGTAGGTTGCGCCAAACAAGGTGTCGGGCCGGGTGGTGAAGACGCGAATACTAGCGTCGTCATGGCCGCGGACCGCAAAGTCGATTTCCGCGCCTTCGCTGCGGCCGATCCAGTTGCGTTGCATTTCCTTGGTGCTGCGCGGCCAATCGACATCGTCCAGCCCCGCGAGCAGCAAATCCGCATAGTCCGTGATTTTCAACACCCACTGGCGCAGCGGGCGGCGCACACAAGGGAAGTTGCCCACCTCCGAGTGACCGTCAATGACTTCTTCGTTGGCCAATGTGGTCCCCAACTCCGGGCACCACCACACCGGTTTTTCATCTTGATAGGCTAGGCCCCGATCGAACAGTTGTTTGAAAATCCATTGGGTCCACTTGTAGTAGGCGGGGTCCGTCGTATTGATTTCCCGCTGCCAGTCGTAGGAAAACCCGAGCGATTGGAGTTGGTCGCGAAATCGCTCGACGTTGTTTTCCGTCGTGACCCGCGGGTGGGTTCCGGTTTTCAGGGCATATTGCTCGGCCGGTAGGCCGAAGGCATCCCAACCCATGGGATGTAACACGTTGAAACCCCGCATCCGCTTGTAGCGGGCAACGATGTCCGTGGCCGTATACCCCTCGGGGTGCCCTACATGCAGGCCGTCCCCACTCGGGTACGGAAACATGTCCAGCACGTAATATTTGGGTTTGGAAGTGTCTGGCCGCAGCGGCATGCGAAAAGTCTGCTGCTGCTGCCAGCGCGCCTGCCATTTTTTCTCTATGGATTGAAAGGGGTAGGCCATGTCCGGGTGCTGTTTCGCGCGTTCGCGCTCGCAAAAACCCGTTATGATACCGACTGTTGGTTGCATAGAACATCGCCATGAGTCTCCGACTTGCCACAATCGTCCTGCTGGCCGCCTGTCTTGGCGGTTGCGGGTTTCAGCTCGAAGGGGCCGCTGAACTCGCCGCGGGCCAGCAGCGGATCTACATTCAGGCGGCCGACCCCTATTCGCCGTTTGTGCGCGCGTTTGAACAGCGGGTGCGCCAACGCAATGGCACGGTGGTCGGCGATCGCCGCGAGGCCGACGTGGTGCTGATCGTGCTGGCCGACGAAACCGGGCAACGCGTCTTGTCCGTTTCGGCCCGCAACCTGCCCCGCGAGTACGAGGTATTTTACGTGCTGCGCTTCGACGTGACGGACACCGCGGGGACGGCCTCGGAGGTGCAAACCCTGGACCTCGTCCGCAGCTATGCGTTCGACGAGACCCAAGTTTTGGGCAAGCGTAACGAAGAAGTGACCTTGCGCCGGTCGCTGGCGGAGGATTTGGCACGGCAGGTGATGCGGCGGATCGATTCCAGCGCGCCTTGACGATGGCCGAGGTGTTGCGGATTCGCGATCTGCCGACGGAGTGCGTGGCGCGTCTGCTGGCGTCTTTAGGGCTCCGCCTGGAGATGGTGGCGATCGCTACGCCGATACCGCACAGCTTCTGGGGTGAGTCGGAGGCCGGCATCGGCACAGAACAGATCTGGGCACGTGTGGATACGCCGCTGCATTCGTTGTTGCATGAAGCCAGCCATTGGCTGTGCGCAACTCGCTTGGGCCGTGCGCCTGTCGCTGGCGACGCCGGCTCCGACGATGCCGAGGAGTGTGCCGTGTGCTACTTGCAGGTGCTGTTGGCCGGCAAGTTACCCCCGCCGGTCAGCAGGGCCCGGTTGTTCGCCGATATGGATCGCTGGGGTTACAGTTTTCGCGAAGGCAGCGCGGCGCGTTGGTTCGAAGGCGACGGCGAGGATGCCCGTGAATGGCTCGTCGCCCATGGCATCGTCAATGACTGCGGTGCGCTGTTGATTAGCTCGAGCGGTGGTCAGAGCTTGGTTGGATTCGGCGCGTCGCCGTAGACTTCATCGGGGTCGAACACCTTGTCCGTTTCGGTAAACTCCAGCTCCGTGCCGGCATCTTTGCCCAACGGAATACGGCGGTAAAAACACGACCGGTAGCCCACGTGGCAGCTAGCCCCGCCCGCGACATCGACACGCAGCCAGATGCAGTCCTGATCGTCGTCGATGAGCAGCTCGACTACCCGTTGGGTGAGGCCGCTGGTGGCGCCTTTGTGCCAGAGCACCTGGCGACTACGGCTGAAATAGTGCGCCTCGCCGGTCTCGATGGTGCGGGTCAGCGCGGCCTGGTTCATATAACCCTGCATCAGTAGCTCGCCGGTTGCATAGTCCGTCGTTACGGCCGGAATCAAGCCATCGGCGTCGAATTTCGGCGCCAGCTCGGTACCTTCTTCAACTTGCTCGATACTGCGGCGGGGAGTGAACTTAATGGTCATGATGGCCTCTTTTCCTCGGACGATTATAGCGGGATAGCCCCGTGGTTGCCGCGGTAGTCTTGCTATCATTGGCCGCCAATCAATTTAAGCCGCGCTGGATCCGTCTTGGCCCTGACCCTGTACAACACCTTCAACCGCCGTAAGGAGCGCTTCGAGGCGCTCGCGCCGCCCAGGGTCACGATGTATGTCTGCGGCCCGACGGTGTATAGCTACCCGCACATCGGCAACGCGCGGCCGGCGGTGGTATTCGACGTGCTGGCGCGGTTGCTACGGCGGACTTTCGACCTCGAGTATGCCCGCAACATCACCGACGTGGACGACAAAATCAACGCGGCGGCACAGGAGCAGGGTGTCGATATTGGCGAGATTACCGAGCACTTTGCCCACGTCTACGCCGAGGACATGCGCGCGTTGGGCGTGGCACCGCCGGATATGGAGCCACGGGTCACCGAGCACATGGACGACATTATTCGCCTGATCGGCGAGCTCGTTGACAAGGGCAATGCCTATGAGGCCGAAGGCCATGTGCTGTTTTCGGTGCCCTCGTTCGCGGCGTACGGCGGACTTTCTAATCGCAGTCGTCACGAAATGCTCGCCGGTGCGCGCGTCGAGGTGGCGCCGTACAAGCAGGACCCCGGCGATTTCGTCCTCTGGAAACCTTCCGACGCGACCACCGTGGGTTGGGACAGTCCCTGGGGCAGGGGCCGGCCGGGCTGGCATATCGAGTGCTCTGCGATGGCGCGGGCGAAACTCGATAGGAGCATCGACATTCATGGGGGTGGCCAGGATCTGATTTTCCCTCATCACGAGAACGAGATCGCGCAGAGCACCTGCGCCAACGACGCCCAATACGCGCGTTATTGGGTCCACAACGGTTTCGTGAACATGGAAACGGAAAAAATGTCCAAGTCCTTGGGCAATGTCTTGTTGGTGCGGGATTTGTTGAAGACCGCCCCCGGTGAAGCCATCCGCCTCGGGCTGTTGTCCGCGCATTACCGGCAGCCGCTCAACTGGACGGAGCAACTGTTGCGGGAAGCGAAGAAACGTTTGGATGGGTTTTACGGCGTGCTGTTGGCGGCGGAGCTGGGTCCCGCGGCGGGATCTACTGCCGAGGTACCCGCTGAGGTGATCGCGGCCCTCGAGGACGACATCAATACGCCCCAAGCACTGACGGCGTTATCCGCCTTGGCGCGCCAGGCCAATCGGGCAAGCGACAGCGACAAAGGCGAACTGCGGCGGCTCGCAGCACTGCTGCGGGCGGGTGGGGTAATGCTCGGTTTGTTGAAACAGAACCCGGAGGATTGGTTCAAACGCGGCCCGACCGCGCCGCTCAACCCGGACGACGCCAAGCCTGCCATGGAGGACAGCGTGATCGACGCCCTGTTGGCCGAGCGGGAGCGGCATCGCCAGGAGCGCGACTTCGAGGCCGCGGATAGAATCCGCGAGCAGCTCGAGGCGCACGGCATCGTCATCGAGGACGGCCCCGGCGGGGCTAGCTGGCGGCGCAAATGACGGCGCAGATGGCTACGCCGACGCGACTGACCCGTTTCGTGATGGGTTTAGTACGCGGCTACCAGCTGGTGTTGTCGCCGTATCTCGGCGGCCGCTGCCGGCATCAGCCCAGTTGCTCGGCCTATGCCCTCGAGGCGCTCCGGCTCCATGGGGGCCTGAAGGGAACCTGGCTCACCATCAGGCGGCTGGCGCGTTGCCACCCCTGGGGTAGCTGGGGTTACGATCCCGTGCCCCCTGTGGACCGCTCGGTTGAGTTAAACTGACCATGAGTACGAGGCTTCCTTGGCGCTACATTACGCTTGAATAAAACGCTGCTAGACATTCTTTGCTGCCCGGTGACCCACAGCCGGCTTCACGCCATGCCCGCGGCGGCGCTCGCCGCGCTTAATCGCGCCATCGATGCCGGCGGAGCCAAGCGGCTGGATGGGCGGAACTTAAGCACGCCATGGCAGGCCGCGCTCGTGACCGAAGACGGTAGCCGCGCCTACCCGGTGCGGGATGAAATCCCGATCCTGCTCGAGCATGAGGCCGTCAATTTGATCGCCTTGGACATCCCCGCGTCGTGAAATTCCCCGCGCCTCGATTGGTTGGCGATCTCAGATCTAACCTCCGTTCGGTTTACCTAGTGAGTGGCGATGAACCGTTGCTGGTGCAAGAGGCCTGCGCCGCCATTATCGAACGGGCTCGGCAAGCAGGCTTCGATGAAATCGAGCGCCACACGATAGAGCGGGGCTTCGATTGGGATGGCCTGACGGCGGGTGCGGATAACCTCAGCCTATTTGCCCGCCGCCGCGTCCTTAGTTTGCGGTTGCCATCGTGCAAACCCGGTACCGCCGGTGCGCAAGCCCTGAAAAGTCTGGCGCTGAAAGAAGACCCGGACCAGCTCTTGTTGGTGTCTTGCCCGAAGCTTGATGCGGCGGCCGCCCGTTCCGTTTGGGTCAAGACCCTCGACCAGCGAGGTGCCGTGGTTCAAGTGTGGCCGCTGGAGCGCAAAGATTTGACGCGCTGGGTGCAGCAGCGGATGGCCGCGGCAGGGTTGCAGGTGGAGGCCGCCGGAGCGGAGCTGTTGGCGGACAGAGTCGAAGGCAATTTGCTGGCGGCAGCTCAAGAAATCGAAAAGCTGAGGCTGCTACATGAGGGTAGTGCGCTTAGCGAGGCCGACGTCGAACGCGCGGTAGCGGACAGCGCGCGCTTCGATGTATTCAGGTTGGCCGATGCCGCCCTCGCGGGCCAAGCCACACGCAGTCTGCGGATGTTGTGGTCGCTGCGTCGCGAGGGCGTAGAGCCGGTGTTGGTGTTGTGGGCACTGGGCCGAGATATCGGTTTGCTCGCGCAAGTCCAGTTCTCCGTTGCCCGGGGCGAATCGCAATCAGCGAGCTTGAATCGCCTGAGGGTCTGGCAACGCCGCCAGGCGCTGGTGCAGCGGGCGCTGGCGCGGCTAACTCGGGCCCAGGTGCGGCGCTTGATCACGCAAACCGCCCACGTCGACAAGGTTATCAAGGGTCGAACCACCGGCCGGCCGTGGGACGCGTTGGCAGGCCTGCTGCTGGCTGTGCTCGGGCATTCGTCAGGGTCCGAGGTCACAATGCCGTGACGTTACCCGGCCCCGTTGGGATCATGGGAGGAACATTCGACCCCATTCACTATGGTCACCTGCGCAGCGCGTATGAATTGCTGCATGGCTTGAAGCTCGCCGAAGTGCGATTCGTTCCGAGTGCCCGGCCGCCGCATCGGCAGGGCCCCCAAGCCGATGGCCGGCTGCGGCTGCGCATGGTCCGGGCGGCAATCGCTGGAACCCCGGGCTTCGTCGCTGACGACCGGGAGTTGGAGCGGGCGGGGCCATCGTACTCGGTAACGACGTTGGCAAGCCTACGCGAAGACTTTCCCGAAGCCTCTTTGTGCATGATCGTCGGGATGGATGCGTTTGTGGGTATCGCGGACTGGTTCGAGTGGCAGACTTTGTTTGAGCTTGCGCATGTGGTGGTCGCACAACGCCCGGGTTTTGATATGCCGGCGCGCGGTCAAGTTGCCGATCTGATAGCGGCGCGGGGCACGGATGACGTCGAGGCATTACGTGTTCGCGCATTCGGTTCGATCTATATGCAGGCGGTCACTCAACTGGAAATTTCGTCCACCGATATTCGGTTACATATAGGAAACGGCGGTGATGGGAGGTTTCTACTCCCAGATCCGGTCTGTGACATTATTCAGGAAACCAAGATCTATGCCCGAAGTAAAACGCCTTAGCGAATCGTCTAGCGCTGCGCTCGTCGAGCTGGTTGACGAAGTATTGGCAGACATGAAGGCGGAGAAAATTGTTAAGTTCCCCGTGCAGCATTTGACCTCCATTACCGACTACATGGTAATCGCTAGCGGCCGGTCCGATCGCCATGTCAAAGCAATCGCAAGCGAAGTAAGGGAGCGTTGCGCGGCCGCAGGTTGTCGCGCGCTCGGCGTCGAGGGCGAAGACGCTGGCGAATGGATATTGGTCGATCTGGGTGACGTGGTCGTTCACGTCATGCTGCCACGTACTCGCGAGTTTTATAATCTTGAAAAGCTGTGGGACATGTCGCCCGACGGCGAGGCTCTGCCCCGCGGCTGACCGTGCGTATTCGTCTGCTCGCCGTTAGTGGGCGGCAACCCGCCTGGGTTAACGCGGGTTACGAACACTTCGTTTCCCGCCTGGGCCGCGAGTGTCCGTTGGAATTGGTCGAAGTCCCCCTGGCCCGTGGCCAATCCCGCCCTGCGGCAGCAGCGGTTGCCGACGAAGCCGAGCGCCTGCTGCGGCGGGTGCCCGCCGACGCCCATGTGGTGGCGCTGGATGCAGGCGGGCGGGCGTGGTCTTCCCCGGACCTCGCCGACGAACTGCAACGCTGGCAGGCTGTCGGGCGGGATTGCTATTTATTGATCGGCGGCCCCGAGGGGTTGGGGGCGGCCTGCCTTGCGCGGGCGAATCAGCGGTGGTCGCTGTCGGCGTTGACGCTACCCCACGGCCTGGCGCGAATCCTGGTGGTCGAAGCGCTCTATCGGGCGGTTTGTATCCGCCGCGGCCACCCGTACCACAAATAAACGAACAACCGCCGCGGTGGAGTCGGATGGTAGTATCCGCAGGATGGACGTTGAAGGTATCTATCTGGCCTCGGCTTCGCCCCGCCGGGCGGCGCTTTTGGATCAAATTGGTGTCGAATATCAAGTAATTGCGGCAGAAATCGGCGAAGATCCGTTAGCCGGTGAGGCGGTGGAAGCAACGGTCGTCCGGCTGGCTTCTGAAAAGGCCGAGTGCGTTGCCCGACAGACGCGGGCAGCGCCCAGGCCCGTGTTGGCGGCCGATACCCTAGTGGTACTGGCCGGCGAGGTGATGGGCAAGCCCCGCGATGAGGCAGCGGCCTTGGCCATGTTAGGGAAACTATCGGGCCAGACTCACCAGGTCTTGACGGGCGTTGCCCTGGCCTGGGCAGGCACCCTAAAGACACGCCTCAACGTGAGCGAAGTGCGATTTCGGTCGACGACGGTGCAAGAACGCCAAGCGTATTGTCTAACGGGAGAACCGATGGGTAAGGCAGGTGCCTACGCGGTACAGGGAATGGGAGCGGTGTTTATTGAACGCATTGCAGGCAGTTACTCGGGGGTGATGGGCTTGCCCCTTAAGCAAACAGCCGAGCTGTTGTCGGCAACCGGCCAGCCAGCCTGGCTGGGTGCTCGCTAACGATGCGGGAAGAGATTCTCGTCAACGTCACACCGCGCGAGGTACGCGCCGCTCTCGTTGAAAACGGCGTCTTGCAGGAAGTGCTGATCGAGCGCACGAGCCGCCGGGGTCTGATTAGCAATATCTACAAAGGTTCTGTGTCGAGAGTCTTGCCCGGGATGCAGGCGGCTTTTTTGGACATTGGCTTGGAACGCACCGCCTTTTTGCATGCGTCGGATATCGTCCACGGCGGCGACGACGAGGTGGAACCCGACAAAGGGCCCGTGCCGGCCATCGACGATCTGGTGAAGGAAGGCGGCCACGTTCTCGTGCAGGTGCTCAAGGACCCGCTCGGTACGAAGGGTGCCCGGCTTTCGACGTTCATTACCGTGCCGTCGCGTTACCTCGTGTATATGCCGCACGGCGATGGTATCGGCATCTCAACGCGGATAGAAGATGAAGCCGAGCGCGAGCGGTTGCGCGAGGTCGTCGCCAGTATCTTGCCGGCGGAGGCAGAGGGCGGCTATATCATTCGTACTGCCGCGGAAGGAGTTTCCCGAGAAGCGCTGTGGGCTGACAAATTGTTTCTCGACAAACTTTGGGAGTCGATTCAACAGACCGCGGCCGAGTTGCCGGGGAAGGGCCTGGTATACGAGGATTTGCCGCTCGCCGTCCGGGTCCTAAGGGATTTGTTGAGCGCCGAAACAGATAAGGTGCTGGTCGATTCCGAAGCTACTTATTTGCAAATGCGGGATTTTGCCGGCAAGTTCGTCCCTGAATTAGTACCCCTGATAGAGCTGTACACGGGCCGCCGGCCAATCTTCGACCTGCACTCGATTGAGGATGAAATCGATAAGGCTTTAGGTCGCAAGGTGTCGCTCAAGTCCGGTGGTTACCTCATTTTTGACCAAACAGAAGCGATGACGACCATCGACGTGAATACGGGCGCCTACGTGGGTCACCGCAATCTGGAAGAGACAATCTTCAGAACCAATCTTGAGGCGGCCTTGGCGATTGCGCGGCAGCTTAGGCTCCGTAACCTGGGTGGGATCATCATCGTTGATTTCATCGACATGCAGGAGGAGGAGCATCGTCGCCAGGTTCTGCAAGCCTTGGAGACCAGCCTCGGTGGCGATCATGCCAAAAATCAAATCATGGAGGTGTCTTCGCTGGGATTAGTCGAGATGACGCGGAAACGAACCCGGGAAAGTTTGGAACGACTGCTGTGCGAGCCTTGTCCAACTTGCGATGGCCGGGGTTTCTTGAAGACACCGGAAACCGTCTGTCACGAGGTGTTCCGGGAAATCTTGCGCCAGCATCGGCAGTTTGAGTTCCAGGAATTGATGGTGCTCTCTCATCCTGAAGTAATCGAGCGACTTTTGGATGAAGAATCCCCCAGTCTAGCCGAGCTAGAGGAATCGACGGGCAAAACAATCCGCTTGCAAACGGAAACCATGTATGCCCAAGACCAGTTTGACGTGGTGTTGATGTAAATCCGATGCTGAAATTCTTGAAAAGCCTAGCGAAGCGATTTGCAGCCGTCATGGCTGCGCTGGTGATCGTGTTGGCGATCGCGGTAGGCGCCTTTCGCTTGCTGTTACCGCAGCTACCCACCTACCAAGAGCAAATCAAGGGGTGGGCCGAGGGCGCATTGGGCATGCCGGTGCAGTTTTCCAGAATGGATGCGCGCTGGGGATTGCAGGGGCCGGAGCTTACGTTCTTCGATGCGCTGATCGGAGAGGCGGACACCCAAACCGGCGCATTGGTGGCGGCCGACCAAGTCCGGGTGGGTATCAGCCTGGTGGCGTTAATCGCCAGTCAGCAGGTGTCCGTCAATCGGGTCACGCTCGTGGGCACTAGCCTCGAGACGGAGCGGTTGGCACCGGGTATGTATCGTGTCCAGGGCTTAGAGTTCGAGTTGCCGGGCGCGGGTCCCGGCCTGCGGGTCGATCAACTACCCGAGTTCGAAGTGGCTATCGAAGACAGCGCGGCCAGCTTCAGCGACCAATTGCACGGCGGAACGAGTTGGCAATTCGACAAGGTTTCGCTGACGTTGGAACAGGTGAGCGGCCGCGTGGAGTTCGAGCTGCAGCTCGTACCGCCCGAATTACTGGGAGGGCGCGTGGAGGTTGCGGCCAACGCGGTATTGGGAACCGGCAGCGAGGAGTTGTTCGACCTCCCCTGGAAAGCCTACCTGAATCTCCGCGATGCCGATCTCGCGGGTTGGTCGCGATTGCTCGCCGATTTCGAGCGGACTCCCGACGAAGGCCGCGGCGATATTTCACTGTGGCTTGGGTTTCGCGACCGTCAACCGGCGCAAGGGACCGTGCAGGCGAGTATTAGCGGCCTGGTGTTGCCTGGTCAGCGATTGTCGTTGGATAACGGCGACCCCTACCAACAATTTCGGGTGGTGGCCGAATGGCAGCGCAGCGGGAATACGTGGCAGATTTCCGCTAGCGACCTGAGTATTCAACGCCAGGATCGATGGTGGCCAAGAGGTGAGCTAGCGTTAGTGTTGGACGTCGGCGATCGCGACGTTTCACGTTTCGAGTTGAATGGCGACTTTTTGCGCTTGGAAGACCTTGCGCCTTGGCAGGCGCTGGTGCCGGATAGCGTCGTGAAGCGGCGTTGGATCGATCTTGACCCCCGCGGCGATTTGCAGGATTTTGCCGTCCTGCTGGAACGGCAGCCTGCGGCTGGCTGGCGTTATTCTGGCGAAGCTCGCGCTGCGAACCTCACATTCAAGGCGGCCGAAGGCCTGCCCGGCTTGAGAAACGTCAACGCCCAGTTGCGCGTCGACAGTACGAGCGGGCGCGTTGCACTCGATGCCGATGGCTCGCAAATCGCGTGGCCGGAAATGCTGGCTGATGCCATGGCGATCGATAAATTGGAAGGCGTCGTGGTTTGGCGGCGATCGCGCGATGGGCTGCGAATCGTTGGCGACGATTTGGTGTTGAGCAACGCGGAGCTGAGCAGTCGCTCGAGTTTCGAGTTGACGTTGCCGTCCGATGATAGCTCACCGATCTTGGACCTGGATACGGGGATCGCCGATGTCGATATCGTTGGGCTGAAACGTTACTTGCCTTCCAGCCGGCTTAAGCCCGGCGTATATCGCTGGCTTCGGCAAGCGTGGGAGGGCGGCCGCATCCCACGTGCGCAGGTGTCGTTTTTCGGTCCCATCGATTTGTTTCCCTTCGAAAACGGCGAAGGGCAATTCCGGCTTGCCGCCGAGTTGAGCGACGTGCAGCTGCGCTTCGTGTCGAGTTGGCCGTCGGCCAAGGGCGTGTCCGCCAATGTCGTAGTCAACAATGCAGCGATGGAGGCGCGCGTCACGAACGGCGCGTTACTGGGTAACCAGATCAGGGACGCCCGGCTTAGGTTTGCCGATATTCGCAACGGCGTACTCGACGCGCAGGCCACCACCGAGGGTCCGATACAAGAGGCTTTGGACTTTTTTGCCGCGGCGCCGGTTATCGCGGAGCGCCTCAACCCGGGTTTGGAAGCGGTGACCGGCCCGGACGGAACGCTCAAGGTCGAGATGGATCTCAAGTTTCCCATCTTGGAACCGAGCGCCTATGGCTTGCGCGCGGAAGGTCTCATCAGCGACGCGACTTTAGTCGTGCGAGGTCTCAAGCCGCAAATTAGCGATATCAACGGGCGAGTGATCCTCGACCAAACGGTGTTTTCGAGCGAAGCCCTGGAGGGGACTTTTCTCGCCGCGCCGGCCGTCCTTGCCGTCGCCCCCGCCGCAACCCCGGGATTCCATACCGTGTTGCGTGCCGAAGGTATCGCGAATTCGCAGCCACTCGCCGACGCATTTCCTTTCCCGGTCGTTAGCGACCTCAGCGGCAGCGCGGCGTACAGCGCCGAGGTCCTATTCCCGTTTGGCGCCGAGTCGCGGCCCCTCGAGGTCCGGGTTTCGAGCGACTTCAATGGGATGGGGCTGCAGCTGCCGGCACCGCTGGGTATCGCGCCGGACGAAACCGCGGCGGTTGATTTGAGACTCGTGCTGCAAACGCGGCAACTGCTGCAACTGTCCGGCTGGTTCGATGCTGGGCGGGGCTTCGCCGTGGAACTCAAGGACACGGGAAAAGGGTTCGAGTTTCAGCGCGGTAATGTTCGGCTCGGCGGCGAGGCGGCCGCGTTACCAACGGTGGACGGGCTCGTCGTCAATGGCCACACTGCCATGCTGCGTATCGACGATTGGCTCGATCGTTTCTCGAATGCGGATGATTCGGCAAGGGTCGATACTGTGTTGAAGTCGGTGAGCTTAACGACCGATGAGGCTTTCGTCTTTGGCCAAGCATTGGGCCCGGCCGAATTCTCTATGGATCGCAGCGGCAAAGAGTGGTTGGTGCAGATGGACAGTCAGCCGGTTGCCGGGGCGATATTCGTGCCTTTCGATTTGGCCTCCCGCCCGCAGGTGACGTTGGAGATGGAACGACTCAATTTCACTGAGTCCGTCGAAGCGCCCAGCGCCAGCGATCCTCGCGAACTGCCGGGCTTCGATGTGCAGGCCGTTGAATTCACCTTGGATGGGCGTCAGTTTGGCAGTCTGGCGGCCGAGATTCGGCCTGATCCGCGTGGCTTGAACGCGATCTCCTTCATCACCGAACACCCGGCCTTCAAGGTAACGGGGGAGGGCAGTTGGCTGGTGGAGAACGATGGCCCGCGCACGCGTGCCAAGCTGCAATTGAACACCACCAGTGTCGGCGAAACGCTGGTGCCGCTAGGCTTCGATCGTCTCATGGAAGCCCAACAGGGCGTGTTGTCCGCCGATGTGACCTGGGTCGGTTCGCCGACCGCGGGTTGGATGCGGACCGTCCGCGGCGAAGTCACGGTCAGTGCCGACAACGGTACGCTCAACGAGATTGAGCCGGGCGCCGGACGGGTGTTTGGACTCATGAGTGTTGCCGCATTGCCGCGGCGGCTGGCGCTGGACTTTCGCGATGTGTTTAACAAGGGGCTGAAATTCGATTCCCTGAGTGGCACCTTTATCCTTGTCGATGGCGACGCGTACACGGACAACCTCAAATTTGACGGTCCCAGCGCCGAGATCGGTATCGTGGGGCGCACGGGGCTTCGCGAACAAGACTATCAACAGCAGGCCATCGTGACGGCGAAGGTGGGGAGGACGTTACCGGCGGTTGGCGGGATTCTGGCCGGGCCGGGAGTGGGCGCGGCTTTGTTGATCTTTACGGAGATCTTCAAGAAACCATTGAAAGGCATCGGCCAGGCTTCGTACTGCGTGACGGGCAGTTGGGAAGAGCCTGCCATCGAGCGCCTTAGCCCTACCCAATTGCAGGAAGGCGAAGTGTGCGCCGACCTTCTGCCTAGCCGGGCCACGGCTGGACTGGCACCCGTCGGTGGTGATAGCCGCTAGGCGAGGCTATGATCAACCCGTCTCTACTCACTAGGATGGTCCATGGAAGCGCGCTCAATCGCTGAGCCAAAGACGGACCCGTACGACATCGCCGCCGATGTATTGTTGGGGCCGTCCGACCTCGGTATCGAAGATCTGGACCGTGGCCTAGCTCGATTGATGGCCCGCCGCCCCGATTTCGGGGACCTGTATTTGCAAGACTCCAGCTACGAGTCGTGGACGCTGGAAGACGGGATCGTTCGCGAGGGGACCTTCAGCGCGGATCGAGGCTTGGGTGTACGTGCCATTGACGGGGAGCGCACCGGCTTCGCCTACGCCGACGAACTCAGCATTGCAGCGCTCACCGAGACCGTCGACATGGCCCGCAGTATCGCCCGCAGCGGCTCCAGCCAACGCGTCGAGGCGCGTATGCGGCGCGACACTCCGCGGCTGTATGCGGCGGAGAATCCGATCGGTAGCTGGGCCGACCAGGCGAAGGTTGACGCGTTGTTGAGGGCGGATCGCTTGGCGCGCAACAAAGATCCGCGTGTGGAGCAAGTGATGGCGAGCTTGGTCGCCGCACATGAGACCATTCTTGTCGTCGGCTCCGACGGGACCTGGGCGGCTGACGTCCGCCCGCTGGTGCGGATGAACGTAACTGTGCTCATGGCGGCCAACGGCCGTCGCGAACAAGGCTTCGCCGGCGTTGGCGCACGGAACGACTATCCGAGCTTGTTGGGCAACGAAACGATTGCGGATTTGGTGAATGAAGCCGTCCGCCAGGCCGAAGTGAACCTCGAAGCGGTGGCCGCCCCCGCCGGCGCCATGCCAGTCGTCTTGGGTCCCGGCTGGCCCGGCGTACTGCTGCATGAGGCCATTGGACACGGCTTAGAGGGGGACTTCAATCGCAAAGGTACTTCCGCATTTTCCGGCCGCGTCGGCGAGCGAGTTGCGAGTACCGTTTGCACTGTTGTCGACGATGGCACCCTGCTCGATCGGCGGGGGTCTTTGACGGTCGACGACGAGGGCCAGCCTACGCAATGTACGACGTTGATTGATGGTGGCGTATTGGCGGGTTACATGCAGGATAAGCTCAATGCGGGGCTGATGGGCGCGAGACTCACGGGTAACGGCCGCCGGGAATCCTTTGCGCACGCGCCCATGCCACGTATGACCAATACCTACATGTTGGCGGGGGAATCGGATCCTCAAGAAATACTGGCTGGCGTCGAGCGCGGCTTGTATGCGCCCAATTTTGCGGGGGGTCAAGTGGACATTACTTCCGGAAAGTTTGTTTTCGCGGCGAGCGAAGCCTACCTGGTCGAACGCGGTAAGCTGACCGCGCCCGTGAAAGGAGCCATGCTGATTGGTAGCGGCCCCGAGGTGCTCACCCGCGTCTCGATGGTCGGCAACGACCTGCAATTGGATCCGGGCGTTGGCGTTTGCGGTAAGGACGGGCAGTCCGTGCCCGTGGGGGTCGGACAACCGACGCTAAAGATCGATTCTTTGACGGTCGGTGGCACCGAGGCCTAAGCGAGGTACGAGCCGCTCGGTCACCAGCAACAGCGGTGGCAGGAGTAGGAAATCGACAAGCAACGCGATGGCGAGCGTGAGCGCCATCAGCGCGCCCGTCTTGCCTGTCGGCGCAAATTCCGAAAGCAACAACAGGGCGAAACCGCACACCAGCACGATTGAGGTGACCGTGAGTGCCATGCCGACGGTGCGGAATGCGTGGCGGATACCCGCAATTGCGTCTAGGCCGCGCTCACGGCGCGCCCGCAGGTACTTACTGAGAAAGTGGACGGTATCGTCCACGACGATGCCCAGGCTCATACAGATCACCACAGACAGTGCTAGGTCGATGTGGCCGACGAAGCTGCCCCACAACCCGTAAGCGATGATGGCGGGGGCGAGATTCGGTACTAAGCTGACCAGGCCGAGCCGAATGGAGCGCAACACCAGCGCCAGTACCATCGAAATCGCGACGAGGGCCAGTCCGGTACCTACCAGCAGGCTGTAGATATTGCGGTGAGTGATGTGCGCGAAAATCAGATCCAACCCCGTCCCTTCGTTGGGGACGATCATCGGCGCGTTGTCGACAAGCCAGCGGGTTGCTGCGCGGTCTAGCTCCAGTAGCTGTTCCGAATCGGTTTTTGCCACTACCGCACTGAAGCGCGAAGCGGAGCGGTCCTGGTCGATTTGGTTGTCCAGCGTTTCTCCGACCGGCAATGAAAACTCGTACAGGAGTAAGTATTGGGCGATGGCGCGCCGGTTATTCGGGATAGAGAAGAATCCCGGGCCGTCATAGTTCAATGCCTGATGTAGCTTTTTTACCGTCGTGTGCAAGCCGGCGGTGGCGACCACCCCCGGCTGCTGGCCGAACCACCCGGCAAATCTATCGACGGTCGCTAGATACTCGGGGTCCGTTACCCCGTCGAGGTTGTCGGTTTCCAGGTCGTAGTAAAGCCTATGAATGCCGCCCATGTGGTCGTTCAATAAATCCACCGCGCGGCGGATTTCGAACTGGCTGGAAAAGTATTCGTGCCAGCGCTCGGTCAACTGGTTGCGTGGAATCTGCGCTGCCATGGCAACGATGACTAGTAGGCCCGCGGCTAGCAGCACGCGGTAGTGGCGCGTCGCGAAACCGGCGAGGGCGTCGGCGGGGAATCGACCGCTGATCGCCGCACCTCGGCGCGGCACGGGCAGTATGGCCAGCGCCGCGGGCAATACCGTTAGCGACAACAAGAATGCCGCCAGGACGCCGACCGCAACCATGTTGCCGAGGTCCCGGTAGGGGGGTGAATCGCTCAGGTTGAGGCTGAGGACGCCAATGGCGGTGGTCAGCGAAGTGATAAATACGGGGCCGAGGTTGATACGCAGCGACTCCTTGAGCGCTGCCAGCTTTGGCCGTCCAGCGTCGAGTTCTACGAAGTAGCTGACCAGCACATGCACGCAGTCGGCGACCGCGATTGTCATCACGACGCTGGGAACGAACGCCGCGGTGGGCGAGAGGACGGCGCCGGCCCAGCCGAATACACCCATGGTGGCGGCCACCGAGCAGCCGATGATGATAATCACCAGACTCGTTGCAAGTAGGCTACGCAATAGGACCAGCAGCAGCACCACCATGAGCCCGAAACTAAAGGTAATGAGGCTTGCGATGTCGCTGGCAACCGCTTCGCCAAGTGTTACGCTGTTGGCAGTCGACCCGGCAAGGAGGATCTCCACCGTCCCGGTCGCGGCAAAGGCATCGGCGAGGTGCCGGCCCTCCGCAACGATTTTTTCGACGGCTTGATTGTCGTCTTTCGGCAGGGAGAACATCACATTGACGGTGGCGAGGCTCGCATCCGACGCAACCAAGAAGACATCGAGCCCCGGCTCGGTCGCCGCGATGTGGCGGATAGTGGCGATTCGATCGGCGTCAAGGTTGTCTGTATCGACCAGAAGGTGGTCGGTGAACAGGGTGTCTCCCTCGCTACGCGTATACTGATAGTTTGTGAGCGAAGCCACTCGGCGTGCGAAGGGAAGTTCCCAGGCCGCCGTCGTGAGTTCGTATAGCAACTTCAGCGTCTGGGCGTCGAAAACATCACCGGATACGGGTTTGACGACGAACACCAGGCTGTCGTTCTCGCGGTACTTCGCTTCGATTGCTTCGAGTGCAGCTAGTTGTGGGTTCGCTTTCGAGAAATACACCCGTAGGTCCGTCGTTATGGTGAGTCGGCTGCTGCCCGCGCTGACTGCCGCGACGACTAGCAAGCCGACGACAACGGTGAACCAAGGCCGGCGAATGAGCCGGTCGAGTATCGCTAACGCCCATGCGCCCTGGCTTTGAAGCTCGTTCATGTGAAGCAGATCACTGCAATTGGAACGGCGATTATCTAGTATTTCTTTTCGGTTTAGGCAAAGGAGTAGGGCGTATGGCTCCTGATGACACGATGACGGAAAGGGATTTCTACACGGCAGTAAGAAGTTCGGCCGATCAAGCCTGGGGCGATCGTCCAGCAGAGCCCGATCTGGCTGTGGACGGGCTTAGCGGTTCAGTTTTCGCCCGGATCATTGGGCTTTTCAGCGGCGGTGTAGACTAGCCCGCGCCATCGCGGGGGAGGGCGGAGTCGGGCGATGTCGAAGTCACGACGCTTACCGAATCGCGAGCCGGCACGCCCCGACGCTGAAGACACGGTCATGCGGCGGCTCAGTCCCAAGGATAAGGATCGTATGGGCATCGACGCGTGGGAGCCGTCCCTGTTGCGGAAGATGTTGCGGACCCGGGACGGCAAATCGGGTAAGCCGTCGGATCTGTAAGATAATCCCGGCTTATGTTATGTTGCATCGCAACTAGGTTTGAGAAACGGATTTAGAGAATGTGGTTATCTAAACCCCTCTATGAGTCATTACCCTATGGTTATCTTATCGTTGGGGTGATTAGCTTGTTGGCCACCTTGTACGTCGACTGGTGGTATTGGCCGACAATTGCCACCTTCATCGGCATCGGCTCATTAGTAGCCGGTCTGGTCGTCTGGTTGCGCCGCCGTGATTTTCGCCAGAGCCGCAACCGCAAGATGGAAATCGGCGACGAGCCGCAGGAATAGCCTCGTTACAGAGTGACTAATCAGCTTGTTGCGGCTGCGGGTTGCTACCCGTATTTTCAGCGGCGTCGTCCTCGTCATCCCGATAGTCTTCTTCGTAGGCCTGCCGCAGGTCTTCATAGACTAGTCGATGTTCACCGATTTGGAACTCGTCGCCGTCCGTTAGGCGGTGGCGCTTGATGCGTTTGTTGCCCATGAAGATGCCATTGGTGCTGTTGAGGTCTTCCAGCAGACATTCCTGCAAATCGCATACGACTTGCGCGTGATGACGACTGATGAACTTGCTGCGAATTTGCAATTCATTATCGGCGGTCCGGCCCAGTACAGTCCTTCCTGACGGTAGCTCCTGTTCCAGAACGAGTTGATCGCGCACATGCACTTTCAGTTTGCCGAGGGCCAGTTGACCTTCGTTGGTCGTGGAATCTTTGCTAGCAACCGTTCTTCGGTGCGATCGCTTGTCGTATTCCTCCCACTGTAACTCCTCTACTGCGCTGCGGATGAGCGCCGAGCCGATCTGGGTTGCCTCCTCCGCGAATGCGCACAGCAGCGCAGTGTCGCAAAGCGTATTGATCAAGCGAGGGACGCCGCCGGTGTAACGGAAAATGAGAGGAAAAGCTTCTTCCTGGAAAATCGGCGCCGTTGCCCCGGCCACGCTCAAACGGTGTTCGATGTACTCCCGGGTTTCTCGCTTGGACAGTGGGCCGACATGAAATCGCAGGCGTACCCGCTGGGTGAGCTGCTCCAAGCGCGGCGAATTGAGCTTTTCGTTCAATTCCGGCTGACCGGCGAGGATGATACGCAGCACTTTCTCTTTCTTGGATTCGATGCCGGATAACAGGCGAATTTCTTCCAGGACTTTGCGCGATAGGTTCTGCGCCTCGTCGATGATCAATACGACCCGTTTATTCGCGATATATTGTTCGACCAGGAAGTCTCGCAGGGTAGCCATCAACTCTACCTTGCGCATCTTGAAGGGGCGGAATCCAAACTCGACTAATACGGTTTGCAGGAACTGGACTGGGGTCACCTGCGTCTGGGTGACTTGGGCGAGCACGACATCCTCAGGTAGCTCATCCAGGAAGGATTCGATGAGGGTGGTTTTTCCGGCGCCAATTTCGCCGGTGATAACGACGAAGCCATCCGCCAACCATATGGTAGATTCCATATAGGCTTTCGCCCGAGCGTGCTGTTTGCTTGCAAACAGAAACTGCGGGTCAGGGCTGAGCCGAAAAGGCGGTTCCTTCAGCTGGAACAGCTCACCGTACATCGTTGACGAACCTCCGTTATTGCTCGACGTAAACGCCACAGACTAACTCAAAGCGTGGCCCGTTTCGAGGTTTCCTGGCCGGCAAACAACAGGGCTAGTTACCGGACCCAACCCCTTGGTACAGCCGTTGTTGCAGTGTCTCGAGGCGCTGGGCCAAGTGCCCGGAATCGCTGTCCACTAACGTGCAGTGCCCGACTTTGCGATTACTGCGCGGCGATTTCCCATAGTCATGGAGGTGCAACTCAGGGTCGGCAAGCAACTGCTCCGGGGGCGGAATGCTGCCCAGTAGGTTAACCATCGCCGCGAAGCCCACCGATTCGGCGGAGCCGAGGGGCAAGCCGCAGATCGCCCGTATATGATTCTCGAATTGGCTGGTCACCGCGCCTTCGATGGTCCAATGGCCGGAGTTATGGACACGCGGCGCCATCTCGTTGGCCGACAGCCGATTGCCTTGTTGAAAAAACTCAACCGTGAGTACCCCAATGTAGTCTAGCTCGGCCATGATTGCCGCTAGGTGTCGGCGAGCCTGTTGCTCGACGACGGCGTCGGCCGCGGCGGGCGCCCGACTGAGCCGGAGGATGCCGTCCTCGTGCTGGTTTTCTGTCAACGGGTAGAAGCGATGTTCGCCGTCAACGCTGCGCACACCGATCATTGAAACTTCGCGATCGAAGTCGATACGTGACTCTAGAAGGGCAGTGTCCGTGGCCAATTCTTGCCAGGCAGCTCGGAGTTGCGCCTCGTTATCA